>NZ_PVZF01000009.1 GCF_003002055.1 Kineococcus rhizosphaerae
CCGCCGAGGTTGAAGGCCAGGTTCTTCTCGTGCAGGTTGACCGTGGCCAGGTCGTCCTTCGAGCGGGCCTCGGCCAGCTTCTCCAGGGCGGTGTTCACGCCCGCCACGTAGGTGGCGTGGTGCTTGTCGTGGTGCAGCTCCATGATCGCCCCGGAGATGTGGGGCTCGAGCGCGGAGTAGTCGTAGGGCAGATCCGGAAGGGTGTACTCAGCCATGCCTTCTCCTCGTCAGCGTCGATCTGGGCGGGACGAGGGCCGGACTCGTGGACCCCGCCTCGCACCCGCGACCTTCGCGCAGCCTCCGACGGTGCGCAACCGGCCGCCCGAAGCGTCTCACCGCGTGATCTCCGGACCGTCGCCGGGGTGGGGCGCAGCGGCCGGGTCCGCGCGACGCACCCCGTAGGGTCGGGGCATGAGCTCCGTGCCCGGGACCGACGACACCGCAGCCCCTCCCCGGCCGAGCTCGGCGGTACCGGTCGTCGGGTTCGACCTGGACATGACGCTGGTGGACTCCAGCGCCGGGATCGCCGCGACGATGCGCGCCGTCCTGGCCGAGGTCGGCGTCGAGGTGAGCGCCGCGGACGTCTGGCCGTACGCCGGGATGCCGCTGGAGCTCATCGTCGCCGGCCTGGCCCCCGGCCGCTCCGCGTCCGAGGTCGCCCGGCTGACCGCGCGGTACCGCGAGCTGTACCCCGCCCTCGGCGTGCCCACCGTCCGCTCCTACCCCGCCGCGGCCGCCGCCCTGAGCGCGCCGGCCGGGCACGGGGGCCGCAGCGTCGTCGTGAGCGCCAAGCACACCCCGAACGTCCACCGGGTCCTGGCCGGCACCGGCCTCGCCTCCTCGATCGCCGCGCAGGACGTCACGGGCGACCTGTTCGCCGAGGACAAGGGCGTGCGGCTGCGCGAGCTGGGCGCGACGGCCTACGTCGGCGACCACCCCGGCGACGTGCGGGCCGCCCGGGTGGCCGGGGCGGTCGCGGTCGCGGTGACGACGGGCTCGCACGACGCGGCCGCGCTGCGCGAGGCCGGGGCCGACGTCGTGCTCGGCGGGCTCGAGGACTTCCCCGCCTGGCTCGAGGGCCACGCGACCGACCTGCGCGACGGGAAGCGGACGGTGCCCGGCCCCCGTTAACCTGGTGGGGACGGCTCACGTCCAGGCGGACCTCCCGGTCCGCCGGTCGTGGTCCCGCTCAGACCCGAGAACGCACCCCGCCGGTGCGCGCGGCCCCCCGCAGCGCCCGGCACCGCAAACTGGAGAAGGTTCCCGTGCCGACTGGCAAGGTCAAGTGGTTCGACGCCGACAAGGGTTTCGGCTTCCTCGCCGCCGAAGGGGGCGACGAGGTGTTCGTGCACGCCTCCGCGCTGCCCGCCGGCACGACGACGCTCGCGAAGGGCACCCGCGTCGAGTTCGGCGTCGTGCAGGGCAAGAACGGCAACCAGGCGCTGTCGGTGCGCGTCCTGGACCCGGTGCACTCCGTGAGCCGCGCGACGCGCAAGAAGCCCGAGGACATGGTCCCGATCGTGGAGGACCTCATCAAGCTGCTCGACGGCCTCTCGGGCTCCTTCCGCCGCGGCCGCTACCCCGACAAGGCCGGCGCGGCCAAGATCGCGACCGTCCTGCGGGCCGTCGCCGACGACATCGAGGCGTGAGCGTGACCCAGGAGACGACCGACCCCGCGACCGACCCCGCGACCGACCCCGCGACCGACCCCGCGACCGACCCCGCGACCGACCCCGCGACCGACCCCGCGACCGAGGTGGCCCCGGGACCGGTCAAGCGCGTCCGCAAGCCGCGCAAGCCGACCCTCGACGCCGCCACGGCCGCCGCGGTGGACCTCGCCCGCGAGGCCGCCGAGGAGATCGCCGAACCGGGCACCGTCGGCGAGCACCTCGGCGCGGTCGCCGAGGGCGACCGCCTGGTCAGCCACACGTTCGCGTGCCTGCTGCCGGGCTACCGCGGCTGGCGCTGGACGGTCACCGTCACGCGCGCCTCGCGGGCCAGGAACGTCACGGTCAGCGAGGTCTGCCTGCTGCCCGGCGAGGACGCGCTCCAGCCGCCGGTGTGGCTGCCCTGGTCCGAGCGGCTGCGCCCCGGCGACGTCGGGCCCCAGGACACGTTGCCGCGCAAGGCCGACGACCCGCTGCTCGAGCAGGGCTTCGAGGCGACCGGGGACGACGACGTGGACGCGGTGGCGCTGTGGGAGCTCGGCCTGGGCCGTGAGCGCGTCCTGTCCGCGCAGGGCCGCGACGAGGCCGCCGCCCGCTGGTACGAGGGTGACCGCGGCCCGAGGAGCGAGATCGCCGAGCACGCCAAGGCGCCGTGCTCGACGTGCGGGTTCTTCGTGCCCGTCGCGGGGTCCCTGCGGCAGGTCTTCGGCGTCTGCGCCAACGAGTGGTCCCCTGAGGACGCCCGGGTCGTGAGCGTCGACCACGGGTGCGGTGCGCACAGCGAGACCGACGTCGAGAGCGCCGCCGAGGAACCGTCGGCCCCGCTGATCGACGACCTGTCCCCCGACGGTCTCGAGCTCTTCGGGCCCGACGAGCTCGCGCCCGACGACGCGACCGGCGACGCGACCGAGGGCGCGACCGGGGACGAGCCCGGGCAGGCTCCCGGGGCCGTCGAGGCCACCAGCTGAACCAGGCCGTGCGCGCCGTCGAGGACCCGTTCGGCACCGCGGACGTCGTCGAGCGGGTCCTCGCCGCCTGGAACGCCTCCCCCGAGCGGTTGCGGGAGGACGCCAACGCCGAGGAGGACGCCGCCCTCGGCGCCTACCGCGACCGGCTCGTGGTGGAGCTGGCCCAGAACGCCGCCGACGCCGCCGCGGCCGCCGGGGTGCCGGGCCGGCTGCTGCTGCGCCTGGTCGACGACCCCGCCGGCGGGCCCGGCCGGTTGCTCGCCGCCAACACGGGTGCGCCGCTGAGCGCCGAGGGCGTCGGCGCCCTCGCCACCTTGCGCGCGAGCGCCAAGCGCGACGAGGGCGGCTCCGTCGGCCGGTTCGGCGTCGGCTTCGCCGCGGTCCTGGCGGTCACCGACGCCCCGGCCCTGCGGTCCTCCACGGGCGCGGTCCGCTTCAGCCGCGAGGACTCCGCCGAGCTGGTCCGGACCCGGGGCAGCGCCGGCGCGCAGCGCGAGCTGCGGGCCCGCGCCGGTCACGTGCCGGCCCTGCGGCTGCCGTTCCCGGCCCCGCTCGCCGCGCCCGTGCCCGAGGGGTACGAGACCGTCGTCGAGCTGCCGCTGCGGGACGCCGCGGCCCGCGACCTCGTGGAGTCGGCGCTGCGGGACCTGGCCGCCGACGCCGCCACCGACGCGGCCGCCGACGTCCTGCTGCTGGCCCTGCCCGGCCTGGACGAGATCGTCGTCGACCTGCCGGGTGCACCGGTGCGGGCCGTGGCCGACGTCGAGCAGCGGTGGCGAGTGGTGCGCCGCAGCGGGCGCCTGTCCGCCGCCGACGTCGCCGGCCGCGGGGTCGAGGACCGCGGCCGGCTCGGCTGGCACCTGACGTGGGCCCTGCCGGTGGACGGGGCGCCGGGTCCCGGGGTCGTGTGCGCGCCGACCCCGACCGACGAGGACCTGCCGTGGCCGGCGCTGCTGGTGGCGACCTTCCCGCTGGGCCCGGACCGGCGCCGGCTGGCCCCGGGCCGGGCGACGGAGGTGCTGCTGGACGCGGCGGCCGACGCCTACGGGGACCTGCTGGCGCAGGTCGCCGCCGAGGGCGGCGACGCGCTGTCCCTGCTGCCGTACGGGGCTGCGGCGGGACGGGTGGACGCCGAGCTGCGCCGCCGGGTGCTGGACCGGGCCCGCGACGTCCCGCTGCTGGTGTGCGTCGAACGCGTCGACGGGGCCCCGCTGGCGGTCCGGCCGAGCTCGGCGGTCGCCCTGACCGGGCCGGGCTCCGACGACCCCGCCCTGCTGGCTGCGCTGGCCCCGGCGCTGGCCGGGCTGGTCGCCGCCGGGCGCGGCACCGACCGGCTGCTCACCGAGCTCGGGGTGACGCGGATGGGCCTGGCCGAGGTCCTGGACGTCCTGCCCGGTCTGGACGGGCCGGGGTCGCGGGCGTTGTTCGCGGCGCTGGCGCCGCTGGCGGGCGACCCGCTGGCCCGGGAGGCGCTGAGCGGGCTGCCGGTCCCGCTGCTGGGGGGCCGGCGGGTGCACGGTGTCGCGGGGGTCGTCCTGCCGGACGGGGACCTGGACGTCGACCCGGAGACGGCCGGGCTGCTGGCCGGCTTCGGGCTGCGGGTGGCCGCGCCGGAGGTGGCCGCGGGTCCGGCGCGGGACCTGCTCGTCCGCCTCGGGGCCCGGGAGGGTGGCGCGTGGGCGGTCCTGACCGATCCCGCGGTCCGTGCGGCGGTGCAGGCCTCCCCCGACGCCGACGACCCCGACGAGGTGGCCGCGGCGGTGCTCGACGTCGTGGCCGCGGCGGTGGGGCCCGACGGTGACGACGAGCCCACCGACGTCCCCTCCGGCACCGCCGAGCGCGCCGCCCGCGTGGCGCGGGAGCTGGCGTGGTTGTCCGACCTGGCCCTGCCCGACGACCGCGACGACCTGGCCCCGGCGGGGGCGCTCGTGCTGCCGGGGACGCTGGCCGAGCGCGCCCTGGACCCCGCGGCGGTGGCCCCGGTGCACCCGGACCTGCTGCGGGAGTGGGGTCCGGACGTCCTGCGGGCGGTCGGGGTGCTCGCGGGCCCGGCCCTCGTCGAGGCCGACCTGGATCTCACCGACGTCGGGACCGCCGCCGAGGCCGGTCTTGTGGACGTCGAGCGGTACGTCGAGGAGGTCTGGGGCGAGGCGCTCGACGCGCTGGACGACCCGGTCGCCGGTCCGACCGTCCACGGCGCGGGGTCGGTGCGCGACCTCGACCTCGTCGTCGACGCGTGGCCCGAGGTGCTCGCCGCGCTGGTCGCCGACCCCGCGGGGCTGCGCGCGCTGACCGCTCCCTGGGTGGTGGGGGGCCACCGGCGCCCCGGCCACCTGGCGTGGTGGTTGCGGCGCCACGGGCCGCTGCCCGCCGTCTCGCGCGACCCGGCGGGGACGGCCCCGGACTGGTTGCCGCCCGCCCCGGCCTGGGTGGGCGAGCTGCCCGCGAGCGCCCGCCGCGCCCTCGGCGTCCTGCCCGACCTGGCGGCCGCCGGGGTCGACGACCTGGAGCCCCTGCTGGACGCGAGCGCCGCGCGGACCCCCGCGGCCGCGGACCTGCTGGCCCTGTGGGCCCTGCTCGGCCGGTCGGCGCAGGACGCCGGGCGGCTCGCGCCCGAGCGGCTCGCCGCGCTCGACGCGGACGGGCGGGTGGTGTCCGCTGACGCCGACGACGTCGTCGTGCCCGACTCCCCGGCGTGGGCCGCGCGCACGGACCTGGGGCCGCGCCTGCTCGTCCCGCACGCCGCCCGCGTCGCCGACCTGCTCGACGTGGACCTGGCCTCCGACCGTGCCGAGGGGGTCCTGGCCCACCCGGGCGGGACGCAGCGCCCGGTCCCGGCCGCCGCCCACGCCCTGGTCCCCGGGCTGCCCGCCACGTGGACGTCGGTGCCGACCCTGACGTGCGACGGGGTCCCGGTGCCGTTCTGGGTCGGTGCGGACGCGGACGCGGACCACGTGGTGGCCACGGGCACCGCCGCCGCGGCCGACGGGCTGGCCCAGGCCGCGGGGGCGTGGTGGGCCCGGGGGGCGCTGGCCCGGCTGCTCGCCGGTGACGACCCGGCCGGCGTCCTCGGCGGGGAGCTGCCGGGGCTGACCTGAGCGGCCGGGCGCCGTCTCACCCGCGGCGACCGTCGCCGGTGCCGCGCAGGCGCAGCGCGGCACCCGCCGCGGCCGCGAGCACGGGCAGGGCGCCGGCCCCCACGAGGAGGACGGCGGTCCCCCGGTCGGTCAGGAGGCCGGCCAGGGCCGCTCCCGCGGCGGCGCTGCTCACCTTGAGCCCGGCGGCCAGCGTGAAGACCTGCGCCCTGGAGCCCGGCGGGGCGTGGTGGTCGCGGGTGGTGAACAGGGCCCCGGTGAACGGGCCGGTGAAGGTCCCGCTGACGGCGAACAGGACGGCCGCGAGCGCCGGACCGGGTGCCACGGCGGTGAGGGCCACGGGGCTCCCGACGCCCAGCAGGCTCAGCAGGCACCAGCGTGCCGCCCGGGCGGGTGGAGCCGGTCGCCACGTCCACGCCAGCGATCCCAGCAGCGCGCCGGCGGCGTTGAGGCTCAGCAACCAGGCCGCGAGCTGCGGGTCGCCGGCCCGGGAGGCCAGGACGACGGCGACGACGGGCAGAGCGCCCAGGCCCACCTGAGCGGTGCTGCTGGCGAGGGTGACGGCGGCCAGCGTCGGTTCCCCGAGGATCGCCCGGGCGCCGGCGGTCGCTGCACCGGTCCTGCCCACCCGCGCCGGACGGGCGGCGCCGACCGCAGGACCGGTGCGTCCGGGCAGCGTGAGCAGCAGCGCGGCGCCCAGGGCGCAGCTGAGCGCGAGCAGGCCCAGCGCGACCCGCGGGGAGGTCAGCGTCGAGACCACGCCGGTCAGCGCCGGGCCGGCGATCCCGCACACGTTGTAGGTCAGGGAGTCCAGTCCGAACGCCCGGGCCGTCCCGACCCCGGCCCCGGCCCCGGCCCCGGCCCCGGCCCCGGCCCCGGCCCCGGCGGTCAGCGTCGGTACCCGGCTGGACAGACCGCCGGTGAGCGCCGGGCCGCAGCAGCCGCCCGTCAGCAGGACGACCAGGACGACCGGGTCGGGGACCCGTCCCAGGCCGACCGCGGCGGCGGCCAGGGCGAGGCCGAAGACGACCGCCGCCCCGGCCAGCCACCGGTGGGGGTGGCGGGCGCGGTCGGTCACGACGCCCACGGCCGGGGCGGCCACCACGTGGGGGACGAGCAGGGCCGCCACGAGCAGACCGCTCAGCGCCGGACCGCCGTGCCGGGCCCCCGCGAGGACCAGGGCGACCCGGGCTCCTTCGTCGCCCAGGCGCACCAGCACCGCGACCGCGCCGTAGCGGGCGAGGGGCGTGCGCAGCAGCGCGGGGTTCACCGCTGCTGCGGGCGAGGTGGGTGACGACGTCATCGACGGCTCCTGCCGGTGGGCCGGCGACCACGTGCGTCACCGGTCGAGGAGGTGATTGCGGCCCGAGCCTTGCAGTCCGATCCGTCACCGGTCAAGGTGGTGACGTGGAGGAGCACGTGGACGTGGACGCGGACAGCGGTGACACCGGCCCGGGCGGGTCGGTGTTCGAGTTCGTCGGCGGTCGGGCGTGCCTGGACTTCGTCGGCACCGTCGCCGAACGCCGCACCACCGCCCTGGAACGGCTGCGGGTCCCCGCGGACCTGCAGCGCTGGATCGGGCAGGCGCACCTGCTGGACCGCCCTCCCGCGGTGTCCGCGGCCCAGCTCGTCCGCGCCCGGGAGGTCCGTGAGGCGTTGTTCGCCGTCCTGGCCGCCGCGCTGGACGGCACCCCCGCCCCACCGTCCGCGCGGGAGCTGCTGAACACCACCGCGCTCCGGCCCCCGGTCGGTCTGCACCTGGGGGACGCAGGCGCCGTCGAACGCAGCGGCGACCTCGACGCGGTGCTGTCCGGGCTCGTGCGCGACTGCTTCGACCTGCTGTCCGGCCCGCAGCGGGCGGCGCTGTCGTGGTGCGACGACGAGCGGTGCACGCGGGTGTTCGTGGACACCTCCCGCGGCCGGAGACGACGCTGGTGCGGCATGAGCGGCTGCGGCGACCGGGCGAAAGCGGCGGCGTACCGGCGGCGGCGCGCGGGGGTCCCGACCGGCTGACCCGGTCCCGGACAGCACCCGCCCGGGCCGGGGACCCACCGCTCGTGGCACGAAGCCGACCCTCACCAGTTGCCTCCAGCAACGTTCATCTGCCGTTCCCCGCACGGTCCCCCGGCGGGGAGGACGGGCTCCTAGCGTCTGGCCCTGAGCCGGGACGAGGAGCGGTCTGTGACGCACGTGGGGACCATCAGGGCGCGCGGCGTCCACCAGCGGTTCGGGGACGTCATCGCCCTGGACGGCGTCGACCTCGACGTCGCCGAGGGCCGGGTCCACGGGCTCGTCGGCCCCAACGGGGCCGGCAAGACGACCCTGCTGGGCCTGCTGCTGGGCCTGTCGGCGCCCGACCGCGGCAGCGTGGAACTCCTGGGCACCGTCCTGCGCCCCGGGGCGGGCGTGCCCGAGGGTGTCGCGGGGTTCGTCGACGGCCCCGGGCTCTACCCCCAGCTCACCGCGCGCCAGAACCTCACCGCCGTCGCGGACCTGCGCCGGCGCGAGCGCCGGGGCGTGGACGAGGCCCTGGAGCAGGTGGGGCTCGGCGACGTCGCCGACGACCGCGTGCGCGGGTTCTCCCTCGGCATGCGCCAGCGCCTCGGGCTGGCCGCCGCCCTCCTGCTGCAGCCGCGCGTGCTCGTCCTGGACGAACCCTCCAACGGCCTCGACCCCGCCGGGGCCCGCCACGTCCAGCGCGTGCTCGC
Organism: Kineococcus rhizosphaerae; assembly: GCF_003002055.1. Classification (NCBI taxonomy): domain Bacteria; kingdom Bacillati; phylum Actinomycetota; class Actinomycetes; order Kineosporiales; family Kineosporiaceae; genus Kineococcus; species Kineococcus rhizosphaerae. The sequence goes on from NZ_PVZF01000009.1 coordinate 8,439, forward strand.
CGGCCTGGCCGCCGGGGGCACCTCGGTGGTCCTGTCCAGCCACCGGATGGACGACGTGGCCGCGCTGTGCAGCGACGTCACCCTCCTCGCCGGGGGCCGGGCGGTGTTCAGCGGGCCGATCGGCAAGCTGGCCGCCGAGTCCGGCGAGCTCGACCACCGGCTCGTGACGTCCAGCCCCGGGACCGCCCGGCGGGTGGCCGCCGCCACCCCGGGGGTGCGGCTCCTGCCGGACGACGACCTCGTCCGGGGCCGCGAGAGCGACGCGCTCCTCGTGCGCGGCTCGGTGCCGGCGCTGGAGGACCTCGTCGCCCGGCTCGTGCGCGCCGGCGTGGGGGTGCGGGAGGTGGCGCCCGTCGTGAGCCCGCTGGAGGCGGCGTTCCTGGCCCTGACCGAGACGGGGGAGCACTCGTGACGACCCTCGCCGCGCCGTCGGCCGCGCGCAGCCGCCCGGCCCCCGCCCTGCCCGGGTACCGCTTCGAGCTGCTCAAGCTCACCGCCCAGTGGCGCACCCGCGCCCTGCTGCTCGTGGGCTGGCTGGGCCCCGGTGTCCTGGTGGCCGCCATCAGCCGGCAGAGCACGCTGCCCACCGACACCGTCTTCGGGCGCTGGATGGGGCAGAGCGGCTGGGCCGGTCCCCTCGTCGTGCTGTCCTTCTGCTGCAGCTGGGTCCTGCCGCTGGCGACGTCCCTGGTGGCCGGGGACGTGTTCGCCGCCGAGGACCGGCTCGGGACGTGGCGCCACCTGCTGACCGTCGTCGGCTCCCCCCGGCGGATCTTCACCACCAAGGCGCTCGCCGCCGCCACCGTGCTGCTGGTCGTGGTGCTCGGCCTGGCCGTCTCGAGCACCGCCGGCGGGCTGCTGGCCGTCGGGCCCCACCCGCTGGTGGGCCTGGACGGACACCTGCTGGGCCCGGCGCGCGCGGGGGCGACGGTGCTGTTGGCCTGGGCCGCGGTGCTGGCCCCCACGGCGGCCTTCGCCGCGGTCGGCCTGCTCGGCTCGGTGGTCTTCGGCCGCTCCCCCGTGGGTCTGCTCCTGCCGGCGCTGCTGGCCCTGGTGCTGCAGCTCGTGCAGCTGCTGCCGCTGCCGGTCGTCGTCCGGGCCGCGCTGCCGGGTTTCGCGTTCACCGCCTGGCACGGGCTGTTCACCTCCCCCGCTCAGACGACCCCCCTGCTGCTGGGGGTCGGGGTGGCCCTGGCGTGGGCGGTGCTGGCGACGGCGCTGGCGCGCCACCTGTTCCTGCGCCGCGACTTCACCGGCCCGGCCCACGACGGCTCCGGTGCCGGGGTCGCGGTCCGCGCGGTGCTCCCCCCGGTCGGGTTGCTGGCCGCGACGATCGGGCTCCTGGCCGCCACGACGCCGGTCACCGGCGCCGGCGTCACCGGCCCGCAGCTGGAAACCTCGCTGGCGACGAGCTACGCGCACCTGTACCGGTTGCAGACCCGGGAGCTGGGCCGGCCCGACGTGCCCGAGGCGCAGCTGCGCACCGGTGCCACCTGCGACAAGGGCGGCGACCGGGTCGAGGACAGCGGCCCGGGCAACGACTGGCGCTGCGTCGTGAGCTGGCACATCCCCGGCGCCACCGCGACCGGCTCGGCCGTCTACCAGCTCGACGTCACCGCCGACGGGCGCTACGTCGCCGACGGGGACGGACCGCAGACGGTGAACGGGTTCTTCCCCGTCCCCACCGTCACGGGGCCCGGCCCCAACCCGCTCTGGCAGTTCGACGGCTCGGTCGACCTGCTCGCCACCACCACGAAGGGCTGAGAATGAACCACGTCACACGGCGCCGCGCACCGCGGGCCGTCCGGCGGCGGCTGCCGCAGGTCCTCGGCCGCCGGGCCCTGCCGCTCGCCGCCGCGGGGACCGCCGTCCTCGTCGTCACCGGCGGCGGGGTGGCCTACGCGACCACCACGGTCTTCGGCCACCACCGGGTCGGCTCCACCTACGGCACCGGGCTGCAGATCTCCTCCGACCAGGTCCTCAAACCCCTCGGGGACCGGCTCGTCACGGACAACGGCAAGATCATGGGGTCGGCCGTCAGCCCCGACGGGCGGTTCCTGGCCGCGGCGAGCACCGACAAGTCGATCGTCCTGCAGATCTTCGACCTGAAGAGCTACGAGCTCGTCTGGACGGTCGGCACGGGCGCCGCGGCGAACGCGAAGATCGCCGACGGCAGCGTCGGGCAGGAGGCCCCGACGTTCTCCCCGGACGGGAAATTCGTGTGGCTGGCCCAGACCGACGGGCTGACCCGGTTCCCGGTGAACGCCGACGGGACCCTGGGCGCCGGGACCGTCGTTCCCCTGCCGCAGGTGAACGGGCAGTCGGCGCTGCCGGGCGGGGCCGCCTACTCCGCCGACGGCGGGACGCTGTACGTGGCCCTCAACGGGCAGAACTCCGTCGCGGCGCTGAACCCCTCGACCGGGAAGGTGCAGCGGACGTGGGCCGTGGGCACCGCCCCGCGCCAGGTCGCCCTCGTGGGCGGCACGCTCTACGTCAGCGACGAGGGCGGGCGCGCGCCGCGACCGGGTGAGACGGCGATCAACTCCTACGGGACCGCCGTGCCCGCCGACCCGTACCTGGGGACCTCCACCACGGGCACCCTCAGCGTCATCGACACCGCCCACCCGGGGGCCGCGGTCGGCTCGATCGACGTCGGTCTGCACCCCACCGCGCTGCACGTCTCCGGGGGCGCGCTGTTCGTCGCGAACACCGGCGACGACAGCGTCTCGGTCGTCGACACCCGCAAGGGCCGTGTCGTGCAGACGATCTCGACCAAGCCGTGGGCCTCGGCGGACGTCGGCTACCAGCCGACCGCGATCGCGACGACGAAGGACGGCCACCTGCTCATCACCCTGGCCCGGGCGAACGCCGTCGCCGTCTACACCTACGCGGGCCGCCCGCAGGAACCCGTCGGCTACCTCGGGCTGCTGCCGACCGACTACTACCCCGCGGACGTGGCGGCCGTCGGGAACCAGGTCGTCGTGACGAACACCCGCGGCATCGACGCGCGTGGTCCCGAACTCACGTTCAAGGAGGGCACCGGCACGACCCCGGCGACCGGCCACGGCACGCACAGCACGACCGCGTCCCTGACCCGGTTCCGGCTGCCCACGACGGCGCAGATCGCCAAGGACACCGCGACGGTGTTCGCCCAGAACGGCTGGGGGAAGGACGACGTCGCGCAGGCGAAGGGCCGCACCCCGGCCGCGGTCCCCGTCCCGGCCCGCGTCGGCGACCCGTCCACGATCAAGCACGTGTTCCTGCTCGTGAAGGAGAACCGCACCTACGACCAGGTGTACGGCGACGACCCGCGCGGCGACGGCGACCCGTCGCTGGCGCAGTTCGGGGCGAAGGTCACGCCGAACCAGCACGCGCTGGCCAAGCAGTTCGGCCTCTACGACAACCTCTACGACGTCGGGACGAACTCCGCCGAGGGCCACAACTGGCTCATGCAGGGCGACAACCCCGAGTACACCGAGTCCTCCGCCGGGGAGTACGTCCGCAGCTACGACACCGAGGACGACGTCCTGGGCCATCAGCGCTCGGGGTTCCTGTGGACGTCGGTGCAGTCGGCCGGGAAGACGGCGCGCAACTTCGGCGAGTTCACCCAGTTCGAGACCAAACCCGCCACCGCGACGTGGCAGTCGTACTACTGCGCGGCCACCGGCGTGGACCAGGGCGGCGACCCGGCCACCCTGTTCGACCCCTCGATCCGGCAGGACTCCGAGTCGCCGATCCCGTCCCTGAACGCGATCACCGACCACGCCTACCCGAAGTTCGACACCGACATCCCGGACCTGTACCGCTACCAGGTGTGGAAGCAGGACTTCGAGAAGAACGGCCCGGCGGCGCTGAACACGTTCTGGCTCTCCAGCGACCACACCGGCGGCACCCCGGACCCGCGCGCGCAGGTCGCCGACAACGACCTGGCGGTCGGCAAGATCGTCGACGAGATCTCCCACAGCCCGTACTGGAAGGACTCCGCGATCTTCGTGGTCGAGGACGACAGCCAGGCCGGGGCCGACCACGTCGACGGCCACCGGGCGCCCGTGCAGATCATCAGCCCGTGGGCCCAGCACGGGAAGGTCGACAGCACCTACTACTCCCAGCTGACCGTCGTGCGCACGATCCAGCAGATCCTGGGTGCGCAGCCGCTGAACCAGAAGCTCGCCGCGGCCACGCCCATGGCCTCCGCCTTCACGAGCAAGCCGGACCTCACGCCCTTCACCGCGGTCCCCAACCAGGTGCCGCTCACCGAGGGCGTGGCCACCGCACCCGCCTGCGGCGAGGACACCCTGGGCCTGACGGGGGCGAGGGCCGCGCAGCTCAAGGCCCAGGTCCAGCAGGAGACGGCGGTCCCCGCGAGCCAGCAGGCCGTCGCCGACCAGTGGGCCGCGTGGGCGAAGTCCCAGCACTTCACGGGCGCCGGCGCGGCTCCCGACCAGGCCAACCCCGAGCAGATGAACCGCTACACCTGGTACCGCACCCACGGCTGGACGGTGCCCTACCCCGGTGACTCGGTGATCTACGTGCCCGGGAAGGTGCCCGGCGCGTACGTCGCGAGCGCCGAGACGGACTGACGGCTCAGCCGCTGCCCGACGCTCCTCCACGACGGCCCGCCGGCCCCGCCGGCGGGCCGCCGTGCGTCCGCGGCCGGACCTGGTCGAATGGCCGGGTGGAGTTCACCCGCGGCCGGCACCCACGGCGCGGCGAGACACGACTGCCGGCCACCGTGGCCACCGCCGTGGCCATCGCGCTGTACGCCGTCCTGCCCGAGAAGCTGATCCCCGGCCCGCGCCTGGCCGTGCCCGTGCTCGAGGTCCTGCTCCTCGTCGCCGTCGTCGTGGCCAACCCGGTGCGCAGCGGACCGCGGACGCGGTGGTCGCGCCGCACGTCCATCGCGCTCACCGTGCTGGTGCTGGCCACCAACCTCTACGCGCTCACCGTCCTGCTGCACGCCCTGGTGGCGACGAAGGCCGGCGGGCCGCCGCTGCTCCTGGCCGCGCTGCAGATCTGGGTCACGAACGTCATCGTCTTCGGACTGCTGTTCTGGGAGCTGGACCGCGGCGGCCCGGTGGCCCGGCAGCAGACGCGGCGGGACCGGCTGCAGGCCGCGGACTTCCGCTTCACGCAGGACGAGGACGACGACACCGTCGAGGAGGTCCGCCGGGGCTCCAGCGCCGTCAGCGGATGGATCCCCGGCTATGTCGACCACCTCTACGTGTCCCTGACGAACTCCTCCGCCTTCAGCCCGACCGACACCATGCCGCTGACCCCGCGCGCGAAGGTGCTCATGGGCTTCGAGGCGACGACCGCGCTCATCACCTCGGTGGTCGTCATCGCCAAGGGGGTCGGCTCGCTGCAGTGACGGCGACGGGTCAGCGGTCCCGGCGCCCGCGGCGTTCGCGCCGGTGGACGTACCCGAGCCCGACCAGCCCCAGCAGCAGTCCCGCGACGCAGGACCCGAGCCAGCGCCCCTCTCCCGTGCCGCGCACCTCCGGCACGGCCAGCGCGACGACGAGCAGCACCGCCCAGACGCCCAGCCCGACCAGCACGGCCCGGCGGTCGTCGGTCCGCAGCGGCGGGGGCGGGGGCTTGGCCTTGGACGGCGGCAGGAACAGGGGCACGGGGTCAGTGTCCCCCCTCGCGGGTCCGTCTGCTGGGATGACGGCATGGCTCCCCAGGACACGGTTCAGGACACCCGCCGGCGCACGGCCCTCGTCACCGGCGCCAGCAGCGGGATCGGTGCCGCCACGGTGCGCGCCCTGGCCGCCGCCGGTTTCGCCACGATCGCCGCCGCCCGCCGGGTGGACCGCCTGGAGGCGCTGGCCGCGGAGGTCGGCGGCCGGGCCGTCGCGCTGGACGTGACCGACGCGGACTCGGTGGCCGCGATGGCCGCCGCGGTCGGCGACGTCGACGTCGTGGTGCACTCCGCGGGCGGCGCGTTCGGCAGCGACACGATCGAGAACGGCGACCCCGAGGGCTGGAAGGCCATGTACGACGTCAACGTCGTCGGCCTGCTGCGGGTGCACCAGGCGCTGCTGGCGGGGATGCGGCGCGGCGGCGACGGGCACGTCGTCGTCCTGGGGTCCATCGCCGGTTTCGAGGTCTACCCCGGCGGGGCCGGGTACACCTCCGTCAAGCACGGGGTGAACGCCGTCGTCCGGACGCTGCGCCAGGAACTGCTCGGCGAACCCGTGCGGGTCACCGAGATCGCCCCCGGGATGGTCGAGACGGAGTTCTCCGTCGTCCGCCTGGGGTCCCAGGAGGCGGCCGACAAGGTGTACGAGGGGCTGAAGCCGCTGAGCGCCGAGGACGTCGCCGACGTCATCGCGTTCGCGGTGACGCGCCCGTCGCACGTCGACCTCGACAAGATCGTCCTGCGCCCGATCGCGCAGGCGGACGCCGCCCACGTGCACCGGGCCTGAGGTCCGCAGGGCGTAGGATCCCGGGCAACGCTCCTCACCCAGGTCGCGTCCCCCCGCTGCGCGCGGCGTCACGATCGCTGCACCGCACCGGGTTCCACCCGAACGCCACCACCTGGGGAGCAGACCCGTGCCGAAACCCGCGCTCAACCGCCGCCTCGCCGGGGTCCGGTCCTCACCGGTCCGCGACCTGCTCGCGCTCACGTCCGCGCACGACGTGATCTCCTTCGCGGGCGGTCTGCCGGCCCCCGAGCTGTTCGACGCCGAGGGGCTGCGCGCCGCCTACGACCGCGCGCTGAGCGGGCCGGCGGCGCGCCGGAACCTGCAGTACGCGGCCACCGAGGGCGACCCGCGGCTGCGCGAGCTCGTCGCGGCGCGGCTGACCCGGCGCGGCCTGCCGACCGCGGCGGACGACCTGCTGATCACGACGGGCTCGCAGCAGGCGCTGACGCTGCTGACGACCGCGCTGCTGGAACCCGGTGCGGTCGTCGCGGTCGAGGAACCCAGCTACCTGGCTGCGCTGCAGTCGTTCTCCCTGGCCGGCGCCGACCTGGTCGGGGTCGCGAGCGACGACGACGGGGCCGTGCCGGAATCGGTCGCGGAGGTGTTCGCGACCCACCGGCCCGCGGTGCTCTACCTCGTCCCGAACTTCGCCAACCCCACGGGCCGCACGCTGTCCGCCGACCGGCGCGCCCGCATCGCCGAACTGGCCGCGGCGCACGGGGTGTGGGTCGTCGAGGACGACCCCTACGGGGAACTGCGGTACTCCGGGGAGCACCTGCCCCCCCTCGCCGCGCACCCGGCGGCGGCGGACCTGACGATCCACCTGGGCAGCTTCTCCAAGATCGGCGCCCCGGGCCTGCGGCTGGGCTGGGCCAGGCTGCCCGGCGCGCTGCGACCGGCCGTCGTCGTCGCCAAGCAGGCCGCGGACCTGCAGACGTCGACGGTCGACCAGGCCGCCGCCGCGGAGTACCTGGGCGCCACCGACCTCGACGCGCACGTCGCGGGGGTCGTCGCGGCCTACCGCGAGCGCCGCGACGCGCTGCTGGACGCGCTGGGGCGCGAACTGCCGACGGGCAGCACCTGGTCGCGACCCGAGGGCGGCATGTTCACGTGGGTGGAACTGCCCGACGGCCGGGACACGGCGAAGCTGCTGGAGGCGGCCCTGGCCGAGGGCGTCGCCTTCGTGCCCGGGGAGGCGTTCTACGCCGGCCCGGCGAACCCCTCGACGTTGCGGGTGTCGTTCACGACGTACACCCCCGACCGGATCGCCGAGGGGGTCTCGCGGCTGGGCCGGGCGCTACGGGCGTGAGGTGACCGGGAGGCGTCCGGCGTCCACGGGCCGGCCGAACAGGTACCCCTGGGCGCGGTCGCACCCCATGTCCCGCAGCATCTTCGCCTGCAGCTCGGTCTCGACCCCCTCGGCCGTGACGACCATGCCGTGGGCGTGGGCGAGGCTGATGAGGGCCCGGACGACGGCCTCGGCGCGGTCGGAGGAACCCAGCGGCCGGACGAAGCTCATGTCGATCTTGAGGAAGCTCAGCGGGAACCGGTCGAGGTAGGACAGCGAGGAGTAGCCCGTCCCGAAGTCGTCCAGGCCGACGCGGGCGCCGATGCTGCGCAGCTCGCCCAGGCTGGCGCGGGTGGACGTCGACAGGTCGATGAGGGTGCGTTCGGTGACCTCGGCCAGCAGCGAGCTGCCCGCGGCCCCGGTCGACTCGACGCTGTGGGCGAGCCGGTGCGCGAAGGCCGGGTGCTCGAGCGTCTTGCCGGAGACGTTGAAGGAGACCTGCAGGCCGACGCCGTCGCGGCGCCACTCGCGCAGCTGGCGCAGGACCTCCCCGAGGACCCACGTGTCGACGTCGACGATGAGCCCGGTGTCCTCGGCGGTGTCGACGAAGTGCTTGGGTTCGAGGATGCCCTGGACGGGGTCGTCGAGGCGGACGAGGGCCTCGGCGGCGACGAGCTCGGAGGTGCGCAGGTCGACGATGGGCTGCCAGACGACGCGCAGGCCGTCGGTGCGCAGGGCCCGGCGGACGCGGTGCTCGGCGTCGTGGCGGGCCTGGGCCTCCTCGCGCATGGCGGAGTCGTACAGGGCGACGCGGTCGCGGCCGCCGTCCTTGGCGCGGTACAGGGCCATGTCGGCGCTGCGGAAGAGGTCGTCGGCGGTCCCCTCGTGCCCCACCGCGACCCCGGCGCTGGAGGTGCAGACGAAGGGTTCGGGCAGGCCGGGCAGCAGCATGGGCGAGCGCAGCCGGCGGATGATGTCGCGGGCGACGAGGGCGGCGGCCTCGGGCCGGGTGAGGCCGGGGACCATGACGACGAACTCGTCGCCGCCGAGGCGGGCCAGGGTCGCCCCGGGCGGGGCGGCGTCCTCGAGGCGGACGGCGACCTGGCGCAGCAGGGCGTCGCCGATCTGGTGCCCGAGGGTGTCGTTGACGAGCTTGAAGCGGTCGAGGTCGAGCAGGACGAGGGCGACGGCGTCGTTGGCGCTGGCGCCCGCGAGCGCCTCGGCGAGGCGGACGTCGAGCACGGAGCGGTTGGCCAGCCCCGTCAGGGAGTCGCACTGGGCGAGGCGGACGAGTTCGCCGGTGGACTTCTCCCCGGCCGAGACGTCCATGACCAGGCCTTGGACGACCGAGGAGCTGGTCGTGGCCAGGGGGACGCTCATGCCGAGGAAGGTGCGTTCGGTCCCGTCGGGAGCGGCGACGCGGAACGGGTACGGGGCCGACGTGCCGGCGTGGGCGGCCGGGTCCTCGACCCCGGTGAAGGGGCCGCGGTCGTCGGGGTGGATGCGCAGCCGCCAGGTCTCCAGGTCCGGGTCGGCTTCGGCGCCGGTCATCCCCAGCATCTCGCGCAGCCGGTCGTCGAGGGCGACGACGCCGGTGGCGGGGTCCCAGGACCACGACCCGAGACCGGCCAGCCGCAGCGCCCCGGACAGCAGCAGCTGCGAGCGGGTGGACTCCCCAGCGGCGCGCAGGGCCTCGGCGGTGGCGGTCAGGGCCCGCCAGGCGGCACCGGCGGCGACGGCGAGGACCTCCAGGCTCGGTGCGTGGGAGGTGGGTACGCCCCAGACGGCCAGCCGGGGGGCGCGGGGGTGGCCGGGGACGAGCTCGACGACGGCCGAGGGCGACATGCGGGTGAGGTCGGCGCCGGTGAGGCGGCGGCCGGGCACGAGCAGGAGGTCGCCGCGGGCGGCGAGCACCTCGAGCTCGCGGTGGCGCGAGCGGGCCACGGTCTCCAGCAGCAGGACGCGCTGGTGGCCGGCGTCGTGGACCTCCGCGACGAGTTCCTCGCCGAGGGCGGCGAGGTCACCGCACTCGCTGAACCGCCGCTGGGCCCGCACGAAGGCCTGGCCCGGGTCGACCGCGAGGGCGTCGGCGCCGAGGGGCCCGTCGACGACGAGCTCGACGTCCGCGTCACGGGTGCGCAGGGCGGGACCGGACTCGGCGACCGCCGCCGCGGCACGTTCCAGGGCGCGTCGGGCTCGGCGGGTGGCCGAGGTCGCCGGAGATCCACTCACTCGCTCGCTCCACCGTCCGCGACGCGGGCCCGAGGACCCCCGTCTGTCCATCACACAACGTGACCAACTCTAACGCGCTGTGGGGAATCGCGGTACCTCGCAGCGGGGTCGCCTGAACTGCTTCACCTCGCTAATTAGCCGACCTCACGATATGGTGGCCTCATGCCACCAACTGCCGACGACACCCCCGCTCCGGACACCGGGGCGGGCGTGGACGTGGCGGTCGCCCCGCTCGACCAGCTCGCCGTCGACCTGCGCGTCTCGCTGCTGCGCACGGCCCGCCGCCTGCGCGCCCAGAAGAGCGTCGACGAGCTCACCGACGGTCAGTTCTCCGTGCTGTCGCAGCTGTTCAACGCCGGCCCCCGCACCCCCGGCGAGCTCGCCGAGGCCGAGCACGTGCGCCCCCCGTCCATGACCCGCACCATCGCCTCCCTCGTCGAGGCGGGCCTGGTGGCCCGCACCGACCACCCCGACGACGGCCGCCAGGTGCTCGTCTCGCCCACCGAGGCCGGCCGCCGCGTGGTCCTGGAGACCCGCGAACGCCGCGCGGCCTGGCTCAGCCGCCGCCTCGAGGACCTGTCCCCCGCCGACCGCGCGACGCTGGCCGAGGCCGCCCGCATCCTCAACGCGGTGATCGGCGCGTGAACCAGACCTTCCGCTCCCTGCGGCACCGCGACTACCGGCTCTGGGTCAGCGGCGCCGTCGTCTCCAACGTCGGCACCTGGATGCAGCGCGTGGCGCAGGACTGGCTCGTCATCCAGGTCCTCACCCACGGCTCGGGCACGGCCGGCGGCATCACGACGGGCCTGCAGTTCGGCCCGATCCTGCTGCTGGCCCCGATCGCCGGGACGATCGCCGACCGGTTCCCGCAGCGACGCACCCTGATGGTCACCCAGTCCGTCATGGGGTTCCTCGGGCTGGTCATGGCCGCCCTGGTCCTGTCCGGTCACGTGCAGCTGTGGCACGTCTACGTCCTGGCGGTCCTGCTGGGCTGCGCGTCCGCCATCGACGGCCCCGTCCGCCAGACGTTCGTCGGCCAGCTCGTGCCCCGCGAGGACCTGCCGAACGCGATCGGCCTGAACTCGGCGTCGTTCAACTCCGCCCGCCTCATCGGGCCGGCCCTGGCCGGGGTGCTCATCGCCTGGATCGGCACCGGTCCGGTGTTCCTGCTCAACGCGCTGTCGTTCGTGGCCCCGCTGGTCATGCTGCACCTCATGCGGCCGGTGGACCCGGTGCCGCGCGAGAAGCCCGCCAAGGGCACGGGCGGCATGCGCGAGGGGTTGCGGTACGTCCGGGCGCGCCCCGACCTGGTGGCGATCTTCGCGCTGGTCGCCGTCGTGGGGACCTTCGGGCTGAACTTCCAGCTCACCAGCGCGCTCATGACGAGCGTGAAGTTCGGCACCGACTCCGCCGGCTACGGGCTGGCGGGCACCGTCCTGGCGGTCGGTTCGCTGGCCGGGGCGCTCGTGGCGGCCCGGCGCGACCGCCCCCGCTACCGGCTCGTCGTGGGCGCGGCCGTCGCGTTCGGGGTGCTCGCCTCGCTGGCGGCGCTCATGCCGACGTACGCGCTGTACCTCGTCGTCCTGCCCTTCATGGGCCTGGCGTCGCTGACGCTGCTGACCGCGGCGAACGCGACGGTGCAGATGAGCACCGAACCGGCCGTGCGCGGCCGGGTGATGGCGCTGTACATGTCCCTCATGCAGGGCGGCACGGTCGTCGGCGGACCCTTCGTCGGGTGGGTGGGCACCGCGTTCGGGCCGCAGTGGTCGATCCTCGTCGGCTCGATCCCCTCGGCGCTGGTGGGGCTCGCGGTCGGCTGGTTCTTCCTGCGGCGCGCGCGGGTCCGGGTCCGGTACTCCTGGCGCGGCACCCCGCACCTGCGGCTGGTGCCGGCCGCGCCGGCCCCCGACGGCGACCGGGACCCGGCCGCCGCCTGACCCCCGCGATCGAGGAACTCCCCTCGGCGATCGAGGAATCCCCCCGGCGATCGAGGAAACGCTGCCCCCGCCGGGGCCGGTGCGTCCTTGATCGCCGGGTCGGGGTCCTTGATCGCCGGGGTGGGCGGAGGAGCTCGCCGGGCGCGGGAGAATGGGAGCGTGCCCACCGACCTGACCGCCGCCCTCGCCGACGTCCGCACCCTGCTGCTGGACGCGCCGAACCTGTCGCGGGCGGTCGCGGCGGGCCGGCGCAAGGGGCTGGAACCGCCTGCGGCCGAACGGGTCGAGGTCCGCCCCGTGGCGCTGAAGAACGGCCCGCACCTGCAGTTCACGGCCCGCACGGGGCCGGTCGTCTCGACCCGCAACGTGCCCGTCGCCGACGCGGGGGCGGCCGTCGACGAGCTGCTGGCCGAGCCCTACGGCAACCTGCACGTCGAGACCGCGTCCGAGGTCGTCCAGGTGCGGGTCACCAAGAAGGGCGACGCGCAGGTCCACCGGGCCGCGGCCGAGCACGCCGCCGGCCCGGCCCGGCACGACAAGGCGAAGCAGCGGCTCGTGGACCCCGACGACCCGGTGTTCCGCGTCCTGGGCGCCGGCGGCGACAAGCGCCGGCAGGTCGAGGCGTTCGTGCGCCAGCTCGCCCCCCTGGCCCCGACGGTGCTCTCGCGCGACGGCGAGCGGGTCCGGGCGGTCGACCTCGGGTGCGGCAACGCCTACCTGACGTTCGCGGCCCACCGCTGGCTCGGGCAGGCCGCGCGGGAGCGGGGCAAGGAGCTGGTCACGGTCGGCGTCGACGTGCGCGAGGACGTCGTCGCGACCGGCCTGAAGGCGGCGCGGGAGGCGCAGCTGGCGGGCCTGGAGTTCGCGGTGGGGTCCATCGCGGGCGCAGAACCCTTCACCGGTGCCCGGCCGGACCTCGTGATGGCCCTGCACGCGTGCGACACCGCGACGGACGAGGCGCTGGCCCGCGCGGTGCGCTGGGGCTCGCCGCTGGTGCTCGCGGCGCCGTGCTGCCACCGCGACGTGCAGCGGCAGCTGCACGAGAACCGCACCGCCCTGGTGCGGCACGCCATCCTGCGCGAGCGCTTCGCCGACGTCCTCACCGACGCGCTGCGCTCGCTCGTGCTGCAGGTGCTCGGCTACAAGGTCGAGGTGGTGGAGTTCATCGACTCCGCCCACACGCCCCGCAACGCGATGATCCGCGCGGTGCGCACGGGCGCACCCCGCGGGTCGCGGCTGGCGGACCTGCTGGCCGAGTACGACGACCTGACGCGGACGTGGGGCGTGGAACCCGCGCTGGCGCGGATGCTGGCCCCCGAGCTCGAACGGGTCCGTCAGGCCGCGCTGTAGGTCAGGCAGCGGGTCTGGCCGGAGTCGGCGGTGCCGACCTCGATGGTCGCGGCGTGGCAGGTGAGGTCGGAGTTGTGGGAGCAGTCGGCGAGCTGGCACGCGCCCACGTGACCCTCGACGGTCGGCGAGTGCTTGGTCGGGATGCCCAGGAACGTGGCGCAGTGGTTCGCGCCGTGGTCGCCCACGGTAATGGCCGGGGCGTGGCAGCTCGTCGAGGCGTTGAACGTGCAGCCGTCGACGGAGCACTGGTGGATCGGGGTGAGGTCCAGGTTCACGGTCGCCATGGCGTCGAAAGTAACCAGGAAAGGCGTTCACGGCTAGCCAGGAACGCCTTTCCTGACAACGGCGGAGAAATGCAGGTCAGGCTTTCCTGAGTTCGGCCACGACGTGGTCGACGCAGGCCGTCAGGGCCCGCACGTCGTCGGGTTCGACCGCCGGGAACACCCCGATACGCAACTGGTTGCGCCCCAGGCTGCGGTACGGGAAGACGTCGACGATGCCGTTGTGCCGCAGCACCTGTTGAACCTGCACGGAATCGACCGACTCCTCGAGGTCGATGGTCGCCACCACGTGCGAGCGCGCCTGCGCCTCGGCGACGAACGGCGTGGCCCACTCCCGCTCGCCGGCCCAGTCGTAGACGATCCCCGAACTCGTCGCGGTGCGCGCCGCGGCCCAGGCCAAGCCCCCCTGGGCGAGGATCCACTCGACCTGCTCGGCGAGCAGGACCAGCGTCGCCACGGCGGGGGTGTTGTACGTCTGGTCCTTGCGCGAGTTCTCGATCGCGATCTGCAGGTCCAGGGAGGCCGGCGTCCACCGTCCCGTCGCCCCGACCTCGCGGACGCGGTCCAGGGCGGCCGGGGACAGGATCGCGATCCACAGCCCCCCGTCGGAGGCGAACACCTTCTGCGGGGCGAAGTAGTACGCGTCGGTCTGGGTCAGGTCCACGGCCAGGCCACCAGCCCCGGACGTGGCGTCCACGACGACGAGGGGACCGCCCTCGTCGGCGGTGGGCCCGGCGGGCCGCACGACGGGGGCCATGACGCCGGTGGAGGTCTCGTTGTGCGGCCAGGCGACGACGTCGACGCCGTCGGCCACCTCCCCCAGCCGCGGCAGGGTCCCGGGTTCGCCGCGCACGACGACGGGGTCGGCCAGGAACGGGGCCGCGGCCGCGGCCGCCGCGAACTTCGCGGAGAACTCCCCGAGCACGAGGTGCTGGGAGCGTTCGCGGACCAGGCCCAGGGTGGCGACGTCCCAGAAGGTCGTGCTGCCGCCGTTGCCCAGGACGACCTCGTACCCGGCGGGCAGCGCGAACAGCTCGGCCAGCCCGGCCCGCACGCGCCGGACGACATCCTTGACGGGCGCCTGCCGGTGCGAGGTGCCCATGACCGTGCGCCCCGCGGCGGCGAGCGCGGCGATCTGCTCGGGACGGACCTTGGACGGTCCGGACCCGAAGCGGCCGTCGGCGGGCAGCAGGTGGTCGGGGATGCGCAGGTCGGTGGCAGCGACGGTCACGGGAGAATCCTGCCGCACGCGGGCCCCCGCCCCGGACGACGGCGGGGTGGCGCACCATGGGGCCGTGGACCTCGACCGCTTCGTCCCCGCCTCCGACGGCACCCACGCCCGCGCGCTGACCGAGCTGCGCGCGGGCCGCAAGACGTCGCACTGGATGTGGTGGGAGTTCCCGCAGCTGCTGCTGGGCAGCTCGCCCACGTCGGTGGCGTACGCCCTCGCGGGCGTGGACGAGGCGCGCGCGTACCTGGCGCACCCGGTGCTGGGCGCCCGGTACCGGGAGAACTGCGCGGCGCTGCTGGGTCAGGGCTCGCGCGACGCCGAGGCGGTGTTCGGCGGGATCGACGCGGTGAAGCTGCGCAGCTCGGTGACGCTGTTCGCCGCGGCCGGGGACGACCTCGCCCAGCGGGTGCTGGACGAGTTCTTCGACGGCGTCCCCGACGCGGCCACCACCGCGCGGTGGTGAGGCGCGGGCTCGCTCAGACGAACTCCTCGAACCGCTTGCGCACGGTGCGGGCGACGTCGTCGGGGTCCTGCGCCCACCAGTGGCTGGAGAGGATCTCGACCTCCACGGGCCCGGTGTAGCCGGCCTCGGCGACCAGCCGCGACATCCGGGGCAGGTCGATGAGCCCGTCACCCATCATCCCGCGGTCCAGCAGCAGGTCGGCGGTCTCGGGCAGCCAGTCCGAGACGTGGTAACCGAGGATCCGCTCGCCGGCCCGGGCGATCTGCGCGTCGAGCTCGGGGTCCCACCACACGTGGTAGGCGTCGACGATCACGCCCACCTCGGCGTCGAAGGCGTCGGACAGGTCCAGGGCCTGGCGCAGCGTGTTCACCACCGAACGGCGGCTGATCATCATGGGGTGCAGCGGTTCGACCGCGAGCTTCACGCCCGCGGCGCGCGCGTGCGGCAGGAGGTCGGCGATGCCGTCGCGGACCCGTTCCCGGGCGGCGGGCAGGTCGTGGTCGAGCGCGGGGCCGCAGACGAGCACGAGGCAGTCGGCCTCCAGCGTCGCCGCCTCCTCGACGGCGCGGCGGTTGTCCTCGCGCACGTCGACGGCGGGGTCGGTGAACATGCCGCCGCGGCATACGGAGCTGACGTGCAGGCCGGCGGAGCGGACGAGCTCGGCGGCCCGTCCGAGGCCGACCCCGGCGATCTTGTCGCGCCACAGCGCGATGGAGCCGATCTCGTGCCGCTCGCAGGCGGCGACCGCCTCGGGCAGGGCGAGGGAGTTCAGGGTGATCTGGTTCAGGCTCAGCCGTGCGGGCTCCATCGTCCACTCCGTCGTCGATCTGGGAATGCGCTTTCCCGCACCTTCCCACAGCGGGGGTGACCGGTCAACGTCACAGGCCCGGGTTGTGACCCCACGGTTCGCGGTGAGTTTCGCGCGGTCGCCGTCAGGCGCACCCTGGCAGGGTGCTCCGCGCCGTACCCCGCCCCGCCCCCCTGACCGCCCTCGTCCCCGGGCTCGCCGTCGTCGTCGCCGCGACCCTGCTCGCCTTCGGCGTCCAGACCGTCTCGCACGTCCTGACGGCCTCCACCGCGGCCGTCGCCCTGGGCGCCGTCGTGCGCAGCACCGGGCTGTTCCGCCCCTCCTGGAAGCCGGCGACGGGGTTCGCCTCCAAGCGGCTGCTGCGCGTCGCCGTCGTCCTGCTGGGGCTGCAGCTGCCCCTGTCGCAGGTGCGCGACCTGGGCTGGGGCGGGATCGCGCTCGTCCTGGGCGTCGTCGTCGTGACGTTCCTCGGCACCCAGCTCATCGGCCGCGCCCTGGGCCTGTCCCCGGCCCGGTCGCTGCTCGTGGCCACGGGGTTCTCCATCTGCGGCGCGTCCGCCATCGCCGCCGTGCGGCCCGCCACCGACGCCGACGAGGAGGACGTCTCGACCGCCGTGGCGCTGGTGACGCTGTGCGGCTCGCTGGCGATCGTCGTCCTGCCGCTGCTGCGCGGTCCCCTCGGCCTCGACGTGCACGAGTTCGGCGCCTGGGTCGGGGCCAGCGTGCACGACGTCGGGCAGGTCGTCGCCACGGGCGACCGCGTCCCGGGGGCCCTGACCACGGCCGTCGTCGTCAAGCTCTCGCGCGTCCTGCTGCTCGCCCCGCTGGTGGCCCTCGTCGTGCTGAACCGGCGCCGGAGCGTGGGGGCGGACACGCGCGAGCGCCCGCCGGTCCTGCCGTTCTTCGTCGCGGCCTTCGTCGTGGCCGTCCTGGTGCGGGCCACGGGCCTGCTGCCCGACGCCGCGCTCGGTGCGGCGAACCGGGTGCAGTCGGTGCTGCTGGTGGCCGCCCTGTTCGCGCTGGGCACCGGGATCGACGTGCCGCACCTGGTGCGCACGGGCGGGCGCTCGCTCCTGCTGGGGCTGTCCTCCTGGGTCCTGGTGGCCGGGGTGGCCCTGGCCGGGGTGCACCTCCTGCACGTCGGCGCCTGACCCCCGCGGTGCAGGGGTCAGGCACCGCTCACGCGGGCGTCACGCGCGGGTCAGGCGCAGCGTGAGGATCTGGAACGGGCGCAGCGTGAGCGTCGCGCCCCCGTCCCGCACCGTCGTCGCCCCCTGCTCCAGCGGGCGTTCGAGCAGGTCGACCTCCGTGACCGACCCCACCGGGAAACCCCACCGCACGGTGGTGCGGACCCGGCCGCCGAGCGCCTCGTAGAGCCGGACGACGACGTCGCCCGAGCCGTCCTCGGCGAGCTTGACCGCCTCCACCACGACACCGCCGTCCTCGACGGCGACGAGGGGTTCGACCGGTCCGGCGCCCTGCACGACCCGCGGGGCGAGGTTCTGCCGGTACCCCTCGCGCACGGCGTCGGTGATCTGCGCGCCGACGACGAGCGAGTACTCCAGGTGGTGGCTGCCCTGGTCGGTCTCGGGGTCGGGCGACAGCGGGGCCCGCAGCAGCGACAGGCGCACCGTCGTCCCCGGCCGTCCGCCCTCGACGGCGCTGCGGGTCACGTCGTGGCCGTAGGTCGCCGAGTTCGTGACCGCGGCGCCGTACCCGGCCTCGCCGACGTGCACCCAGCGGTGCGCGCAGATCTCGAACCGGGACGCGTCCCAGCTGGTGTTCTCGTGGGTGGCGCGGAACACGTGCCCGAACTGGATCTCCGAGGCGGACCGGTCGGCGTGGACGTCGAGGCCGAACGCGGCCTTGAGCAGGGCCTCCCGGTCGTGCCAGTCCACGTCCAGGGAGTACGCCAGGCGCGCTTCGCCGCGGGGCAGCCGGACGGTCTGGACGAGGGTGCTCGCCCCCGTCGACCGGGTCACCACGACGCTCGCGCCCCGCCCCGGGTCCCCGTCGTCGGGGTGCACGACGACGGACTCGGCGTCGGTGAGGTCGCGCACGACGTTGCGGTAGTGCGCGTCGACGTCCCAGGCGTCCCAGCGGTTGGGGGTGTCGCGGTGCAGCTGCAGCAGTCCCGCGCTCGTCCCGGGCAGCAGGACCTCGCGGTCCTCCAGCAGGTCCAGCACCGAGACGACGTTCCCGCCGGCGTCGACCCGCACCCGCAGGAGCCCGTTGTCCAGCACCGTGTCCGCCCCGTCGGACGTGGTCGACACGGGCGCCCCGGCGGTCTCGGCGACGGCCAGGCCCAGGGCGGGGACGCCGTCGCGGGCGTGCGGGGCGGCGTTGGCCACCAGCCGCTGCGACCCCTCGCCGGCGAGCGCGCGCAGGGAACCGGCGACGAGCTCCTCCAGCTCGGCGCTGACCCGGGCGTGGGTGGCCGCGGCCTCGCGGTGCACCCAGGCGATCGAGGAGCCGGGCAGGATGTCGTGGAACTGGTGCAGCAGCACCGTGCGCCACAGCTCCTGCAACCGCGCGGCCGGGTACTGCGCCCCCGTGCGCACCGCCGCCGTGGCGGCCCACAGCTCGGCCTCGCGCAGGAGGTGCTCGTTGCGGCGGTTGCCCTGCTTGGTCTTCGCCTGCGACGTGTACGTCCCGCGGTGCAGTTCCAGGTACAGCTCCCCCGACCACACGGGCCGGTCGGGGTAGTCCGCCTCGGCAGTGGTGAAGAACTGCTCCGGGGAGTGCAGCGACACCCGGGTGGACCCGTCGAGGCTGCCCAGCCGGTCGGCGCGCTGCAGCATCTCGCGGGTGGGGCCCCCGCCGCCGTCGCCCCAGCCGAACGGGACGAGCGACCAGTGCGCGCGGCCCTTCTCCTGGAAGTTCCTGGCCGCGTGGGCCAGTTCCCGCGCGGACAGCTCGGAGTTGTAGGTGTCGACGGGCGGGAAGTGGGTGAAGATCCGCGTCCCGTCGATGCCCTCCCAGTCGAACGTGTGGTGCGGGAACTTGTTGTCCGCGTTCCAGGAGATCTTCTGGGTGAGGAACCAGCGGACCCCCGCCAGCTTCATGATCTGCGGCAGCGCCGCGGAGTACCCGAAGGAGTCCGGCAGCCACGCCTCCTGCGTGTCGACGCCGTACTCGCGCAGGAAGTAGCCCTTGCCCTCCACGAACTGCCGCACCATGGCCTCGGAGCCGACCATGTTCGTGTCGGACTCCACCCACATGCTGCCCACCGGGACGAAGCGCCCCTCGGCGATGCGCCGGCGCACCTTCTCGTGGACCTCGGGCCGGTGCTCGGCGATCCAGGCGAACTGCTGCGCCGAGCTCATGGCGTAGACGAACGAGGGGTGGACGTCCATGAGCTGGGTGACGTTCGCCGTGGTCCGCGCGACCTTGCGGACGGTCTCGCGCAGCGGCCACAACCAGGCCGAGTCGATGTGCGCGTGCCCCACCGCGCTGACCCGGTGCGCCGAGGCGCGCGCCTTCGCCGCGAACAGCGGCGCGAGGACCGAGCGGGTGCGGGCGGCGGACCCGGCGACGTCGTGCGGGTCGAGGGCGTCCAGCGCCCGGTCGATCCCCCGCAGCAGTTCCCAGCGCCGGGCGTCTTCCGGCGGCAGTTCCAGCATGAGGCCGCCAAGCACCTCCAGGTCGGCCAGGAGCTCGGCGACCTCGGTCTCGCGCACGCACACGTCGGCGCGGGCCAGGACGTACAGCGGCTGCTGCGGGGCGGTCAGCACGTCCCCCAGCGGCGTGGGGTCGAAGGCGTGCCCCCCACCGCCGAGGACGTCGGGGTTGGAGGCGGCCTCGACGAAGAACTCGAACTCCTGCGTCCCGGCGGGGACCGGGATCCAGGTCGACAGGGGGTTGATCGACTTCACGGGTTCACCCGCGGGCGTGTACACGAGGCCCTCGGCCTGGAACCCGACGTGGTCGGCGACGGTCCCGAGGTCGAAGACGACCTCCACCGGCCGGCCCGCCCACTCCGCGGGAACCTGCCCGCGCAGGCGGAACCACGTCGTCCCCCACGGCAGCCCCCACGGCGTGCCGACGGCGAACTCCTCGTAGGGCGCGGCGAGCCCCTCGGCGACGGGGACGGGTTCGCCCGGCGCGTGCCACGCCGCGACCTGCAGCGCGGTCGCGCCGGAGTGCACGGCGGGGCGCACGCGCTGCACCACCGCCCGCTCGAGCCGGGCTTCGGTGGCCTGACGGTGGTCGTGCACGACGTCCTCCTCGACGGTTCCTGCTGCTGGGTCTCGCTGCTGGGTCTCGCTGCTGGGTCCTGCTGGGAGTCCTACCGGTGGACCTGCTGCCGGTCCCCGAACTCGGCCAGTTCGACCGGGACGGTGATCCGGCGCGGGGCGACGTCCACCCCGTCCAGCCGCTCGAGCAGGAGCCCGGCGGCCTGCCGCCCCACGTCCACCGGGTCGTACGTCACGAGCGCGACCCGGTCGACGAGGACCTCGGCGAGCTCGACCGTGTCGAAACCGGCGACGACGACGTCCGCGCGGGCGCGGTGGACGGCCAGCAGCGCCCCCACCGTCATCCGGTTGTTGTCGCAGAAGATCGCGGTGGGCGGGTCGGCCAGGGCCAGCAGGTCCTGCGTGGCGAGGCGCGCCTCGTCGCTGGAGTGCTGGGCGAAGTGCAGGAGTTCACGGTGCTCGGGGACGCCCGCGGCCTTCAGCGCGGCCCGGAACCCGGAGTACCGCTTGGACCCGGTGCCCGAGCCGCGGTCGCCGCCGACGTAGGCGATGCGCCGGTGCCCCCGCTCGAGCAACCGCCGGGTGAGCCGGCGGCTGCCGCCGACGTTGTCGAGCAGCACCACGTCGCCCTTGACGCCCCTGGGCAGGCGGTCGACGAACACGACGGGCGCCCGTTCGGCCAGGGCGGCGTAGCGGCCCGAGGCGTCGTCGGCGCCGGGGATCATGAGGACGCCGTCGACGCGGCGGCTGAGCAGCTCGCCGACGATCTCCTTCTCGCGGACCTCGTCGCGGTCACCGAGCGCGTCCCGGCCCGTGGACAGCAGCAGGACGACGTAGCCGGCCGCCGCGGCGACCTCCTCGACGCCGTGGGCGAGCTCGGCCGAGAACGGGTTGGTCAGGTCCTCGACGACGAGCGCGATCGTCGCCGTCCGCTGGCCGGGCCGCAGGGTGCGGGCGCTCTCGTTGCGCAGGAAGCCCAGGGCGGCCACGGAGGCCTCGACCCGCTCGCGCGTGGCGGCGTCGACGTACTTCTCGGCGTTGACGACGCGCGAGACGGTGGAGATGCTGACCCCGGCGTGCTCGGCCACGTCCCGCATGGTGGGCGGTCGTCCTGCTCCCACGTCGACCCCTCCCCGGCGAAGCGCCTGTGAACGTTCCCAGCGCAGGGTAGACGACTCCCCCTCCCGGCGTCACGACTCCCGCCCCCGGCGTCGGCCGACCTCCCGCCGGAGGCACACCTCGCGCCCGGGACTGCGCTCCCCCGGGACGCGGGGTGTGCCTGCGGCCCGGTCAGCCGGCGGTGTGGAGGGCGAGGACCTCGGCGGCGCTGACCTCGCGACCGGTGGCGTCGGTGCGCTCCTGCACACGGCGGGCCAGCGCGACCTGCTCGGCCCGCGTCAGCTCGATCCCGTAGGCGCTCTCCAGCAGGTGGGCGACCCCGCCCTTGCCGGACTGGGAGTTGACCCGCACGACCGCCTCGTAGTCGCCGCCGAGGTCGGCGGGGTCGACGGGCAGGTACGGCACCCGCCACGCGATCTCGCGCTCGGGCCTGCCCTGTGCGGCGGCGCGGGCGCGGTGCTCGGCGAACCCCTTGCGGATGGCGTCCTGGTGGGTGCCGCTGAACGCCGTGTGCACGAGGTCGCCGGCGTACGGGTGCCGGGGGTGCACCGGGATCCGGTTGCACTCCTCGACGACGCGGCGGACGTCGTCGATCCGCGAGAAGTCGACCATCGGGTCGACGCCCTGGGCGTGCAGGTTGAGGGCCAGCGTGACGAGGTCGACGTTGCCCGTCCGTTCCCCGTTGCCGAACAGGCACCCCTCGACGCGCTGCGCGCCGGCCAGGACGGCGAGCTCGGCGCACGCCACCCCGGTCCCCCGGTCGTTGTGCGGGTGGACGGACAGGACCACCGAGTCCCGGCGGTCCAGGTTCCGGTGCATGAACTCGATCTGGTCGGCGTACACGTTGGGCGTCGCGACCTCCACGGTGGCGGGCAGGTTGAGGATCACCGGCCGGTCCGGGCTGGCCTCCCACAGCGCCGTGACGGCGTCGCACAGCTCCAGGGCGAACCCGGGTTCGGTGAGGTTGAACACCTCGGGGGAGAACTCGAAGCGCACGTTCGGCAGGTCGCCGGCGAGTTCGAGCACGTCGCGGCAGCCGGCCAGCACCAGGTCGGTGAGCTCGGCGCGGTCGCGTCCCAGGACGACGTCGCGCCACACGGGCGCGGTGGCGGTGTAGAGGTGGACGACGACGTCGTTGCGCAGGCCGCGCACCGACTCGACGGTGCGTTCGACGAGGTCCCGGCGCGCCGCCGTGAACACGACGACCGTCACGTCCGGCGGGGCGAGGTCGGACCCGGCCAGCAGCCGGACGAAGTCGTGGTCGGTCTGCGAGGCGGAGGGGTAGCCGACCTCGATCTCCTTGTACCCCGTGGCGACGAGCTGTTCGAAGAACCGGCGCTTGCGCAGCGGGTCCATGGGTTCGGCCAGGGCCTGGTTGCCGTCGCGCAGGTCGACGGGCACCCACAGGGGGGCCTGCTCCAGCCGCCGCGACGGCCACGTCCGGCCGGTCAGCGGCACGTCGACGCGGGAGAACACGTCGCGGTAGCGGTGCGAGGGCATCGGGGACGGTTGCTGACGGTTCCAGTTCACGGTGGGCTCCTGCGGTCGGCGGGTCTCGGCGGGGATCGACCGGCGGCACCACGCACCACGACGGGGGCCGGTCGGTCAGGACCCGTCGTGGCGACGAAGGAGGAGCAGCACCCGGCGACCGTACCACTCCTCAGACAAGTAGCGGAGTAAGGTGCTCTCGTGGAGATCGTCCGACGTGAACCCCTGGCCGACCGGGCCGCCGACCTGCTGCTCGAGCGCATCCGGTCCGGGGAGTGGCCCCTGGGGGCGAAGCTGCCCGGCGAGACGACCCTCGGGCCGCAGCTGGGCGTCGGACGGTCCACGGTGCGCGAGGCCGTCCGCCGGCTCGCCGGCCGCGGCGTCCTGGCCAGCCGCCAGGGCGCGGGGGTGTTCGTCACCGCCCTCGACGTCCCGCCGGAGCGCGGCGCGGTCCTGCAGCGCGCCGGGATCGTCCACGTGCTGCAGGCCCGGCTCGCCGTCGAGTCCGAGGCCGCCGGCCTCGCCGCGCGGGCCCGGACCCCGTCGGACCTGCGGACCCTGCGCCGGGCCCTGGCCGGCCGGGCCGCGCACCGGGACGAGGCCGAGGGCCACGTCGACGCCGACACCGCGTTCCACCGGGCGGTCGTGGCGGCTGCGCACAACCCCGTGCTCCTGGACCTCTTCGACTCCTTCGTCCCGCGGTCGCGGCAGGCGATGGTCGAGATGCTGCGGATCGGCGGCCCCTTCGGCTCCGAGGCCGACCAGGACGTCCACGCCGCCCTCGCCGACGCCGTCGGCGACCGCGACCCCGACCGCGCCCGCGCGGTGGTCCGCACCCACCTGGAGGCGCTCGTCGCGGCGCTGAGCTGACGCGACGGCCCGGGTGTCGCGGTGGTCGCGGAGCACGCGGCGCGGCCCGCCCCCGCCCGGCGGCCCCGACGCCCAGGGGCGGCCCCGGTCCTACCCTGGGCCCATGGAGGATCCTGCGGGCCGACGGGTCGACTACGGCGAGCGGCGCTTCGAGGAGACCGACCTCGCCGCCACCCCCCTGGCGCAGTTCCAGGCCTGGTACGACGGGGCCGTCGCGGCGGGCGTCGTCGAACCGAACGCCATGACCGTGGCGACGGCCGACGCCGACGGGGTGTCGGCGCGGACCGTGCTGCTGAAGGCGGTCGACGCCCGGGGTTTCGTGTTCTTCACCAACTACCGCTCCCGCAAGGCGCGCGGCATCGCCCACGACCCGCGGGTGTCGCTGCTGTTCGGCTGGCACGGGCTGCACCGGCAGGTCGCGGTGCGGGGCCGGGCCGAGCAGGTCCCGCGCGCCGAGACCGAGGCCTACTTCGCGACCCGGCCGTACGGCTCGCGCATCGGGGCCTGGGTCAGCGAGCAGTCGCAGCCCGTCGCGAGCTCGGCCGAGCTGCAGGCGCGCGAGGCGGAGCTGCGCGCCCGCTGGCCGCAGGAGGTGCCCGCTCCCCCGCACTGGGGTGGTTTCCTCGTGCGGGCCGTCGAGGTGGAGTTCTGGCAGGGCCGGACCTCCCGCCTGCACGACCGGCTGGTGTTCGTGAACTCCGGCGCGTCGACGGACCTGGACGGGGTGGGGAACTGGCGGGTCGAACGCCGCCAACCCTGAGGGTTCGCCGAGATCGAGCAGGGATCGAGCAGGGATCGAGCAGGGATCCGCAGTATCGTCGCTCCATGGAGAGGACGCTGCACACGCGCCTGCACGCCGACGCGCTCGAGGCCTACGACCGGCTGCACGCCCGGGTGCCGGACGACCTGCTCCAGGCCCTCGCGGACGCCGGGGTCCGCGACTGGCGGATCTGGCGCGACGGGCGCGACGTGTTCCACTGGCTCGACGTCGAGGACTACACCGCGATGCGGGAGTTCCTGCGCGAGCACCCGGCGAACCTGGCCTGGCAGGCGCAGGTGACCCCGCTGCAGTCCACCCCGGACGACTACGACGGCGGCGACGACGGGCTGCCATTCGTGTGGAGCTTCGCCGAGCAGCGCAGGGGCTGAGGACGTGGCCGTCACCGACGAGGCGATCGAGAAGATCAAGCGGATGATCCTCGGCGGTGAACTGCGCCCGGGCGACCGGCTGCCCCGCGAGGCGGAGCTGTCCGCGGTCCTCGGGTTGTCGCGCAACTCCCTGCGCGAGGCCGTGAGGGCACTGGCCCTCATCAACGTCCTCGACGTCCGGCAGGGTGACGGGACGTACGTCTCCAGCCTGGAACCGGGCGTGATGCTGGACGCGATGACGTTCGTCGTCGACGTCCAGCGCGACGACTCGCTGCTGGAGTTCCTCGAGGTGCGCCGGCTGCTGGAACCGTCGGCCACGTCGATGGCGACGACCCGCATGAGCGAGGAGGAGATCGCCGGCCTGGCGACGCTGCTGGACGACCTCGGCCCGGACCCGTCGGTGGAGGACCTCGTCGCCAACGACCAGGAGTTCCACCGCCGGATCGCGCTGGGGTCGGGGAACTCGGTGCTGGCCTCGCTCATCGAGAGCTTCTCCGCACCCCTGCACCGGGCCCGGGTGTGGCGCGGGCTCACCCAGGAGTCCGCGACGACGCGGACCCTGGACGAGCACCGCGCCATCCAGCAGGCGATGGCCGCCCGCCAGCACGACGTGGCCCGCGCCTGGGCGCATGTCCACGTCGCGGGGGTGGAGCAGTGGCTGCGGTCGGTCAGTTCAGACCGTCGTGGGCCTTCTGGACCTCCTGCGGCCGCAGGGTGACGCGGACGACCGAACCGCCGGCCGGCAGGTCGACCTCCAGCGCCTCGTCGGTGCGGCGGGCGCTGACCTCCCCCGGGCCGCCCAGCACGGTGAGGTCGTCGTAGTCGCCCAGCAGCCCCGCCCCGGTGCCCCAGGACCGGATCCGCAGCACCCCGCCGTCCACCGGCCCCAGCGGGATCGCGTACAGGTGGGTCCCGGCGGAGTCCGTCCGGGTCGTGAACCGTACGTCCCGTCCCGTGTACTCGCGGGCCGTGGCGTCCACGAAGGACCCGGCGGCGAGCCGGGTGGGTCCCTCCCCCGGGATCGTCCACGGCCGCGAGCCGTAGATCGCCTGGCCGTTGACGGTGAGCCAGTCGCCGATCCCGTGCAGGATCTCGACCTCCTCCGGGGCCAGCGTCCCGTCCGCCTTCGGGCCGACGTTCAGCAGCAGGACGCCGTTCTTGGCGACGACGTCGACGAGTTCGGCGACGAGTTCGCCCACGGTCTTGTACTGCTGGTCGGGCACCCAGCTCCAGGAGGTGCGCCCGACGGAGGTGTCGTTCTGCCACACCCGCGGGTGGATGCCCTGCAGGGCGCCGCGCTCGACGTCGTAGACCGCCGCCCCGTCGGGGTAGGCCTGCCACTTGTAGTTGATGACGACCTCGCGCCCCCAGCGGGCCGCGGAGTTGTAGTAGTAGGCCGCGAGCAGCTTCAAGTAGGGGGCGAAGGCCGGGGTCTCGATCCACCAGTCGAACCAGAGGACCTGCGGGCGGTGCCGGTCGATCAGCTCGACGGTCCGCAGCAGCCAGTCCTCGAGGAACTGCTCGTTGGGGGCCGTCTCCTGCCGCAGCGCGGGGCCGTAGAAGGCGGCGTTCGCCGGGTCGCGCACGTCGGAGTCGAACTCGGTGCCGCCGTTCATGAACCACCAGTGCTCGGCGCGGTGCGAACTGGCGCCCAGCACCATCCCGGAGGCCCGCACCGCCTCGCCCAGCTCCCCGACGACGTCGCGGCCGGGGCCGCGCACGGCCGCGTTCCAGTCCGAGCGCTCGGTCGCGTACATCGCGAAGCCGTCGTGGTGCTCGGCGACGGGGACCACGAACTGCGCCCCGGCCCGGTGGAACGTCGCCGCCCACGCGGCCGGGTCGAACTGCGGGGCGCGGAACTGCTCGACGAAGTCCTTGTACCCGAACTCGGTGTGCGGTCCGTACGTGGCGACGTGGTGCTCGAACTCCTTCGTCCCCTGCTTGTACATGTTGCGCGCGTACCACTCGTTGCCGAAGGCGGGCACGGAGTAGACGCCCCAGTGGATGAAGACGCCGAACTTGGCGTCCTCGTACCACCGGGGCGCGGTGTACTGCTGCAGGGACTCCCAGGTGGGCTGGTACGGGCCGGACGTGGCGACCTCGCGGACGCGCGCCAGTTCGGCGTCGTCCTTGCCGACGGTGGGTCCGGTGGTGCTGTGCACTGCGGTGCTCTCCTCGGTGCTGTCGGTGATGTCGGTGGTGCTGCGGGTGGTGCCTCGGTCGTTCACAGCAGGTCCAGGTCGACGACGACGGGCCCGGGAACCTTCGGCGCGGGCACGTCGACGACGACCCGGCCGGAGTCCTCGCGGGCCGTCACGGGCGTCCCGTCCGGGGTGCGGGCCGAGGCGACGTCCACCCCGGGCAGGTCGAGGACGACCTCACCGCTCGCGTCGACCACGGCGTGCGCGACGGACCCGGTGCGGGTGTACCGGACCCACGGGTCGTCGGAGGCGGTGGCCCCGTCGAGGACCGTGGTGCCGTGCACGGCCGGGGAGTTCAGCGCCATCCAGTCGGCGACGCCCTCCAGGCACGCCCGCTGGAGCGCGGGGATGCGCCCGGCCTCGTCGGGGCCGACGTTGAGCAGGAAGTTCCCCCCGCGCGAGACGACGTCCAGCAGGTGCTTCACCGCGCCGGGTCCGTCGAGGTAGTGCGAGGCGTCCTCGACCTGGTTGTAGCCGAAGGAGAAGCCGACCCCGCGGCAGTTCTCCCACGCCCCGGCGGACTCGGCCTCGCGACCGGCCTGGTACTCGCTGGTCCGGAAGTCCCAGTGGGTCAGGCCGAACCGGTCGTTGACCACCCCCTCGGGCACGGCGGCGTAGTACTTCTCGAACAGGTCGAGCAGGCTCTTGGGTCCCGCGGTCTTGCCCGCGTCGGGGTACTCGATGTCGGCCCACAGGACGTCCGGGGCGACCTTGTCGATCAGGTCGCTCAGGTGGTCGAAGACGTAGTCGGCGTAGGCCCGGTCGACGGGCCGGTTCTCCCCCGCGTCGCCGGTCAGCGGCGGCGAGTCGGCGAAGTGCCAGTCCAGGCCGGTGGAGTAGTAGGTCCCGAACTTCAGCCCGGCCGCGCGGGTCGCCTCGGCGAGCGCGGCGACCAGGTCTCGCTCGGGCCCGCGGCGCACGGTGTTCCGGTCCCCCGTGCCGGGCGCGTCCCACAGCGTGATGCCGTCGTGGTGCTTGGTCGTCGGGACGACGTACCCGGCACCCGCGCGCCGGAACAGGTCGACGAGGTCGGCCGGGTCGAACGCGGAGGCGCTCCAGCGGTCGAGGAAGTCGTCGTAGGGCGCGCCCCCGTGGACCGTCCGGTGGTGCTCCTGCGCGGGGCTGCCGTCGATGCGGATGGTGTTGAAGTACCACTCGGCGTAGGGGTTGTGCTTCATCCACTCGGTGCGCTCGATGGTGCCGAGCTCGCCGATGGGTTCGGCCCACGCGGGGACCGAGTAGGCGCCCCAGTGGATGAAGACGCCGAACTTGACGTCCCGGTACCACTGCGGGACCTCACGGACGAACTTCTCGTAGGGTTCCGGGCGCTTCGGGGCGTCGGTGAACATGGCCACGGTGCGGGTTCCTCTCCAACGACGGTCTCAGGACGTGTTCACGGTCGGGTCACAGTCGGTACGTGCGCACCGCGTTGCCCGCCAGGACGGCGGCGCGGTCGGCCTCGTCCAGCGGGTCGAGCAGGGACCGGGTGCGCTCCACCACGGTCCGGTAGTCGTGGGCCAGGGTGCTGACGGGCCAGTCGGTGCCGAAGACCAGCCGGCCGGGTCCGAACGCGTCCAGCAGGTGGTCGACGGCGGGTGCCAGCCGGTCCTGGTGCGCGAGGGTGAACAGGCCGGACAGCTTGCCGGTGACGTTCGGCTGCGCCGCCAGGCGCGAGACCCCGTCCCGCCAGGCGGCGAGGTCCGGGGTGCCGAGCGGGGGTTTGGCGCCGTGGTCGAGGACGAACGACGTCTGCGGGCAGCGTTCGGCGAGGTCGACGGCGGCGGGCAGCTGGTCCCAGCGGACGAGCAGGTCGACGACGAGGTCGCCCACCGACCCCAGCGCGGCGACGACCTCGGGCCGGCGCAACCAGTCGGGGTCGGCCTCGTCCTCCACCTGGTGCCGGACGCCCTTGAGCAGGTCGCGGTGCCGCAGGCCGGCCACCTGCTGCGGGACGTCGCGGGTGTGGTCGACCCACCCCACCACGCCGGCGACCAGCCCGCCGGAGGCCGCGGCGACGTCGAGGAACTCCTGGGTCTCGGCGAGGTCGGAGACGGTCTGCACGAGCACGGTCCGCCCCACTCCCGCCTCCTGCGTCACGCGGCGCAGGTCGTCGAGGGTGAACGGGGCGGCGAGCTCGGCCGGCATCCAGGGGTAGGCCCGGGTGCGGGGGTCCCACAGGTGGTGGTGGGCGTCGACGATCACGCTGCCACCCTCCCGGCCACGAGCCCCTCGCGGTCCAGGGCCTCCCACACCCCGGCCGGGGCCGGCGCGAACAGCCCGGCGTTGCGGTGCACCTCGGCCGGTGAGCGCATGCCGAGGACCACCGACGCCACGGCCGGGTGGGCCAGGGCGTGCTGCACGGCCAGGGCCGGCAGCGTCGTCCCGTGCTCGCGGGCGACCTGGGCGATGCGCCGGGCCCGCGCCACGAGGTCTGCCGGGGCCTGCGCGTAGGCGTAGGTGGACTCCGGGGGCGGGTCGTCGTGCGCGAGCAGCCCCGAGGCGAAGACCCCGCCCAGGACGACCGCCGTGCCGCCCCGCTGCGCGGCCGGGAACAGGTCGGTCGCCGCGGACGCGTCGAGCAGGTGGTAGCGCCCGGCGACGAGCACGACGTCGAGGTCGAACTCCTCGACGAACGCGGTCAACGGGGCGGTCTCGTTCATCCCGGCGCCGACCGCGCGCACGATCCCCTCCTCGCGCATCCGCAGCAGTTCCGGGAAGGCGCCCCGGCGCGCGTCGTCGAGGTGGTCGTCGGGGTCGTGGACGAGGGCGACGTCGACGCGGTCCAGGCCGAGCCGTTCCAGGCTGTCCTCGATCGAGCGGCGGACTCCGGCCGCGGAGAAGTCCCACACGCGGGTGCGGGTGGCGGGCACGTCGAAGCCCTCGGTGTCCCGGCCCGCCGCGTCGCCGCCCGTGGGGACGAGGAGGCGGCCGACCTTGGTCTGCAGCACGAACCCGTCCCGGGGCCGGTCGCGCAGGGCGGCGCCGACGCGTTCCTCGGCCAGCCCCAGGCCGTAGTGCGGGGCGGTGTCGACGTAGCGGATCCCGGCGTCCCAGCAGGCGTCCACCGTGGCGCGGGCGTCCTCGTCGGACACGGCCGTGTACAGGTTCCCGAGGGCGGCCGAGCCCAGGCCCCAGCGCGGCAGAGCGAACACGTCAGTCCTCCGTGGGGGTGGGTCGGGCGGGCACGCGCAGGGAGTGCATCCCGCCGTCGACGGCCAGCACGACGCCCGTGGTCGCCGAGGACCGGGGGTCGGCCAGGTGGACGATGGCGTGCGCCACCTCCTCGGCGCTGACCAGCCGCCCCGTGGGCTGCCTGGCCTGCAGCGCGGCGCGTTCGGCCTCCGGGTCCTCGGCGGCGTCGAGCAGCCGCCGCACCCAGGGCGTGTCGGCGGTGCCCGGGTTGACGCAGTTGACCCGGATCCCGTCGTGCAGGTGGTCGGCCGCCATCGCGAGCGTGAGGGCCTGCACGGCGCCCTTGGTCGTGGAGTACAGCGCCCGCTGCGGGATGCCCGTCCACGCCGCGATGGAGCACGTGTTGACGATCGCGCCGCGCCCGGAGTCCCGCAGGTGCGGCAGGGCGGCGCGCGTGGTGCGCACGATCCCGAGCACGTTGACGTCGTAGACGCGGTGCCACTCCTCGTCGGGGTTCGCCGTGACGTCCCCGACCGCGCCGATGCCGGCGTTGTTCACCAGGACGTCCAGGCCGCCGAGCCGCCCGGCGGCCGCGGCGACGGCCGCGCGCACCGAGGCGTCGTCGGACAGGTCCGCCTCGACGCACGCGAACTCCGCCGTGGCGTCCCGGTCCAGCACGACGACACCGGCCCCCTCCTGCGCGAACCGCCGCGCCGTCGCCGCGCCGATCCCCGACGCCCCGCCGGTCACCAGGACCCGCAGACCCTTCACCGGCGCACCCCGGCGAACCGTCGCCCGCTCACGCGGGGACCTGCCGGCCGGGGGCCGTGGTGATGGGCACGGCCGCGGTGTCCGTGGCCGCGGTGGCGGCCGTCCACTCGGCACCGTCGGGGAAGGCGAAGTGCCGCAGTGTCCTCGGCAGGATCTGCGCGCTGAACCCCGGGGTGGTCGGGGCGCGGTAGGCGCCGCGCTCGACGACGACGGGGTCGACGAAGTGCTCGTGCAGGTGGTCGACGTACTCGACGACGCGGTCCTCGCGGGTGCCGGCGACGGCGACGAAGTCGAACATCGACAGGTGCTGCACGAGCTCGCACAACCCCACCCCGCCGGCGTGCGGGCACACCGGGACGCCGAACTTGGCGGCCAGCAGCAGGATCGCGACGTTCTCGTTCACCCCGGCGACGCGGGCCGCGTCGATCTGCAGGACGTCCAGCGACCCCGCCTGCAGGAGCTGCTTGAACACGATGCGGTTCTGGACGTGCTCACCGGTCGCGATCTTCACCGGGGCCACGGCGCGCCGGATCGCGGCGTGCCCGAGGACGTCGTCGGGACTGGTGGGTTCCTCCACCCACCACGGGTCGAACGGCGCGAGCCGGGAGATCCACTCGACGGCGTCGCCGACGTCCCAGCGCTGGTTGGCGTCGACGGCGATCCGCACGTCCGGACCGACGGTGGCGCGGGCCAGCTCCAGGCGGCGCACGTCGTCCTCGACGTGGGCCCCGACCTTGAGCTTGATCTGGGTGAACCCGTCGGCCACGGCCTCCCGCGCCAGCCGCACGAGCTTGTCGTCGGAGTACCCCAGCCAGCCGGGCGAGGTCGTGTAGGCGGGGAAGCCGGTGCGCAGGAGCTCGGCCCGCCGTTCGGCACGGCCCGGTTCGCTGCGCCGCAGCAGCTCCAGCGCCTCCTCGCGCGTGAGCGCGTCGGTGAGGTAGCGGAAGTCGACGAGGGCGACGAGCTCTTCGGGGCTCATCCGGCTCAGCAGGTCCCACAGCGGCAACCCGGCCCGTTTGGCCCGCAGGTCCCACAGGGCGTTGACGACCGCGGAGATCGCCATGTGCATGACGCCCTTCTCCGGCCCCAGCCACCGCAGCTGGGAGTCGTCGACGAAGGACTTCCACGTCGCGCCCATGTCGTCGAGGGCGGCGTCGACGTCGCGGCCCAGCACGTGCCCGGCCAGGGCCTCGATGGCGGCCACCTGCACGTCGTTGCCGCGCCCGATGGTGAAGGCGAAACCGTGCCCCTCCAGCCCGTCGCCGGCGTCGGTGCCGATGACGACGTAGGCCGCGGAGTAGTCCGGGTCGGGGTTCATCGCGTCGGAACCGTCGAGGTCGCGCGAGGTGGGGAACCGCACGTCGTGCGTCGTGAAGCTCGTGAACCTGGCCATCACGCCGCCCCCAGCACCTGGCGCATGCGGCCCAGGCCGTCGATCTCGCACTCCACGACCTGACCGGTCCGCAGGTAGGGCTTCGGGTCCGGCTGCCCCAGCGCCACACCCGCGGGGGTCCCCGTGTTGATGAGCGCGCCGGCCTCCAGGACCGTGAACTGCGACAGGTACCGCACGAGCTCACCGACGCCGAAGACCATGTCCTTCGTGGTGCCGTCCTGGCGCAGCTCGCCGTCGACCCAGCAGCGCAGGCCGAGGGCGGAGGGGTCGCCGACCTCGTCGGCCGTGACGAACCACGGCCCGAGCGGGTTGAACGTCTCGCAGTTCTTGCCCTTGTCCCACGTCCCGCCGCGCTCGATCTGGAACTCGCGCTCGGAGACGTCGTGGGAGACGACGTACCCGGCCACGGCGGCCAGCCCCTCCTCGGCGGAGTCCAGGTAGCGGACCGTGCGGCCCAGGACGACGCCGAGCTCGACCTCGTAGTCGGTCTTGGTCGACCCCCGCGGCACGAGGACCTCGTCGAAGGGGCCGACGACGGTGGAGGGGATCTTGAGGAAGACCACCGGCTCGGCGGGCACCTGGGCGCCGGTCTCGGCGGCGTGGTCGCGGTAGTTCAGCCCGATGCAGACCACGGCGTGCGGGCGCGGGACGGGCGACCCGGTCCGCTGCCCGGTCACGTCCACCACGGGGGCGCTCCCCAGGGCGGCGCGGGCCCGGTCCAGGTCCTCGAACGTCCAGGCGGTGTCCGCCGCGAGGACGCCGGACAGGTCGACGTGGGTGCCGTCCTCGCGCAGCGCGACGGGTCGTTCGGCCCCCGCGGGGCCGGTGCGCAGCAGTTTCACGGTCTCTCCAGGAGGTGGTTCAGCGGCCGCCGAGGCCGGACAGGGCGATGCCCCGCACGAGGTACTTCTGCAGGACGAGGACGAGCAGCACCGTCGGTGCCATCGAGATCGTCGCAGCCGCCATCAGCAGCTGCCACTCCTGGCCGTTCTGACCGAGGAAGAGGTTGAGGCCCAGCGGCACCGTCGTCGTCGAGACGTCGTTGGTGATGATGAGCGGCCACAGGAAGGAGTTCCAGTAGTTGATGAAGGTGAAGACGGCCAGGACCGCGAAGGCGGGCGCGGCGATCGGCGCGATGACCCGGGTGAGGATCCGCACGTGGCCGGCGCCGTCGATCTTGGCGGCCTCCTCCAGCTCCGTCGGGATGGTCAGGAAGAACTGCCGCAGCAGGAACGTCCCGAAGGCCGTGAACGCCCAGGGCAGGATGAGGGCCTGGAACGAGTTGACCCACCCGAGGTCCTTCATGATGAGGAACATCGGGACGACGACGACCTCCTGCGGGACCATGAGCGTCCCGAGGTAGAGCAGGAAGATCGCCTCGCGGAACCGGAACCGCAGCCGCGCGAAGGCGTAGGCCGACAGCGCGGAGGTGACGAGCGTGATGAGGGTGCCGGCCACCGCGACGAAGAGGGTGTTGAGCATGAACCTGGCGAAGGGCAGGTAGTCCATCGCCTGGGTGTAGTTGGAGAACAGCAGCCGGTCCCCGAGCAGCTTGGGCGGGGTGGAGAAGATCTCCCCGCCGGACTTCAGGGAGCTGGCGACCATCCAGACCAGCGGCATGGCGAACAGCACGCCGACGAGGGTCAGCAGGACCTGGGAGACGACGCGCCGGCCGCGGTGCCGGCTCCGCGGGCCGGTGGGAGCGGGCACCGCGCCCCGGCGGGACCCGCGCGCCCGCACCGCCGGGTGCGCCGAGGTGTCACTGGTCATAGTGGACCCACTTCTTCTGGCCGAGGAACTGGATCGCCGTGACGACCATGATGAACACGAACAGCACCCAGGCGATGGCCGAGGCGAAGCCGAGCCGGAAGAACTGGAAACCGCTCTGGTACAGGTACATGACCAGCGTCGTCGTCGAGTTCCCGGGGCCGCCGCCGGTGAGGACGTAGGACTGCGTGAAGACCTGGAACGAGGAGATGAGCGTCAGGACGGTGGCGAAGAAGATGC
Source organism: Kineococcus rhizosphaerae (assembly GCF_003002055.1). Classification (NCBI taxonomy): domain Bacteria; kingdom Bacillati; phylum Actinomycetota; class Actinomycetes; order Kineosporiales; family Kineosporiaceae; genus Kineococcus; species Kineococcus rhizosphaerae. Next base: position 42,783 of record NZ_PVZF01000009.1, read on the forward strand.
TGGGCGACAGCAGCGGCAGGACCACGCTGAAGAACCGGCGGACCGTTCCCGCCCCGTCGATCTCGGCGGCCTCGACCAGGTGCTGCGGGACGGCGTCCAGCGCCGCGGAGAACACCAGCAGGTTGTAGCCGAACCCCTGCCAGACCGACAGCAGCACGACGGCGGGCATCGCCCACGACGACGAGCCGAGGAAGTTCGGGGCCCCCACGCCGAACAGGGACTTCATCGTGGAGTCGATGAGACCGTTCGGCGTCATGAGCAGCGAGAACACCACGGCGTTGCCGACCATGGGCGTGACGGCCGGGATGAAGAACAGCACGCGGTAGAACCGCCGCCCCGCGACGCGCGGGGAGATCCAGACCGCCAGGCTCATCGAGACGACGACGTTGATCGGGACGTACAGGACCACGAACAGCAGCGTGTTGAGGATCGCCGTGCGGAACGTGTCGTCGGTGGTGAACAGCTCGACGTAGTTGCCGAACCCCGCGAAGGACGGCGAGCCCAGCACCGGCCAGTCGAAGAAGCTCATGACGAGCGAGGCGACCACCGGGAACAACGTGAAGGCCAGGAACCCCAGCGCCCCCGGGGTCAGGAACCCCAGGGCCGCCTTCCCGTCGCCCTTGCGGATCTCGGTCGTGCCCCGCCGCGTGCCCGCGGGGACGACCGTCGCTGCCGAGATCGCCACCAGAACCCCTCTCCCCGGCCTACTTCGACTTGTCCTGGGCCTGGACCCGGGTCAGGAGGTCGTCGACGCTGCCGTCGCCGTTGAACGCCGGCACCGCGTACCGCGAGTACGTGTCGTTGACCTGCGTCCACGTGGCCGTCGTCTTGTAGGGGATGGAGTTCTCGATGGAGTAGTCCATGACCGTCTTGGCGTCGCCGAGGTCGTTGCCGTCGTACCAGGACTGCTGCTGGGCCACCCGGGCCGGGAACGCCCGGCCCTGCTGACCCAGGTAGGACTCGGCATCCGTGCCGGTGAGGACGGCGACCGCCTTGGCCGCCCGGTCGGGGTCCTTGGCGGACTTCGACACGCCGAACCCCGAACCGGCCGTCATGGTCTTCGACCCCGAGGACCCCGCGGGCATCGGCGCGATGCCGACCTCGAACTTGGCGGTGGCCTTGGCGTTGATGAGGCTCCACGGACCGTCGATGCACATCATCGCGTTGCCGGACTGGAACTGGTTGGTGGCCGCCGCGCTGGACGTGGCGCTCGGCAGCGGGGCGGCGACCTTCTCGGTCGACACGAGCCCGCGGTACCAGGTCAGGACCTTGCGCCAGTCGTCGTTGTCGACGTCGAGCTTCCCGGAATCGTCGACGGCGGCCTTGCCCGTCTCCGACAGCACCCAGGGCAGCACTCCGTCGATGGAGGAGCTGGCGAAGTAGCCGTACTTGCCGTCCGTGGTCAGGGCCTTGGCCGCCGTCATGAAGTCGGCGGTGGTCCACCCCTGCGCGGGCAGCGGCAGCCCGGCGGCCTGGAACGCGGTCTTGTTGTAGAAGATCATGTACGGACCGAAGTCGTAGGGCAGGGCGACGACCTTGCCGTCGACCTTCAGGCCGTCGTAGATGCTGGATTCGAACGTGTCGTCGGCGATGCCGAGGGAGGAGAGCTTGTCGTCCAGGGGGACGAGGAGCTCGGCGAACTGCGGCGCGCGCAGCGACTGCATGCCCACCAGGTCCGCGGAGGCACCGCTGGCGGCCTGGGAGGTGAGCTTGGTCCAGTAGTCGTTCCACGCGGCGGTCTGGAACGTCACCTTCGTGGTGGAGTCGGCCTTCGTCACCATCTCGGCGACGTGCTTCCAGGCGTCGACCTCGGCGGTGGAGCCCGACCACATGAACCACGTGAGGTCGCCGTCGCCGCCGGAGGACGAGGAACCGCCGGAGTTGCCCCCGCACGCGGCGAGGGCGGCCAGTGCGCCGGCACCACCGGCGTAGGAGAGCAGGGACCTGCGCGACAAACCCTTCGGGAACTGCACGGACATCGGGGCGGCCTCCATGACGTCGATGTCACCGCGGCGGGCCCTGCTGGCCGAGCCGCTCGAAGCGCCGAGGCAGACCTCGGATGTCTGAAGGGTGGACCTGCCGCAGAGTCGTGTCAAGGACACTCCGAACGGCGTTTCTCAGCCTTTTCATCGGATGTCTAGAGCGGGAGGCGTAGCCACAGCGAGCGTCCCACGTCGTACAGCACCGTCAGCGCCTTCAGGTCCCACCGCTCCCCGAACCGGTAGTCGGCGGCCCGGACCAGCCGCGCGGCTAGGTCCGGGCGCTGGCGCGCCAGGTAGCGGCGGGCCCGCAGCGCGTGCACGGGCGAGGAGGCGATCGCCACGCGCCGCGCGCCGTCGAGCCGGGCCAGGGTGAACTCGACGTTCTCCCACGTCGTGCTCGCCTCCTCCTCCGTGCGCACCCGGTCCGCCGGCACCCCGAGCCCCTCGACGGCGTGGCGGGCCATGACGGCCGCCTCGCTGGGCAGACCGTCGCGGGCGTAGCCGGAGAACACCAGCACCGCCCGCCCGGGGGTGCGGACCGCGATCCGCGTCCGCCAGCGCTGCATGCGGCTCACCGAGCCGTCGGGCCGCGGGGGGCAGCCCAGCACCACCACGACGTCGGGCTCGCCGGCCCGGTGCCCGCGCGCGAACCCCCGGCGCGAGGCGAGGGCGTGGGCGGCCTCCACCCCCAGGAAGGTCCCCGCCGCGAGCGCGAGGAGGGTCCGGGACCGGGCGGGAGGCACCGGACCAGCATGCCCTCGCCCCGGCCGGGCGCGGCGGCGGGTAGCGCTACCCGCCGACACTCCGGGGTGTTACCGGAGCCGGTGCCGTCGACGCCCCGTGCCAAGCTGGAGCGGCCCAGCAGATCCCCGAGAAGGCCGGTCATGGAACTCGAGCAGTCGGACAAACTCGCCAACGTCCTCTACGACGTGCGCGGCCCCGCCCTCCGGCGGGCCCAGCAGCTCGAGGAGGCCGGGCACCGCATCCTGAAGCTGAACATCGGCAACCCCGCCCCCTTCGGCTTCGAGGCCCCCGACGAGCTGCTGCAGGACATGATCGCCAACCTGCCCGTCGCGCAGGGCTACAGCGACTCCAAGGGCATCCCGTCCGCCCGCCGCGCGGTCGTGCAGTCCAGCCAGCTCAAGGGCGTGCCCGACGTCGACGTCGCCGACGTCTACATGGGCAACGGCGTCAGCGAGCTCATCGTCATGGCCGTGCAGGCGCTGCTCAACGACGGGGACGAGGTGCTGGTCCCCGCGCCGGACTACCCGCTGTGGACGGCCGCCGTCAGCCTGGCCGGCGGCCGGGCCGTGCACTACCTGTGCGACGAGTCCCAGGGGTGGGAACCGGACCTGGACCACCTGCGCGCACAGGTCTCCCCGCGCACCAAGGCCATGGTCGTCATCAACCCGAACAACCCCACGGGCGCCGTCTACGGGACGCAGGTGCTCGAGGGGATGCTGCAGGTCGCCCGCGAGCACGGGCTGCTCGTCCTGTCCGACGAGATCTACGACAAGATCCTCTACGACGGGGCGACCCACGTCTCGACGGCGTCGCTGGCCCCCGACCTGCTGTGCATCACGTTCAACGGGCTGTCGAAGGCCTACCGCGTCGCCGGGTTCCGGTCCGGGTGGATGTACCTGTCCGGCCCCAAGTCGCACGCGACCGGTTTCATCGAGGGCCTGGACCTGCTGGCCAACATGCGGTTGTGCGCCAACGTCCCCGCCCAGCACGTCGTGCAGGCCGCCCTGTCCGGGCACCAGTCGATCGGGGACCTCGTGCTGCCCGGCGGCCGGCTGGCCGACCAGGCCCACCGGACGTGGGAGCTGCTCAACGCGATCCCCGGGGTCAGCTGCGTCAAACCGCGGGGGGCGCTGTACTGCTTCCCCCGCCTGGACCCCGAGGTGCACCGGGTCGAGGACGACTACCAGCTCATCGTCGACCTGCTCGAGGAGCAGCACGTCCTCGTCGTGCAGGGCACCGGGTTCAACTGGCCCAGGCCCGACCACTTCCGCATCGTGACGCTGCCGCGCGTGGAGGACCTGGAGAACGCCGTGGGCCGGATCGGGGCGTTCCTGGGGGCCCGGACCGCCCGTGGCTGACCGGCACGTTGACTCCCCGGTCCCTTTCACCGGGACCGGGGAGTCAACGTGCCGTCACCGGCCGGGCGCGGGTGGCCTCCACCACGAACTCGAGCCCGGGCCGGTCCGGGGCCTGCCCCACGTCCTGGACGGTGAAGCCGTTGCGGCGCAGGGACCCCTCGAGTTCGGGCAGGTCCCGGAACCGCAACGTCGACTCCGAGACGACGACCGTCCCGGCGAGGTCGAAGGTGTTGCGGAAGGTGACCAGGGCGCCGGTGACGTCGAGCAGCTCGAAGCGCTTGGTGACGTGACCGGTGCCCGGCACGTCGCGGTGCTGCGTGGCGGTCGACCAGTTCTCCCAGTCGCGCGCGGCCGGGCGCCGGGTCTCGAACACCAACCGGCCGCCGGGCCGCAACGCCCGGGCCACGCCGGCGAGCGCCGCGTCCCACCCGGTGTCGGTGGTGAAGACCTGGGCGACGTTCCCGGTCATGACCGCGAGGTCCGCCTCGAGGTCGGGTGCGAGGGCGGGCAGGTCGGCCGCCCCGGCCTGCAGCCACCGGACCCGCGGCTCACGGTCGCGGGCGACGGCGAGGCTGGCGGCGGCGGGGTCGACCCCGACGACGTCGAGGCCGGCGCGGGCCAGGCGGGCGGCCAGCACCCCGGTGCCGCAGCCGACGTCGACGACGCGGCGGGCGCGGGGCTCGCGGGTGGCCCGGACCAGGTAGGGGTCGAGGTCGGGGCGCGCGGGGTCCTCGAACAGGTCGTGCAGGACCGCGAGCCGGGGGTCGGCGAAGAGCGCGTCGGGCACGTGCCGATCCTCACCCGGGACCGCTCGACGGGTCACGCGGGTTTGGCGTGTGGGACCGTGCGGGATGGCCATCGCCCGGTTCAAGGACCTCTGCCTCGACGCGGCCGACCACCAGGCGCAGGCCGACTGGTGGTGCGCGGTGCTGGGCTACGTGCGCCGCGACCACGACGGGGAGGGCGACCGCGACCCCTCCTGGCCGGTGCCGATCGAGGATCCCTCCGGCGCCGGTCCGCTGATCTGGGTGAACCCGGTCCCCGAGCCCAAGACGGTGAAGAACCGGATGCACGTCGACGTCGTCGGGGACCGGGACGCGCTGCTGGCAGCGGGGGCGACGCTCGTGCTGGCCCGCGGCGAGGACCGCCGGTGGGACGTCCTGGCCGACCCGGAGGGCAACGAGTTCTGCGCCTTCGACCCCTGCGAGGTCTGAGGGGTCAGCGCACGCCGGTGAGGAAGTCCGTCAGCGTGCGCGGCTGGACGTGGACGACGACGCGGCGCAGGTCCCCGTCGAGGTCGAAGGCGACGGCGACGTCGGGCACGTGGACGCCGTACAGCTGCAGGTCGAGGGCCAGGGCCTCGCTGAGGAAGTCGCCGGGTTCGACCTCGAGGGCGTCGCGCCGGGCGCGGTCGTCCAGGGAGGACCACCACTGCTCGAGGGCTTGGGTCTGGGTCACGGGGGTTCCATCGCTGTGCGGGTGCACACGTTTCGGGGCTTCCCCCGTCCGGAGCAGGGCGCCCGGGGGTGCGCGCGCGCCGGTCCGGCGCTAGGCAGGGGGCATGGACTCCAAGGACCTGCTGCTCGACCTCTACGGACGCATCCCGGACGCCGTGCACGCCGCGGTCGACGGCCTCGACGACGAGACGCTGGCGGCGCGGCTGGACCCGGGGGCCAACAGCATCGCGTGGCTGGTGTGGCACCTGGCGCGGGTGCAGGACGACCACGTCAGCGAGGTCGCGGGCACGGAGCAGACGTGGGTCGCGGACGGGTGGGCGCGGCGGTTCGCGCTGCCGTTCGCCGACGGCGAGACCGGGTACGGCTTCAGCGCCGAGCAGGTGGGGCAGGTGCGGGTGGGCGCGGACCTGCTGGCCGGCTACCTGGACGCGGTGCACCAGCGGACGACCGGGTACCTGGCGGGGCTCAGCGCGGCCGACCTGGACCGGGTCGTGGACGTGCGGTGGGACCCACCGGTCACCCTGGGGGTCCGGCTGGTCAGCGTCGCCGACGACGACCTGGAGCACGCGGCGCAGGCGGCCTACGTGCGGGGGGTCCTGGAGCGGACCGCGGCCGCGCGGGACTGACCGGGGCCGGACGCAGGACGACCCCCGTCCCACGAGGGGGCGGGGGTCGTCCCGGCGTTCGTCAGATCGCGAGGATCAGAGACGGACGACGTTGGCAGCCTGGGGGCCCTTGGCGCCCTGGGTCACCTCGAACTCGACGGTGTCGTTCTCCTCGAGGTTGCGGTACCCGTTGCCGGAGATCGCGGAGTAGTGGACGAAGACGTCCGGTCCACCGTCGGTGGGGGCGATGAAGCCGAAGCCCTTCTCACCGTTGAACCACTTGACAGTTCCCTGAGCCATGAGGCCTCCTCGGGTCTTGCGCCCCGCCATGAAGCGGGACTCGCCGCCGAGGGAGCTGACCTTTGTGGTCGGCGTGCGTGCCCCTCGGTGATCCCCCGGGCGCTACAAGCACGACGAGAAACTGCGACTGGCACAAAACCTAGCACGGATCCGACCCGTTGTGGCTAGTCAGCTCGCACGCAGTTGCGAGACCAGCGGACAGCGGAACGGGTCGCGGGCGGCCAGCCCCACCTCGTTGAGGTAGCGCACGATGTCCGCGAAGGCCCGCGGCAACGACGTCTCGGTGTACGAGATGCCGTGCTCGGCGCAGAAGCGGAGCACGAAGGGGCGCGCCGCACGCAGGTTCGGGCGCGGCATGGAGGGGAACAGGTGGTGCTCGACCTGGTGGTTCAGCCCGCCCATGAACAGGTCCACGAACCAGCCGCCGGAGATGTTGCGCGAGGTCAGGACCTGCCGGCGGATGAAGTCGACCTTCGTCTCGCGCGCCACGATCGGCATCCCGACGTGGTTGGGGGCGAACGCCCCACCCATCGACAGGCCGAACGCGGCCATGTGCACCCCGAAGAAGGCGGCGCCGCGGCCCGGGCCGAGCAGCAGCACGAGCGCGGCGGCGTAGACGGCCCAGTGCACGACGATCAGGGAGGTGTCGACCCAGCGCCGCTTGCCGGCGCGGCCGCGCACCATCGTGCGCACCGAGTCCACGTGCAGGTTCAGGCCCGCCAGCAGGAGCAGCGGGTAGAACCACCAGCCCTGCTTCTGCGTCGCCCACCGCAGCGCGCCCCGACGGCCCGCTGCGGCCTCCTCGTGGAAGGAGACGACGTCGGACTCGATGTCGCTGTCGGTGCCCCGCTGGTTCGGCGCCTGGTGGTGCTTGTTGTGCTTGCCCATCCACCAGCCGTAGCTGAGACCCGTCAGCAGCGCCGCGAAGATCCGCGCGGCCCACTCGTTGCTCCGGTGCGTGGCGAAGATCTGCCGGTGCGCCCCGTCGTGCCCCAGGAAGGCGAACTGGGTCAGCACCAGCGCCAGGGGCGCGGCCGTCAGCAGCACGAGCCAGGAGTCGCGCAGCAGGAAGGCCCCGGCCAGGACCGCCGCGAAGGCGAGGGTCGTGACTGCGATGCGGACCCAGTAGTGCCCCGTGCGGCGGCGCATGAGCCCCGCCTCCTGGACGGCCGCCGTCAGAGCGGCGTAGGGGGTGGTCCTGCGGGCCCGGGCGGGGGCGACCCCGGGTTCGGGGTGGGTGGGGGTCGTCGTCACGGGTCTCCTCGGACGGGTCTGGGGGCGGGTGGTGACCGGCCGGTCGGGCGGTCACCGCGGTGCCCGGGAGGTGGACCCGTGGGAGGCACAGCGGTACGGCGGAGGCACTGCGACCTCACGCAGCGTTGCTTCTTCCAGGCGAACGTACCGGTCCGCCGGTTCGTGCCCCGACGCGCGCGTCTAGTCTTCTTCGGTGCCGTTTCGCGGCACGCACCGCGCACCGTGCCCGTCGAGGCCTGTTCGAGGAGAGCCGCCCGAGTGAGCCAGTCGACCGAACCGAGCGTGACCGACCGCGACGCCGCCGAGGCGGGCGAGGTCGCCCGCGAGGACGCCCACGTCGGCACCCTCTACGCCCGGCTGGACGCGCTGCGCGAGCAGACCGCGGCCCAGCTGGCCGAGGTGCGCCGCACCCTGGCCACCGGCACCCACCAGAACCGCTTCGAGCGCGACGCCTTCGCGACCCTGTACGAGGACCGGCTCTCGCAGCTGTGGTCGGTGGAGAACCGGCTCTGCTTCGGCCGCCTCGACCTGCGCGAGGGCACCCAGGACCCCCGCCGCTACGTCGGCCGGCTCGGCCTGGCCGACGAGCGCGGGACGCAGATCCTCGTGGACTGGCGGGCCCCGGCGGCCCAGGACTTCTACCAGGCGACCGCCGCCGCCCCCCGCGACGTCGTGCGCCGCCGCCACCTGCTGACGGCCGGCCGGCACGTCACCGGCCTCGACGACGAGGTGCTCGTCGCCGCCGACGGGGAACGGACCACGGGCGACGCCGCGCTGCTGGCCGCCGTCACGGCCCCGCGCACGGGCCGCATGGGCGACATCGTCGCGACGATCCAGGCCGAGCAGGACCGGGTGATCCGCGCCTCCGACCGCGGCGTCCTCGTCGTCCAGGGCGGCCCCGGGACGGGCAAGACGGCCGTCGCCCTGCACCGCACGGCGTTCCTGCTCTACACGCACCGCGACCGGCTGGCCCGCAGCGGGGTCCTGCTGCTCGGGCCCAGCCCGGTGTTCCTGCGCTACGTCGAGCAGGTGCTGCCGGCCCTCGGGGAGACCGGCGTCGTCACCCAGACCCTCGGCGAGCTGTACCCCGGGGTCCTCGCCCGGGGCGAGGACTCCCCCGAGGCCGCCCGCGTGAAGGGGTCGCTGCGGATGGTCGACGTCCTCGACGCCGCCGTCGCCGCCCGCGAGCGGGTGCCCGAGGCGCCCCTGCGGTTCGACCTCGACGGCACGCGCGTGCAGCTGCGGCCCGAGGCGATCGCCTCGGCCCGCACCCGCGCCCGGCGCACCCGCAAGCCCCACAACGTGGCCCGCGTGACGTTCGTGCGCGAGGTGCTGAACTCCCTGGTCAACGCCCTGGCCCGCGCCCGCGGCGTCGACCTCGGCGAGGAGCGCGAGGACCTCGTCGCCGAGCTGCGCGAGGACCGCGACGTGCGCCGCGAGGTCAACCTGTGCTGGATGCCGCTGACCCCCGAGAAGGTGCTCGCCGGCCTGTACGCCGACCCCGCGCGCCTGGAGGCCGTCGCCCCGCAGCTGTCCCCGCGCGACCGCGCCGCGCTGCACCGCGCGGACGCCACCGCGTGGACCGAGGCCGACGTCCCGCTGCTCGACGAGCTCGCCGAGCTGCTCGGGCCGCTGGAGGAGACCGCGACGGCGGCGCGCGCGGCCGCCGACCGCGAGGAGCAGATCGCCTACGCCCGCAAGGTCCTGGAGGACTTCGAGGCCTCCGGGGTGGGCAACCCGCTGGTCAGCCCCGAGCTGCTCGCCGACCGGTTCTCCGGGACCGGCCCGAGCGGGACGGTGGCCGAGCGCGCCGCCGCCGACCGCACCTGGGCCTACGGGCACGTCGTCGTCGACGAGGCGCAGGAGCTGTCCGCGATGGCGTGGCGGCTGGTCGAGCGCCGCTGCCCGTCGCGGTCGATGACCCTCGTCGGCGACGTCGCGCAGACGTCGAACCCCGCCGGGGCGCGCAGCTGGGCCCAGGCGCTCAAACCCGTCGTCGACGACCGCTGGCGGCTGGAGGAGCTCACCGTCAACTACCGCACGCCCGCGAAGATCTCCCGGGTCGCCGCCGACGTGCTGCGCAGCGCCGGGATCGCCGCCAACCCCCCGACGCCCGTGCGCGAGGGCGAGCACGACCCCGTCGCCGTCCCGCTCACGGGCCTGGAGTCCGTCGTGGAGCACGTGCGAGACCGGTTCGCCGCGCTCGACGAGGGCCGCATCGCCGTCGTCGCCGCCGAGGAGCACGGGCCGCTGGGCTCGGACGCCGTCCGGGCGGCCGTGGCCGCCGTCCTGCCCGCCGGGGCGGTCGCGGCCTCCCCCGACGACCTCGACGCGACCGTGTCCGTCCTCGACGTCCACCGCGCCAAGGGCCTGGAGTTCGACGTCGTCGTGCTGCTCGAACCGGCCGCCGTCCTGCGCCGGCCGCGGGGCGCGAACGACCTGTACGTGGCCCTGACCCGCGCCACCCAGGAGCTGCACGTCCTGCACGCCGAACCCCTGCCGCGGGGCATGGACCACCTCTGAGGGCATGATCGCCGGGTGAGCACGAAACCTCGCGTGGTGGTCCTGCTGACCGGCGGGACGATCGGCAGCGCCGGCCGGGACGAGTTCGACCGCCTCGACTACGTCGACGCCGGCCGGATGCTCGACGACGAGCAGGCCCGGGCGCTGTACCGCTTCCCCGACGACCTGGCCGACGAGGTCGACGTCGGCTTCGAGCGGTTCTCCGGCGTCCCGAGCACCGCGTTCGACGAGGTGGCCTGGGCGCGCCTGCGCGCGCGGGTCCTCGCCCTGGCCCCCGAGGTGAGCGGGGTCGTGGTGACGCACGGGACGGCCACGCTGGAGGAGACGGCGTACGTCCTGCACCTGACCACCCCGTCGCCGGTGCCCGTCGTCCTCGTCGGTGCCCAGCGACCGCCGACGGCCCTGGGCTCGGACGCGCAGGTCGGGCTGCTCAACGCCGTGCGCGTCGCCGCCTCCCCCGCGGCCCGCGGGCACGGGGTCCTCGTCGCGATGGACGACCGTGTGCTGTCGGCCCGCGACGTGCTGAAGACGTCGAACTCCGGCCTCGACGCGTTCCGCGCCCGTGACCACGGCCCGCTCGGCGACGTCGACCCCTACGGACGGGTCTGGATGCACCGCAGGCTGCTGCGCCGGCACACCGTGGACTCGGCGTTCGCCGGCACCGCCCCCGGCGCCTGGCCGCGGGTGGAGATCGTGCCCGTGTGGGCCGGGGCCGACGCCCGCGTCGTCGAGCGCCCCGTCGCCGACGGCGCCCGCGGGCTCGTCGTCGCCTCGCTGCCGCCGGGCATGAACCCGCCCGCCGTCGAGGCCGCGCTGCAGCGGGCCGTCGAGGCGGGCGTGGCCGTCGTGGTGGGCAGTCGCGCCCTCACCGGGCGGCTCACCCAGCGCCGGGGCATGGACGAGCGCGGGCTGATCGGCTCGGACACGCTGTCCCCGCAGCAGGCGCGGATCCTGCTCGCGCTGTGCCTGGCGGCGGGGATGGACCGCGCCGGGATCGTCGAGGCGTTCGCCACGCACTGAGCCCCCGGCCCGGCCTCAGAACCGCCGGTTGAGCAGTACCGGCAGGCTCGCCCGGGCCGCGGCGACCTCGGCGAGGTCCAGGTCGACGACGAGGCGGCCGGGCGCGGACCCCAGCTCGGCCACGACCGACCCCAGCGGCCCCACGACCCGGCTGTGCCCGACCCCGGTGGGGGCCGACCCCTCGGCGTCCGGCGGTTCGGCCTGGCCGCAGGCGACGACGAAGCTCGTGCAGTCCAGGGCGCGGGCCCGGGCCAGCAGTTCCCACTGCTCGACCTTGCCGGGCCCGGCGCCCCACGAGGCGGCCACCACGACGACCTGCGCGCCCGCGTCGGCCAGGGTCTGGAACAGCCCCGGGAACCGCACGTCGTAGCAGGTCGCCAGCCCCACCCCGACGCCGTCGACGTCGAGCACCACCGGACGCGCGCCGGCCTCGACGGTGTCGGACTCGGCGAACCCGAAGGCGTCGTACAGGTGGATCTTGTCGTAGTGGTCGTGGACCCCGGCGCCGCGCGCCAGGAGCGTGTTGCGGACCCGGCCGCCCCGCCCGGGCGAGAACGCACCCGCCACGACGGTGATCCCGGCCGCGTCGGCCAGGTCGCCCAGCGCCGTGGCCCAGGGGCCGTCGACGGGTTCGGCGACCGGCCCGAGCGGGACCCCGAACCGGCAGGAGAACGCCTCGGGCAGCACGAGCAGCCGCGCCCCGGCCGCGGCGGCCGCGGCGATCTCGGTGCGGGCGAGGTCGAGGTTGGCCGCGGGGTCGGTGCCGCTGTTCAGCTGGGAGAGGGCGACGCGCACGGGCCCTGCCTACCACGCCGGGCCGCGCTCAAGACGTGAACCGGTTCAGCTCTACGCCGTAGCCTGGGCCGGTGACCGCTGCGACCGCCCCGACCGCTCCCCCGGGCTCCGTCGGCTGGTCCCGGCCGCTGGCGCTCGTCGTCGCGCTGGCGTTCTTCATGGAGAACCTCGACGCGACCATCCTGACCACCGCCGTCCCCTCCATCGCGGCCGGCTTCGGCGTCGCCGCGACCGACCTCGGCCTCGCGGTCACGGCCTACCTCGTCGCCGTCGCCGCCTTCATCCCGTTCGGCTCGTGGCTGGCCGACCGCCTCGGCGCGCGCCGGGTGTTCCTCGCCTCCGTGGCCGTCTTCACGTTCGCCTCGGTCCTGTGCGCGGCGTCGGGGTCGGTGGGCGCGCTGACCTGCGCGCGGGTGCTGCAGGGCGTCGCCGGCAGCATGCTCGTCCCGATCGGGCGGCTCGTGGTGCTCAGGGGCACCCCCAAGGCCGACCTCGTCCGGGCCATCGCGTACCTGACGTGGCCCGCGCTCGTGGCGCCCGTCGTCGCGCCGCTGCTGGGCGGGGTGCTGACGGAGTACGCGGGCTGGCCGTGGATCTTCTGGGTCAACGTGCCCGTCGGGGTGCTGCTGGCCGTGGCCGCGTGGCGGGTCGTGCCGACGGCCGCCACGACGCGCCGCCCCCTGGACGTCGTCGGGCTGGTGCTCGTGGTCGTGGCCGTCACCGCGCTGGTGCTGGGGATGGAGTTCGTCGCGCAGCGCTCGACGACCGTCCCGGGGGCCGTCCTGCTGGTGGGGGCGCTGGCCGTGGGCGTGGCCGTGGTGGCGTGGGTGCGTCACGTCGAGCACCCCGTCCTGGACCTGGCGACGCTGCGGATCGCGACGTTCCGCGCGTCGAACTCGGCCGGGTCGGTCTACCGGGCCGTCGTCAGCGCCGCCCCGTTCCTGCTGCCGCTGCTGCTGCAGGACGGTTTCGGCTGGAGCCCGGTGCGGGCCGGCGCGATGCTCGTGCTCGTCTTCGCGGGCAACCTGGGGATCAAACCGCTGACGACGCCGCTGATGCGCCGGTTCCGGCTGATCCCGATCGTGGCCGTGTCGACCCTGGTGCTCGCGGCGACCTTCGTGGCGGCCGCGCTGCTGTCGCCCGGCACCCCGGAACCGGTCGTCGCCGTGCTGTTCGCCGTCTCCGGCGCCGCCCGGTCGGTGGGTTTCACGGCCTACAACACGCTGCAGTTCGCCGACGTCCCCGCCGAGCGGATGGGCCCGGCGAACGCCGTCGCCTCCATCACGACGCAACTGGCCACGGGCCTCGGCGTCGCGCTCGCGGCGCTGCTCGTGCGCGCGGCGGACGTCCTCGCCCCCGGCGGCGACGCGCCGTTCGCCTACCGCGTGGCGCTGGTCGGGATGGCCGTCGTCGGCGTGCTGAGCCTCGTGGAGGACGCGTTCCTGCCCCGGGGCGCCGGTGACGCGGTGCGCGCGGGCCGACGCTGACCCGGGGCCGGTCAGCGCGTCACGAACAGCCGGACCGCCAGCGCGAACCCGGCGACCGCGATGACCACCCGCAGCACGCGCGGGTCGACCCGGCGCACGATGGCCGGGCCGAGCCGGCCGCCGGCGACGCAGCCGGCGCCGAGCGCGAGCGCCGCCCACCAGTGGACGGGCCCGAACGCGGCGAAACCCACCGCGGCGACGGTGTTCGCGGCGCCCGTCAGCATGTTCTTCAGCGCGTTGTTGCGGGCCAGGGACTGCGCGTGCAGCACCTCGGACAGCGCGAGCATGAGGACGCCCGCGGCGGCGCCGAAGTAGCCGCCGTAGATCCCGACGAGGAAGATCGCGGTGAGCACCAGGGGGTTGTTCGCTGAGAACCGGCCGGGCTGCAGGTGCTTGAGGCGCGGCTGCAGCAGCAGGGTCAGCGACGCCCCGGCGACCAGGAACGGGACGGCGAGCTCGAAGGCGCCCGGCGGCAGGGCCAGCAGCAGCACGGCCCCCACCGCTCCCCCGGCGGCGGCGATCGGCAGCAGGCGCCGCATCCGGGCACCCTGGCCGGCGAGTTCGGGACGTGACCCGGCGGCCGTCCCGGCGGTGACGCCGAGCAGGGCGACGCTGTTGGTGACGTTCGCGGCCAGCGGCGACAGACCCGTCAGCAGCAGCGCCGGGTAGGAGACGAGCGAGGCCAGGCCCGCGGTGCTGCCGACCAGCCCGGAGGCGACCCCCGCGAGCAGCAGCAGCGGGATCTCGGTGGGCGGCACGGGCCACCATCCAACCAGGGCCGTCCGGGTGCTCCCGTCGTGTCGGACGGCTGTGCTGTGCTGTGGGTGTGACGACGACCACCGGGAGTTCGAGCACCTTCACCCGCGACGACCTGGAACCGGCGCTGGCCGCGCACCGGGGCGAGCTGACGGGGTACTGCTACCGCATGCTCGGCTCGGCCTTCGACGCCGAGGACGCCGTGCAGGACACGCTGGTGCGCGCGTGGAAGGGCATCGCCGGGTTCGAGGGACGCTCGGGCCTGCGGTCCTGGCTGTACCGGATAGCGACGAACGTGTGCCTGACGATGATCGAGAACCGCGGGAAGCGGGCCCGGCCGATGGACCTGTCGGCGGCGGCGTGGGAACCGGTCGAGGCGTCGTTGGCCGCACGCCGCCCGGAGGACACCTGGCTGGAGCCGATGGTCGACGAACGGGTGCTGCCCGAGGCCGGCGACCCGGCCGAGATCGCGGTGGCGCGCGAGTCGATCCGGCTGGCCTTCGTCGCGGCGCTGCAGCACCTGCCGCCGCGCCAGCGCGCGGTCCTCGTCCTGCGCGACGTGCTGCGCTGGAAGGCCGACGAGGTCGCCGCGCTGCTGGACACGACGACGGCGTCGGTGAACAGCGCGCTGCAGCGGGCGCGGGCGACGCTGGCCGAACGCCCCGACGTCGAGCGCACCGAGCCGCTGGACGCGCGCCACGAGGCGTTGCTGGACGAGTACGTCCGGGCGTTCGAGGCGTACGACATCGACGCGTTCGTCAAGCTCCTGGCGGCCGACGTCACGCAGAACATGCCCCCGTTCGAGCTGTGGCTGGCCGGGGCCGAGGACATCGCGGCGTGGATGCTCGGCCCCGGTCACCAGTGCCGCGGGTCGCAACTGGTGCCGGTGACGATGAACGGCTCCCCGGCGTACGTGCACTACAAGCCCATCGGTGAGCACGGCGAGCTCGTGCCCTTCGCGATCCAGGCCCTGGAACTGGCGGACGGGAAGATCGCGCGGATCACCTCGTTCCTGGACACGCGCCTGTTCGGGCTCTTCGGGTTCCCGGTTGAGCCGCCCGCGCGGGCCTGAGCGCTCAGCCCATGGACTTGCGCCCGTCGATCGCCTCGCGCAGGAAGTCGGCGTGCCCGGCGTGCTGGGAGACCTCGGCGAGCAGGTGCAGCAGGACGCGCCGCACGCTCCACCGCTCACGGGCGAACCACGGCGCCTCGGGCAGGTCGTGGGCGACGTCGAGGTCGGCGGTGCGGACGAGGTCGTCGGTGCGGGCGGCGACGGCGGCGTAGTCGGCGAGGATCCCGGCGACGGTCTCCCCCGGCAGCACCCGGAAGGAGTCGGCGCGGGCCTGCCAGTCGGTGTCGGCGAAGGACGGGAAGGCGGCCGGGCCCCGCAGGGCGAACGCGACCCACTGGGCCTCGGTCTGCCCGACGTGCTTGACGAGCCCGCCCAGGCACAGCTCGCTGACCGTGGGACGGGAACCGGCCTGCTCGTCGCTCAGGCCGGTCAGGGTCGCGGTGAACAGGGCGCGGTGCTCGTTCAGCGCGGACAGGAACTCACGTCGTTCGGGTGACAGGTCCTCGTCGGTGGTCATGACCGCAGGCTAGGGGCGGCCCCCGACACTAGGATCGGTTCCGATGCCCACGGCCCCAGCCCCGCGCACCCTCGCCGAGGACCTGCGTTCGCGCCCGGACGAGGACCTGCAGGCCCTCTTCGCCGCCCGCCCCGATCTCGCCGCCCCGCTGCCGACGTCCTCGACGGCCCTCGCCACCCGCGCGACGACGCGGGCCAGCACCCAACGGGCCCTGGAACGGCTGGACACCCCGACCCTGCAGGTCGCCGAGGTCCTCGCCGTCCTGCCGGACCCGACGAGCGTCACCGCGGTCTCGAAGGCGTGGGGGGCCAGGGCCGGCGACGTCGTCGCGGACCTGCGCCGGCGGGCGCTGGTGTGGGGGCCGGACCGCCGGCTGCACCTCGTCGCCGCCGTGCGCGAGCTGCTCGGCCCGCACCCGGCCGGGCTGGGGCCGACGCTGGCCGACGCCCTCGGCCGGCGCTCGCCGCAGCGGCTGGCCGAGCTCCTGGAGGACCTCGGCCTGGAGGTCAGCCACGACCCCGAGGTCGCGCTGGTGCGGCTCGGCGGGCACCTGGCCGTCCCGGCCAGGGTGGAGGCGTTGCTGGCCGGGGCGCCCGAAGGGGTGCGCGCCGTCCTGGACAAGCTGACGTGGGGTCCGCCGACGGGGGCCGTCGAACGCGCCGACCGGCAGGTCCGGGCCGCGTCGTCGTCCGGACCGGTGGAGTGGCTGCTGTCCCGCGGCCTGCTGGCGGTCTCAGGTCCGGGCACCGTCGTGCTGCCCCGCGAGGTGGCGCTGGCGCTGCGCGGGGGCAAGGTCCACCGCGGCCCCGAGCGGGTCGCGCCCGAGCTGACGGTCAGCGCCCGGCCGCACGACCGGGTGCTCGCCGCGTCCGCCGAGGCCGCGACCGAGGCGTGCCGGCTGGTGGCCGAGCTGGGCCGCTGGTGGGGGGCGGCCGGTCCGTCCGTGCTGCGCGCCGGCGGTCTCGGAGTGCGCGACCTCAAGCGGACCGCGGCCGCCCTCGAGGTCGACGAGCCGACGGCGGCGCTCGTCGTGGAGACGGCGTGGGTGGCCGGTCTCGTCGCCGACGACGGCGAGGTCGAACCGCGCTGGCTGCCCACGCCCGCGTTCGACGCGTGGCTGGCCGAGGACGTGCCCGAGCAGTGGCTGACGCTGGCCACGGCGTGGCTGCCCTCGACGCGGGTACCGGCGATGGTGGGCTCGCGCGACGCGAAGGACTCCGCCCGCAACGCCCTGGGCCCCGACCTGGACCGCACGTCGGCGCCCGTGGTCCGGCACGCGGTCCTGGCCGAGCTCGCCGCGCTGCCCGCCGACGGCGCCGTGCCCGGTCCCGAGCTCGCCGCCCGGCTGCGCTGGTCGGCGCCGCGGCGCGCGACGCGGTTGCGCGACGACCTCGTCGAGTGGACGCTGCGGGACGCGGCGTGGCTGGGCGTCCTCGGCGCGGGGGCCCTGGCCCCCGCGGGCCGGGCGTTGCTGGCCGGTGACGAGGACGGCGCCCTGGCCGCCCTGGCCCGGGCGATGCCCGAACCGGTGCGCGAGGTGCTGCTGCAGGCCGACCTGACGGCGGTCGCGCCCGGACCGCTGGAGGCGGCGGTGGCCCGGCGGCTGGAGTCGCTGGCCCGGGTCGAGAGCCGTGGCGGGGCGACGGTCTACCGCTTCGACCCCACGACGGTGCGCCGCGGGCTCGACGACGGGCAGACCGCGGACGAGGTCCTCGCCTTCCTCGCCCAGCTGTCCTCGACGGGGGTCCCGCAACCGCTGGAGTACCTCGTCCGCGACGTCGCCCGGCGCCACGGGCGCGTGCGGGTGGGCCGGGCGAACGCCTACGTCCGCGCCGAGGACCCCACCCTGCTCGCCGAGCTGGTCGCCGACAAGCGCTGCAGCGCACTGGGTCTGCGAGCGCTGGCCCCCACCGTCCTGACCAGCTCCGCCGACCCGGACGACGTCCTGGCGGTGCTGCGCGACGTGGGGGTCGCCCCGGCCGCGGAGGGGCCCGGCGGGGAGCTCCTCGTCCGCCGTCCCTCGGCCAACCGTTCCGGGCCCAAGCCGCCGCCGCGACCGGTGACGGGCGAGCCGCCCGCGCCGGGCCCGTCGCTGCTGGCCGCCGCCGTGCAGACGGTCCGCGGCGGCGACGACGACCTCGCCGAGCTGGAGCGCCGCCGGGAGCGGTACGAGGACGCCCCCGCCCTGCCGGCGATGGACCCCACGACGTCGCTGTCGGTGCTGCGCGAGGCCGTCAGCCGCCGCCGGCCCGTGTGGGTCGGGTACGTCGACGCCACGGGGGCCGCGGGGCGGCACCTCGTCGACCCGCTGGGCGTCGACGGTGGCCGGGTGACGGTCTTCGACCACGCGGAGCGGACGGTCCGGTCCTTCTCGGTGCACCGCATCACCGGTGTGGTGGACGCCGGCTGAGCGGCGGGAGGTACCCGTCGGAGGTGTGGGCTAGCGTCGGACCCCGGACGAGCGGCACACCTTGGATCGGAGCGCGGACCACCATGAGCGACAGCGGGCAGGGCGAGGGACAGCGGTCCTGGTGGGAGAAGCCGGACCCGGAACAGGCCCCGCAGGACCCGTACGCGGCCGGTCAGGGCCCCGGCACGGGTGACGCGCACGACCCGTACCGCACGGGTGGAGCGGACGACGCCACCCGGGCGAACCCGGCGCAGACGCCGCCGACCGAGAGCCTGCCGCGGTACGGCGAGCAGCAGCAGTCCTGGTCCTCGTCGTCCCCGTCCGGACAGCCGTACGGTGAGCAGCCCGGCCAGCCTTACGGCCAGCAGCCCGGCGGCCAGTACGGCACTCAGTACGGCGCCCAGCAGAACCAGCAGTACCCCGACCAGCGGTACGCCAACCAGCAGTACACGGACCAGTACGGCAACCAGCAGTACGGCAACCAGCAGTACGGCTACGCCGGCCAGCAGCCGCCCGTGGCGCCCATGGCGCACGCGGTCCTGTGGACGGCCGTCGGCGGTCTGGCCCTGACCCTCCTGACGGCCGGGACGCTCGGGTGGATCGCCTCGATCGTGTCCCTGGCCCTCACGCCGGGGGCCCGGCGCGACATCGTGGCGGCCAACGGGGCGAAGCGGGGTCTGGGGTACCTGCTGGCCGGGAAGATCTGCGCCTGGGTCAACATCGGGCTCGTCGTCCTCGGTGTCGTGGTCCTCGGGATCGTCATCGCCGTCGCCGCCTCCAACGGCGGCTTCGACTCCGGCTCCACCTTCGACACCGGCGGTGTCGACGTCCTCTTCCGGCGCTGACGGAAGTTCCCCGACCCCCACGGAGTTGACCACCAGGTGACCGACGGCCCCCTCATCGTCCAGAGCGACAAGACGCTGCTGCTCGAGGTCGACCACCCGCGCGCCGCGGCGTGCCGGGCGGCGATCGCGCCCTTCGCCGAGCTCGAACGCGCCCCCGAGCACGTCCACACCTACCGGCTGACGCCGCTGGGCCTGTGGAACGCGCGCGCGGCCGGGCACGACGCCGAGCAGGTCGTCGACACCCTCCTGGAGTTCTCCCGCTACTCCGTCCCGCACGCGCTGCTGGTCGACGTGGCCGAGACGATGGCCCGCTACGGCCGGCTGCAGCTGGTCAAGGACCCGGCGCACGGGCTGGTGCTGCACTCCCTCGACGCTCCCGTGCTCGAGGAGGTCATGCGCAGCAAGAAGGTCGCCCCGCTGCTGGGGGCCAAGGTCGCGCCCGACACGGTCCTGGTGCACCCCAGCGAGCGCGGCAACCTCAAGCAGGTGCTGCTGAAGCTGGGCTGGCCCGCCGAGGACCTCGCCGGGTACGTCGACGGCGAGGCGCACTCGATCGACCTGGCCCAGGACGGCTGGAGCCTGCGCCCGTACCAGGACCAGGCCGTCGAGGGTTTCTGGCACGGCGGGTCCGGCGTCGTCGTCCTGCCCTGCGGCGCGGGCAAGACGATCGTCGGGGCGGCCGCCATGGCCCGGGCCCGCGCGACGACCCTCATCCTCGTGACGAACACCGTCTCGGCCCGGCAGTGGCGCGACGAGCTGGTCAAGCGCACGTCGCTGACCGAGGACGAGATCGGCGAGTACTCGGGGGCGCGCAAGGAGATCCGGCCCGTGACGATCGCGACGTACCAGGTCGTGACGACGAAGCGGAAGGGCGTGTACCCGCACCTGGAGCTCTTCGACGCCCGCGACTGGGGCCTCATCGTGTACGACGAGGTCCACCTGCTGCCGGCGCCGATCTTCCGGATGACGGCCGACCTGCAGGCCCGGCGCCGGCTGGGCCTGACCGCGACGCTGGTGCGCGAGGACGGCCGCGAGGGCGACGTGTTCTCCCTCATCGGCCCCAAGCGCTACGACGCGCCGTGGAAGGACATCGAGGCGCAGGGGTACATCGCGCCCGCCGACTGCGTCGAGGTCCGCGTCACCCTGCCCGACTCCGAGCGCCTGGCCTACGCCACGGCCGAGGACGACGAGAAGTACCGGCTGTGCTCGACGTCGCTGGAGAAGTCCCGCGTGGTGGAGAAGCTCGTCGAGCAGCACCGGGGCCAGCCGACGCTGGTCATCGGTCAGTACATCGACCAGCTCGACGACCTCGGTGAGCGCCTCGACGCGCCCGTCATCAAGGGCGACACGTCCGTCAAGGAGCGCCAGCGGCTGTTCGACGCGTTCCGGCACGGGGAGATCACGACGCTCGTCGTGAGCAAGGTCGCGAACTTCTCGATCGACCTGCCGGAGGCGAAGGTCGCCATCCAGGTGTCGGGCTCGTTCGGGTCCCGCCAGGAGGAGGCCCAGCGCCTGGGCCGGGTCCTGCGTCCCAAGGGCGACCACGGGGCGGCGCGGTTCTACACCGTCGTCTCGCGCGACACCAAGGACCAGGACTTCGCCGCCCACCGGCAGCGGTTCCTGGCCGAGCAGGGCTACGCGTACCGGATCGTGGACGCCGACGACATCGACGGCGGGGTCCCGGACGCCGACGGCGTCCTGCCCTGACCCTGCTCTGACGCGGTCCTGACGCGTTCCCGGTGGCGCCGCCGGCGGGCGGTGGCACTGTGCGGTCCATGGCCGAGACCGCGCACCCCTCCCCCGCCGAGCCCTCCACCGGCACCGCCCGGCGGTCCAGGATCCGCCTGCCCCGGGCGGCGTCGAGGCCGTTCGCGTCCGCCCGGGACGTGGCGCGCGCCTACGCGTACCCGATCGACCGGGCCGACGGGTCGGGGCTGAGCGTCGGGATCGTCGAGCTCGGCGGCGCGGTGGGCACCGACGACCTGCGGACCTACCTCACCGAGCGCGGCCTGGCCGTCCCGGACGTCACGAGCGTGTCCGTGGACGGCGCGCAGCCGGCCTCGGACGGCGCGGACGGCGCCGACGGCGAGGTCATGCTGGACGTCGAGGTCATCGCGGCCGTCGCCCCGGGTGCCGCCCAGCGCGTCTACTTCGCCCCGAACACCGACGCCGGGTTCCGCGAGGCGGTGTCGCAGGCGGTCGCCGACGGCGTCGACGTCGTCTCGATCTCCTGGGGCGGCCCGGAGAACCACTGGGACGCCGCGGCCGTGACGGCGTTCGACGCCGTGCTCGCCTCGGCGCGCCGCGCGGGCGTGCCGGTGTTCGTGGCCGCCGGCGACACCGGGTCGCAGGACTCCGGCGGGGACGGGAAGGACCACGTCGACTTCCCCGCCTCCTCCCCCAACGCGGTCGGGTGCGGCGGGACCCGGCTGACGGTCGACGCCTCCGGGGCCCGCGCCGCCGAGGTCGTGTGGGACGACAACGACCGCTCCAGCGCGACCGGGGGCGGTACGAGCGTGTTCTTCCCGGGCCGCAACGTGCCCGACGTGGCGGGCAACGCCGACCCCGTCACGGGCTACACCGTGCGGGTCGACGGCCAGGAGGCGGCGATCGGCGGCACGTCGGCGGTGGCACCGCTGTACGCGGCGCTGTACCTGCTCACCAAGCAGCTGACGGGCCGGGCGTGGGACCCGCTGACGGTCGTCCCGGCGCACCCGACGGTGTGCTTCGACGTGACCTCGGGCGACAACGGCACCTTCCGCGCCGGTCCGGGCCGGGACGCCACGACGGGTTTCGGCGTCGTGGACGGGTCCCGGCTGCTGGCCGTCCTGGGCGAGGGCGAACCCGTGGCGGCGCAGGCGGCGGACCCGGTGGCGGCGTTCTGGGCCGACGAGCGCGTCCGCGACTGGGCCCAGCGCGAGCACGCGGGCGAGGACGAGCACGTCGCGCAGGCCGTGCTCGCCCTCGTCCGCTCCGCCGGCCGGCTGCAGCCGTGAGCCTCAGCCGTTCGTGAGCCTCAGGCGTCGGCGACGTCGATGAGGACCTTGCCCACGACGCCGCCCTCCACGGCGTCGTGGGCGTCGGCCGTGCGCTCCAGCGGGAAGCGGGTCAGCGGCAGCCCGTGCTCCTCCCCGACGCCGAGGGCGCCGTCGCGCGCGGCCGCGGTGACGTCCTCGGCCGCGGCGGCCAGCGCCTCGGCGCCCATCGTGTACATGAGGATGAACTGCAGGCGCGTGTTGAGGACCATGTGCGGGCGGATGTCGACGTTCACGCCGTCGCCGCCGTCGTTCGCGTAGCTCGCGATCGAGGCGCGCGGGCGGATCACGGCCTGGTCGAGGGCGAGGTTCTGGGCCAGGGCGACCTCGACGACCAGGTCGACGCCGTCGGGGGCGATCTCGCGGATCTCGGCGGCGGGGTCGCCCTCGCGGTAGTTGACGACGTGGTGGGCTCCGGCGGCCGTGGCCAGCCGGCCCTTCTCCGGGCCGCTGACCGTCGTCACGACGGTGGCCCCGGCCCAGCGGGCGAGCTGGATCGCGGCGTGCCCGACGGCCCCGGCGCCGCCGGAGACGAGCACGGTGCGGCCGGTGAGCGCTCCGGGGGCCAGCCGGCGGGGGCCGTCCTCGGCGACGGTCAGGGCACGGTGCGCCGTGACGGCCGGCACGCCCAGGGCCGCGCCGACGTCGAAGGAGACGCCGTCGGGCAGCCGGGTGACGCGGTCGGCGGGCAGGACGGTGAACTCCTGGGCGGTGCCGGTGGGCCGGCCCTGGGCGGCCATGCACGTCCACACCCGGTCCCCCACGGCGAGGTCGGGCACGCCGGGGCCGACGGCGTCCACGACGCCCGCCCCGTCCTGGTTGGGGGTGGCCTCCTCGAAGGCCAGCGTGCCGGTGGCCCCCGAGCGCGACTTCCAGTCGGTGGGGTTCACCCCCGAGACGACGACGCGCAGCCGCACCTCGCCCGCGTCGGGTTCGGGCAGGGGGCGCTCGGCCAGGGACAGGACGGAGGACGGACCGGTCTGGGAGTACCTGATGGACTTCACGTGGGGGCGAACCCCGCACCCGCACGAGGTGTTCCGGCCCGTGCGGGCGCGGCGGGGCACCGCTCAGGCGTCGGCCAGCCCCCGCCGGCGCAGCAGCGGTTCGATCCGCGCGTCGCGGCCGCGGAACTCGCGGTAGGCCTCCAGCGGGTCGACGCTGCCGCCGCGGGCCAGGACGGTGCGCCGGAAGTGGTCGCCGTTCTCCCGGCGCAGTCCCCCGTTCTCGGCGAACCACTCGACGGTGTCGGCGTCGAGGACCTCGCTCCACACGTAGGAGTAGTACGCGGCCGCGTAGCCGCCGCCGAAGACGTGGTGGAAGTAGGTGCTGCGGTAGCGCGGGGGGACGGTCTCCAGCGCGACCCCGGCCTCGGCCAGGGCCGCGGCCTCGAACCGGCCGACCTCGTCGGGCACGGCCCCGTCGAGGGCACCGGGGCCGACGCGGTGCCAGGCCTGGTCCAGCAGGGCCGCGGCCAGGTACTCGGTGGTGGAGAAGCCCTGCCCGTACCCGCGGGCGGCGCGCAGCTTCGCGACGTCGTCGGCGGGCAGCGGTTCGCCGGTCTCCACGTGCTTGGCGTACCCGGCGAGGACCTCGGGTTCGAAGCCCCAGAACTCGTTGACCTGGGAGGGGAACTCGACGAAGTCTCGGGGGACGCTGGTCCCGGAGAACCGGGGGAAGTGCACGTCGGACAGCAGCCCGTGCAGGGTGTGGCCGAACTCGTGGAACAGCGTCTCGACCTCGTCGACGGTCAGCAGCGCCGGGTCGCCCGCGGCGGGCTTGGGCACGTTGAGGCAGTTCACGACGACGGGCCGGGTCCCGAGCAGGCGGGACTGCTCGACGAACGAGCTCATCCACGCCCCGCCGCGCTTGGAAGCGCGGGCGTAGGGGTCGAACAGGTACAGCCCGAGGGGGCCGTCGGCGTCGGCGACCTCGAAGGCGCGCACGTCGGCGGAGAAGGTGGGCACGTCGGTGCGTTCGGTGAACGTCAGCCCGTACAGGGCGGTGGCGGTGGCGAACACGCCGTCGACGAGGACGCGGTCGAGCTCGAACCAGGGTTTGAGGGCCTCGGCGTCGACGGCGAACCGCTCGCGGCGCAGCCGTTCGGCGTAGTAGGCCCAGTCCCAGGGCTGCAGCGGGCCCTCGAACCCGTCGGCGTGCAGGAGCTCGGTGAGCTCGGCCTCCTCGCGGCGGGCGTTGGCGACGGCGGCGGGCGCGAGCCGGCGCAGCATGCCGACGGCGGCCTCGACATCGTCGGCGGTCTCGTCGGCCACCACCCAGGAGGCGTGGTCGGGGTGGCCGAGCAGGGCGGCGCGCTCGGCGCGCAGCGCCGCGATCCGCAGGAGGGTCGCGCGGGTGTCGTGGTCGCCGCCGCGGCCGCCGCGCAGCACCGACGCCTCGTGCACCCGACGACGGGACTCCCTGCGGTGCAGGGACTCCAGCACGGGCTGGCCGGTGGGCAGGACGAGCGGCAGGAGGTACCCGTCGCCGTCGGCGGCGCGGGCGAGCTCGGCGGCGGACAGCCCCTCGAGCTCGGCGGCGTCGGTGAACCGGACGGCGAGGTCGTTGGTGTCGGCGAGCAGCTCGACGTCGAAGGCGGTCGTGAGGGTGGACAGCTCCTCGTTGAGCTCGCGCAGCCGGGCCTGGCCCGCGGCGTCGAGCAGGGCCCCGGAGCGGGCCGCGTCGCGGTGCAGCCGGTCCAGCAGCCGGCGCTGCTCGGGGTCCAGGTCCGCCGGCGGGTCCTCGTGCAGGGCCGCGACCCTGGCGACCAGGCGCGGGTCGAGCCGGACCGCGTCGTGGTGGGCGGACAGCCGGGGCGAGTACTCGGCCTGCACGGCCCGCAGGGCGTCGTCGGCGTCGGTGCCGACGAGGTTGAAGAACACGGCCTCGGCGCGGGCGAGCAGCTGCCCCGCGGCCTCCAGGCCGTCGAGGAACGCCGCGGCCGGCGGGTCCTGCGCGAGGAGCGCGTCGAGCTCGGTGAGGTGCCCGGCCATCCCGGCCTCGAACGCCGGGGCGTAGTGCTCGACGCGGATCCGGTCGAACGGCGGCACGGCGAAGGGCAGGTCGCTCGCGGCGGCGAACGGGTTCTCGGGGCTCAGCGCGGGTTCGGGGGCCATGGACCGATACTGCCCGACCGCCGCCGCGCCGGCGCCGTCAGCGCGCGGGCAGCACCAGCGCCGCCAGCAGCCGGTCGACCTCGGCGGCCGGGTCGGCCGTCAGCCCGCAGTGCACCGGCGAGGTCTGCACGACCGTCGAGCGGGGGGCGACGAGCCAGCGGAAGCGGGCCCCCTTGGCCTCGGTGGTGGCGGCCCCGGCGGCCGGGTCGCCCGCGCAGACGCCCTCCAGGGCCCGCAGGTGCCGCCTCAAGGCCTCGACGTCCAGGTCGGCGCCGAGGGCGCGCAGGCGGTCGGGGTCCAGGACGGTCCGGGCCTGCAGGTGCTCGCGCTGCCGGCACCACAGCACGATCCCGGCGTTGAGGAACTCGGCGCGCTCCACGCGCGGGACGACGCGCACGACGGCGTACTCGAAGACGTCCAGCCCGGCCGGCTCAGCCACGGGAGGCCCCCCCACCGTGCTCGCGCTGCACGCGGGCCAGGTCCTCGACCCATCCCGTGGCGGCCAGGCGCGCGGTGAACCAGTCCAGGTAGGCCGTGCGCAGCGCGGCGGCGGAGTCGAACCCGGGCTCGTCCTCGACCCACACGTCCGGGACGGCGTCGACGGCCGCGCGCAGGACCTCGGGGGTCAGCGCGGCGGCGCAGTCCAGAGCGGCCACGGGCGCCGCGGCCCGCAGCAGCAGGTGGTCCTCGGCGTGCCGCAGCGGACGGTCGACGCTGGCGGCGGCGCGGGGCCAGTCGTGGTGGAAGTACAACGCCGCACCGTGGTCGATGAGCCAGGGCCGTGCACCCCACCACAGCGAGTTCGGGTTCCGCCAGGACCGGTCGACGTTGAGGACGAAGGCGTCGAACCACAGCACGCGCGCCGCCCAGTCCGGGTCGACGGGGTCCACGGCCGGGTCGAAGGACAGCGCCCCGGGCAGGAAGTCCATGCCGAGGTTGGCCCCCGGGGAGCGCAGCAGCAGGTCCTGGACCTCCTCGTCGGGCTCGCCGCGGCCGATGACGGGGTCGACGTCGGCGACGACGAGCTCGGGCACCTCCAGGCCCAGGGCGCCGGCGAGCGCCGCGGCGAGGACCTCGGCGACCAGGACGCGCCGGCCCTGCCCGGCGCCGTGGAACTTCACGACGTAGGTCCCGAGGTCGTCGGCCTCGCAGACCCCGGGCATGCTGCCGCCCTCGCGCAGCGGTACCACGTAGCGGGTCGCGGTCACCCGGCGCAGGGCGGCGGGCGGCTTCGGAGGCGGCACGGACCCGATCTTCGCACTTCCCACCCACCGCTCCGGGCGGGTCCCCAGCCCGCTCCCAGGCTGCGGGCGCAGACTGACCGGTGTGAGATCTGCGAGTTCTGCTCCGGAGGCCCGCCTGCTCGTCGTCGACGACGAGCCGAGCATCCGCGAACTGCTGGCCACCAGTCTGCGCTTCGCCGGGTTCGAGGTCGCCTCGGCCGCCGACGGCGCCGAGGCGCTGAAGCTGGCCGAGGACTTCCGCCCCGACCTGGTCGTGCTCGACGTCATGCTCCCCGACCTGGACGGGTTCACCGTGACGCGCAAGCTGCGCGAACGCGGCCGGCCGGTCCCGGTGCTGTTCCTGACCGCGCGCGACGACACCGCCGACAAGGTCGCCGGGCTCACGGTCGGCGGCGACGACTACGTGACGAAGCCGTTCAGCCTCGAGGAGGTCGTGGCCCGCATCCGCGCGGTGCTGCGCCGCACGGGCGCGGCCGAGGGCGCGGACACGGGGCGCCTGGTGTTCCACGACCTCGAGCTCGAGGAGGACTCCCACGAGGTGCGCCGGGCGGGCCGGGAGGTGGAGCTGTCCCCGACGGAGTTCAAGCTCCTGCGGTACCTGATGCTGAACCCGAACCGGGTGCTGTCGAAGGCGCAGATCCTCGACCACGTGTGGGACTACGACTTCAACGGCGAGGCGGGGATCGTGGAGTCGTACATCTCCTACCTGCGCCGCAAGCTGGACACCGAGGGCCTGGAACCGCTGATCCACACCAAGCGCGGCGTGGGGTACGTCCTGCGCGTCCCGCAGACGGTGGGATGACCCGGTTCGCCGGACGGCTGCGCGGGGCGCGGGCGCGCGCCCTGGCCGCCGAGTCGCGGCTGCCCCTGCGGGTGCGGCTGCTGGTGATCGTCGTGGTGCTGCTGGTGCTGGCGATGAGCGTCACGAGCGTGGTGTCGCTGCAGCTGCTGCAGCGCAACCTGCGAACCCAGGTCGACGAGCAGCTCATCGAGAAGGGGAAGGTCGCGATCTACAGCGCCTTCCCGGTGTTCAACCAGTCCACGGGTCAGGCGCTGCAGCTGTCCGACTTCTACGTCCAGCTCAGCGACTCCGACGGCACCGACCCGGTCGCGGCCTGCCAGGTCGACGACCAGCACCGGTGCCTGAAGGCACCGGCCCTGCCGCGGCTGACGACGGCGTACGTCGCGGCCCACGGCGACGACCCGTTCACCGTGCCCGACGCCGACGGGGGCGACCCCTGGCGGGTGCTGGTCTTCACCGCCAGCGTCAGCGGCAGTCCCACGACGAAGAACATCGCCGTCGCGCTGCCCCTGTCGGGAGCCACCCGGACGTTGTCCGACTTCCGGACGGTGGCCCTGGCCGTGGCGGCCGGGGCGCTGGTCCTCGGGGGGTTCTTCGCCGTCCTGGCGATCCGCCGCAGCTTCCGCCCCCTGGACGACATCGAGCGGACGGCCTCGGCGATCGCGGCCGGGGACCTGTCGCGGCGCGTGCCCGCCGCACCGGCCGGCACCGAGATCGGCCGGTTGTCGACGGCGCTGAACACGATGCTGGCGCAGATCGAGGCCTCGTTCGGCGCCCGGCAGCGCTCGGAGGACCAGATGCGCCGGTTCGTGGCCGACGCCAGCCACGAGCTGCGCACGCCGCTGGCGGCGATCCGGGGCTTCGCGGAGCTGTACCGGCAGGGCGCGGTGCGCGAACCCGACGACGTCGCGCACGTCATGGGGCGCATCGAGGGCGAGTCGACGCGGCTGGGGCGGCTGGTGGAGGACCTGCTGGCGCTGGCCCGGCTCGACGAGGCCCAGCGGACGCGCACGACCCGCCGCGAGCCCGTGGACCTCGTCGTGGTGGCCTCCGACTGCGTCCACGACGCCCGGGCGCTGGCGCCGGACCGGACGGTGCGGCTGACGGGGGTCCACGAGGGGGTCGGCCCGAGTTCGGCGGTGGTGCTGGCCGACGAGGCCGGCATGCGGCAGGTGCTGACGAACCTGCTGGCCAACGCCGTGCACCACACCCCGGCGGGGACTCCGATCGAGGTGGCCGTGGGCCGGGTGCGGGGACCGTCGGGCCCGGAGTCGGTCGTGGAGGTGCGCGACCACGGGCCGGGGCTGACGCCTGACCAGGCCGACAAGGTCTTCGAACGCTTCTACCGGGTGGACTCCTCGCGCCGGCGCGGGACGGGCGGCGGTTCCGGGCTGGGGCTGGCGATCGTCGCGACCATCGTGGACCTGCACGGCGGCACGGTGTCGGTGCTGCCCACCGAGGGCGGGGGGGCGACGTTCCGGGTGCGGTTCCGCGCCGACGAGCACGCCCTGCAGCCCGGACCCGAGGACGGGGACGACGCGGACGACGACGCGGACGACGACGCGGACGCGGGCGGGGCGGGCATTCACAGCTAGGTCCCAGTCGCTTCCAGGTGCGCCTGCAGCGGAGTGTCCGTCAATGGGAGTGGACAAGCCCAGGACCTACTCGCAGAGGTGAGCACCGATGAACGGCCCCGACGAGCGCGACACCACCGCCGGCAGCGGCCACCCCTCGTCCGGGGTCGCCACCACCACGGCCCGCGACAACCAGTCCGGCGGCTACGGCGACTCCAGCCCGACCCAGCCCCAGCAGCCCTGGGACTGGAACCGGGGGCCGTACCAGCAGCCCAGCGACCAGGGGTACGGGCAGTACGGGCAGCACGACCCGTGGACGACCCCCGGCGGCCCGACCCCGCCGAACGGCGGCGGCGGTGAGGGTGGCGGCGGTGGTGGCGGCGGTCGTCGCGGCCCGCGCCGCTCCCCCGGCTGGCTGGGCGTCGCCGGCATCGCCGTGGGCTGCACCGTCGCGGCGAGCCTGCTGACCGCCGGGCTCACGGGAGCGTTCGGCCAGTCGGCGACCACGGGCACGACCTCCTCGTCCACCGGCTCGGCGAGCACCCAGATCCAGGGCGTCAGCGAGACGACCGTGAACTGGCAGGCCGTCGTGAGCGCCGTCGCGCCGAGCGTAGTGTCGGTGACCGTGACCGGGCAGTCCGGCGAGGCGGAGGGCTCGGGGATCGTCTACGACTCCTCCGGCTACGTGGTGACGAACAACCACGTCGTCTCCGGCCTGGGCACGGGCGCCTCGATCAAGGTGACGCTGTCCGACGGCCGGGAGTACGCCGCGACCATCAAGGGCACCGACCCCGCCACCGACCTGGCGGTCATCCAGCTGACGGACCCGCCGGGCGACCTGAAGGCCGCGACGTTCGCGGACTCC
Organism: Kineococcus rhizosphaerae; assembly: GCF_003002055.1. Lineage (NCBI taxonomy): Bacteria > Bacillati > Actinomycetota > Actinomycetes > Kineosporiales > Kineosporiaceae > Kineococcus > Kineococcus rhizosphaerae. The sequence continues at coordinate 72,541 of NZ_PVZF01000009.1, forward strand.
GACGACGTCGTCGCCGGGCAGGCCGTGATGGCGCTGGGCAACCCGCTGGGCCTGTCGGGCAGCGCGACGACGGGCATCGTCTCGGCGCTGAACCGCCCGGTCGTCACCCAGGCCGAGGACGAGTCGCAGCAGCAGTCCCAGGACCCGTTCGGGCAGTTCGGCGGTCAGCAGCAGCAGTCGGCGGCGGAGACGGTGGCCACCAGCGCGATCCAGACCGACGCGGCGATCAACCCCGGCAACTCCGGCGGCGCGCTCCTGGACTCCTCCGGCAAGGTCATCGGGATCAACTCCTCGATCGCCTCGCTCAGCTCCGCGTCGTCCTCGAGCCAGTCCGGCAGCATCGGCCTCGGGTTCGCGATCCCCTCCAACGAGGTCAAGATGATCGCCGACCAGCTCATCAAGACCGGCACGGCGCAGCACGCGCTGCTCGGGGTGAGCCTGTCCCAGCAGTCGGCCACCGCGACGGTCGGCGACGTGACCCGCGAGGGCGCCCAGGTGGCGGCCGTCACCGACGGCGGGCCCGCGGCCAACGCCGGGGTCAAGGCCGGTGACGTCATCACGGCCGTCGACGGCGTGAACACCGACGGGGCCGACTCCCTGACGGCGACGATCCGCGGCAAGGCCGTGGGCAGCACCGTCGAGCTCACCGTCGTGCGCGGCGGGGCCGAGCAGACGCTGAAGGCGACGCTCACGGCACGCGCGCAGGACTGACCGGTCCCTCTCCCCCGTCCTGCATCCGGCGCACCTCGTCGAGGAACCGCCGCAGGTGCGCCGGTTGCGGGACGGGACCGGCTCGTCGCTGCGCGTCCTGCACCAGCACGCCGTGCAGCAGCAGCGGCACGACCAGGTCCTCGGGCAGGGGGTTCTCCGCCGGCAGCGACAGCGCCAGCGAGCGCTGGTCGGCGGGGGCTTCCCACCACCACCGCTCCAGCGCGAGGTCGTCAGGGGGTGTGGCGACGCGGGCGCGAGCGGGCTCGGGCTCGGGCTCGGGCTCGGGACGCACCGGCCGGCGCTTGCGGAACCCGGTCGTGGAGGGGGCCGACGAGGGACCGTCGAACTTCACGGCCGCTGCTCCCGGGGCCGTCGGACCGCCTGCCGGCGGTGGGGGCGGTCGGCTCGCGTCGAGGTGGTGTGGGTGCGCACGCGTCGTCTCCCGGGTCGGCTGAGCGGTCGCGCGACCGGGTCCGGGGTGGCGTTCCGGGCAGGCTAGGCCCGTCCTCCTCCCCCCGGCAAGGGTGGCGCAGAACCCCTCAGGGCCGGCGCGGCAGGTCCAGGCGCAGGTCGCCGGCGATGACGGCGGCGGCGACCGCGGTCAGGGTGGTCCCCTCGCGGCGGGCGTGGCGGCGCAGACGCGTGAAGGCGTCCTCGACCGTGGTGTCCAGCCGGGCGGCGAGCACCCCCTTGGCCTGCTCGATGACGACGCGGCTGTTCAGGGCGGCCTGCAGCTGCTCGGACAGCAGCGTCCTCTCCCGCAGCGACCGCTCGTTGATGAGCCCGATGGTCGCGATGTCGGCCATCGCCTGCCCCAGGTCCAGACCGGCCTGGTCGGTCGGGCCGTCGGCGAAGAGGTTGAGGGCGCCGATGACCTCCCCCCGCAACCGCATCGGCAGGGCCGAGGTGTGGGCCACCCCCGCGGCGCGGGCCGCCGCGCAGAACCGCGGCCACCGCCGCCCCGCCGACTCGGTGTCGATCTCCACGTTGCGGATGGCCCGTCCGGTGGCGAAGGTGTCGACGCAGGGCCCCTCCTCGACCTCCAGCTCGAACAGCTCCAGGTCCCGGGTCGTCTGCGACGTCCCGGCGACGACCCGCAACCGTCCCCGCTCGTCGGACAGCATCAGCCCCGCCGCGCCGACGCCCAGCAGTTCCACGCACCGCTCGGTGAGGACGTGCAGGAAGTCGACGATGTCGAAGTCGTCCACCAGGGTGTCGGCCAGCTCCACGAAGACCTGCGCGGTGCGCTGCTCGCTCACGGTCCCCTCCTCCCTCGTTCGTCCTGTGTGCTCGTCGTGCGGCGGGGGGTCGACCCGGGCGCTCACCCCGGGCTCCACGCGGTGTCGGGGCCGAAGCGCAGCCGGCCGGCCACCACGTCCGCGGCGACCTCGTCGACGGGACGGTCGTCCTTCCAGGCCCGCGCGCGCAGCAGCACGAGGGCGTCGGCGAGGTCGACCTGCGCGGTGACGCTGATCACGCCGGTCGCCTGGTGGACCACGGCCCGGTCGTGGGCCAGCGGGACGTGCCAGGCGGGCTCACCACCAGTGTCCTCCGGCGGGGTCCGCAGGGTGAGCAGCATCCTGCTCGCGGCCGTGGCGTAGGCCAGGGCCTCGGCGAGCTCGGCCCGGTCCAGGGGGCCCACCCGGTCGCGGTACAGGTCGAGCACGCCGATGCTGATGAGCCCGATGCGCAACGGCAGGGCGAAGACCGCGGCGGCGCCGGCACCGATCGCCGCGGCGGCGAAACCCGGCCACCGTGCCCGGCCGCCGACCAGGCGGTCGGCGCTGGCGAGGTCCGGGACCAGGACGGGGCGCCCGGTGCGCGAGGCGTCCAGGCAGGGCCCCTCGCCGAGGGTGAACTGCAGGTCTTCCAGGGTCCTGGCGACCTCGTCGGAGGCGGCCACCAGGCCCGCCGGGACCGCCTCGCTCGTCATGAGGGCCAGACCGACGCCGCTGACCGTCAGGGCCTGGTCGCAGGCGTCGACCAGTCGCTGCGGCAGGTCCTGGGGACGGGTACCGGGCGGAGCGAGCTCGAGGAGGATGGCGCGGACGCGTTCGGTGTCGCCCACCGCTGCCGCCCTTCCCCGTGCCGTCGTCCTGCTGGTGCGGGTCTGCGGCACGAGGACCGCGCACGCGGCCGTGATCACCCGTTCCGACCGTACAGGTCCGGTGGGGTGGTGGACGTCACGAGCGCAGGCGTGCCGCCAGCGGGCAGGACCTGTCGCGCCGCCCGGCCAGGCCGACGGTGTCCAGGTGCCGCACCACGGCGCGGAAGGCTCCCGCGAACGTGGTCTCGGTGTAGGGGACGTCGTGACGGCGGCAGAAGTCCCGCACGAGCGGTCGCACCTGGCGCAGCGTCGGACGGGGCATGCTCGGGAACAGGTGGTGCTCGACCTGGTGGTTCAGCCCGCCCATCACGAGGTCGACCCACCAGCCCCCGCTGACGTTGCGCGAGGCGGTGACCTGTCGGTGCAGGAAGTCCATCCGCGCACCCGGCTGCAGGACCGGCATCCCTGTGTGGTTGGGCGCGAACGCGCCGCCGAGCAGGACCCCGAAGCAGGTGAGGTCGACCGCCACGAAGGCGGCTGCCTTGCCCGGGGTCAGAGCGGACGACAGGAGCAGGAGGTACGCGGCCCAGCGGGTCAGCACGAGCGTGGCGTCCACGACCCGCCGCGGGCGGTGCGCGCGGGAGAGCAGGGCCCGGGCGCTGTCCACGTGCAGGTTGAAGCCCTCCAGCAGGAGCAGGGGGAAGAACAGCAGGCCCTGCCGGCGCAGGATCCGGCGCTGCAGCCGGCCCTTGGCGGACATGGCCTCCGGGTAGAAGGCCAGCGCCTTGGACTCGATGTCGGTGTCGCGCCCGCGCTGGTTCGGTGCGGTGTGGTGGACGCCGTGCTTGCCCAGCCACCAGCCGTAGCTGAGGCCGGCGCAACCGGCGGCCAGCGCGCGGGCGGCGACCTCGTTGGCCACCGGCCGGGTGAAGACCTGCTGGTGGGCGGCGTCGTGCCCCAGGAAGGCGAGTTGGCTGACGACGACCGCCACGACCGGCGCGAGCGCCAGGACGGCCCACGTGTTCCCCAGCAGCACGACGGCGACGGCGAGGGCGGCCAGGGCAGCGGCGCACGCGGCGGTGTGGCCGGCGTACCAGCCGGGCCGACGACGCATCAGCCCGCGCTCGCGCACCTCCTGGGCCAGGGCCCGGTAGAGGGCGACGCCGCTCGGGCGGGCCGCCGGAGACGCCTGGTCGACGGTCGTGGTCACGGTGATCCCCTTCGACGCGGTACGACGCGCGACCGGGTCCGGGGCAACACATCAACGGATCTCAGTGGACCACGCCCCGGAGGCGGGCGCACCCGGATCGGCTCAGTCCTGGTGCAGCAGGAGCGACCACCAGTGACCGGGCGGCCGGTGCGGGATCGGTCCGTCGGGCAGCAGGACCCCGTCGTGGCGCAGGTCGACGCCCTGCGCGGTGCGCGACCACCGCCGGCGGAAGCCGGCCACGGGTCCGACGAGCCGGTCCGCGACGGGGAGGTCACCGTCGGCGCCGAGCAGGACCCCGTCGCCGCACCGCCGGGCGAGCCGGTGGGTGCCGTGGGGCTCGGGGACCGTGGCGGCGCGCACGACGTCGATGCGGTGGCCGTCGACGACGGCGGTGGACAGCACCTTCTCCCCGCGACGCTTGGGCGTGCGCAGACCGGCGGCGCGCAGGCGGGCGATGAGCTCGCGGGTCGTGACGAGCTCGGCCCCGAGGTCGACGGCGGCGGGCACCCGTTCGACGGGGACGTCGTAGTGGTCGCCCTCGAAGGCGCGGCGGGGGACGCCGAGCCGGTCGGCGAAGGCGTGCAGCTCGGCGGTGGAGGTGTCGCTGGCCAGGTGGGCCCACCACCGTCCGTGAGCGGGGACGCGCGCGGTGTCGACGAGGACGCTCACGCGGTGGTCGTCCCGGTGTGCACAGGGTCCACTCGCGGGGCCGGACCCGTTGCTGCTGTGGACAACTCCCGCCTCCCGTCGTGCCGTCGTCCTAGGTTTCCCGCAGGTCGCCCACCGGGGCGGTCCGTGCAGTCCGCGGGTGCCGCGGGGAGGGAAGGATGCCATGAGCCGGTTCGAGGTCGACAGCGCACGCGTGGAGCAGGCCAGCACGGCGGTGGCGAGCTCGGCGACCAACCTCGCGGCCGAGGTCGAGGGGATGATGCGCCACCTGCTCGACCTGGAGTCGTGCTGGAAGGGGCAGGCGGCCAGCGGGTTCGCGAACCTGTCGGCGCAGTGGCGCCAGACCCAGGACCGCGTCCGCGGGTCGCTGGAGGAGATCCAGCGGGCCCTGGCGCAGGCCGGCCGGCAGTACGCCGACGTCGAGGCGGCCAACGCCCGGATGTTCGCCTCCTGAGCGGGCCCGGACGCACCGCAGGCCCCGCCGGGTGGGCGGGGCCTGCGGTCGGGGACCCGTGGGTCAGGCGGCGCGCGACAGCGGCGCGTGCGCCCCGGGGATGCTCCAGCGCATCTCCAGGTGCGGGCGGCCGGTGGTGTCGCGGACGGTCACCCAGTGCATGACGGGCGTGCTGCTCGCCTGCGGCGCGGTCTTCGTTCCGATGTTGGCCATGTGCCACCTCCTGTTCATCTGGTGTTCACCTTAGCGGATCTGACCGGTTTTCGAGCAACTCGTGACGCGCTTCACTCGATGTGAGCAGTGCCACACGGCTGGTGATCCCGTTCGGCGCGCCCCCGGAAGCGACCTACCCTGGGCCCGTGACGACGGTCGATCTGGGTCTTCCGCGGGTGCGCGCCGCGAGCCCGGAGGCTCGGGCGCTGACCGTTGCCGACCCCCGCTCCACGACGGGTGACCTGCTCGACCGGCACGGCCGGGTGGCCCGGGACCTGCGGGTCTCCCTGACCGACCGCTGCAACCTGCGCTGCCACTACTGCATGCCACCCGAGGGGCTGCCGTGGCTGGCGGACGAGCGAGTGCTCACCGACGACGAGATCGTCCGGTTGATCCGGTTGGCGGTGCACGACCTCGGCATCCACGAGGTCCGCTTCACCGGCGGTGAACCGCTCCTGCGCAAGGGCTTGGAGGACATCGTCGCGGCGACCTCGCAGCTGCGCACCGCGGCCGGCGAGACCGTGCGGACGTCGGTGACGACCAACGGCATCGGCCTGGCCCGCCGCGCCGCGAAGCTGGCCGCGGCGGGGCTGACCCGCGTCAACGTCTCCCTCGACACCCTGCACCCCGACCGGTTCGCACAGATCACCCGCCGCGACCGGCACGCCGACGTCATGGCCGGCCTGGCCGCCGCCGCGGACGCCGGCCTGGCGCCGGTGAAGGTCAACGCCGTCCTGCTGCGGGGCACGAACGACGACGAGGCCGCCGGCCTGCTGCGCTGGGCCCTGGACGCCGGCTACCGGTTGCGCTTCATCGAGCAGATGCCGCTGGACCCGCACGGCAGCTGGCAGCGCTCGGACATGGTCACCGCCGAGGAGATCCTCGCTGCGCTGCACCGGGAGTTCACCCTCGTCCCCCGTCCGGGCACGGCCCGCGGGGCCGCCCCCGCCGAGACCTGGGACGTCGTGGACGCGTCGGGAGCGCACCTCGGGGACGTCGGCGTCATCGCCTCCGTCACCCGCCCGTTCTGCGGGGACTGCGACCGGACGCGCCTGACCGCGGACGGCCAGGTCAGGACCTGCCTGTTCTCCACCTCGGAGACCGACCTGCGCGGTGCCCTGCGCGAGGGGGCCGACGACGCAGTGCTCGCGGCGACCTGGCGCGCGGCCATGTGGGGCAAGCTGCCCGGGCACGACATCGACGACCCGGGGTTCCTGCACCCCACCCGCCCCATGAGCGCCATCGGCGGCTGAGTGGCCAGAGCCTCCACAGTGAACGGAAGGTGAACGAGGACGTGACGCTGTCCATCCGGTTCTTCGCCGGGGCGGCCGCGGCCGCCGGGCACGAGACCGAGGAGCTCTCGCTGACCGGGCCGCAGACCCTCGGCGAGCTGGTCTCGACGCTCGGCGACCGCGACCCCGCCCTGGCCCGCGTGCTGACGGCGGCGAGCTTCCTCGTCGACGGCGTCGCCGCCCGCCCCGGGGACGTCCTGCACGACGGGGCCACCCTCGATGTGCTGCCCCCCTTCGCGGGGGGCTGAGGCGGCTCAGCGCCGGGCGAGCCGCGCGATCGAGTTCGCGAGGTGGACCCGCATGGCCGCCCGGGCGGTCTCGACGTCCCCGCGCTCGACGGCCCGCAGGACGGTGTCGTGCTCGGCGACGACGTCCGCGACGGTGTCCGTCCCCGACCGCAGCCGGGCCGCGGGCATGGCGATCATCGGCTCCCCCAGCGTCCGCAGGACGTCGAGGAGGTAGCGGTTGCCCGAGGCGGCCGCGACGGCGGCGTGGAACCGGAAGTCGGCTCCGACCGCGTCGGCCGGGCGGTCGGCGGCGTCCGCGAACGCCGTCGCGGCCCGCCGCAGCGCGTCGAGGCGGCCCTCGTCGCGGCGTGCGGCGGCCAGGGCCGCGGCCTCGGTCTCCACCGCGAGCCGGAACTCGAGCAGCTCGACGCGTTCGGGCACCGACCGCAGCCCCGCCACGTCGACCCCGAAGCTCTCCTCGCTGGGGCGGGCGAGCACGAAGGACCCCTTGCCCCGCAGGGTCTCCACGAGACCGGCGGCCTGCAGGCGGGACATCGCCTCGCGCACCACGGTGCGCGAGACCCCGAACTCGCCGACCAGCTCGCTCTCGGAGGGGACGGCCTGTCCCGGCACCAGCTCGCCCTCGACGATGCGGAACCGCAGGACGTCGACGAGGTGCTGGGTGCGGGTCGTCACCGCCTCACCGCGCCCCGAAGGAGACCGAGTCCGTCGTCCAGGCCCGCGCCTGGTCGGTGAGGGTGAACCCGAGCCCGGGGCGGTCGGGCACGACCATGCGCCCGTCGACCGTCTCGAGGCGTTCCTCGAACAGCGGGTTCAGCCACTCGAAGTGCTCGACCCACGGTTCGCGCGGGTAGGCCGCCGCCAGGTGCAGGTGGATCTCCATGGCGAAGTGCGGAGCCAGGTCGAGCCCGGCCTGGTCGGCGATCGCGGCCAGCCGCAGGAAGGGGGTGATGCCGCCGATGCGCGGGGCGTCGGGCTGGATGACGTCGGCCGAGCGGTGCTCGACCAGGGCCAGGTGCTCCCCCACGCTGGAGAGCATCTCCCCCGTCGCGATGGGCGTGTCCAGGGCGCGGGCGAGGTCGGCGTGCCCGACCGCGTCGTAGGCGTCGAGGGGTTCCTCGATCCAGACCAGGCCGAACTCCTCGAACGCCCGCCCCATCCGCAGGGCCGACGTCCGGTCCCACTGCTGGTTGGCGTCGACCATGAGCGGCACGTCGGGCCCCAGGTGCTCGCGGACGGCGGTCAGCCGGCGCAGGTCCTCGCGCTGGTCCGGCTGCCCCACCTTGATCTTGACGCCCCCGATGCCGGCGGCCAGCGACTCGTCGGCCCGCGCGAGGACCTCCTCCAGCGGGGCGTGCAGGAAACCCCCGGAGGTGTTGTAGGTGCGGACCGAGTCGCGGTGCGAGCCCAGGAACTTGGCCAGGGACAGCCCGGCGCGCTTGGCCTTCAGGTCGTACAGGGCGATGTCCAGGGCCGCGATGGCCTGCGTGGCGACCCCGCTGCGCCCCACGGACGCCCCCGACCACAGGAGCTTGGTGTAGACCTTCGCGATGTCGTTGGGGTCCTCCCCCAGCAGGTCCGCGGCGACCTCGCGGGCGTGGGCGTACTGCGCCGGGCCGCCCGCACGCTTGGAGTAGCTGAACCCCAGCCCCTCGAAACCCTGCTCGGTGCGGATCTGCGCGAACAGGAACACGATCTCGGTCATGGGCCGCTGCCGGCCGGTCAGGACCTTGGCGTCGCTGATCGGGGTCGCCAGCGGCAGGGTGGCGGTCGAGAGTTCCACGTACCGGATGCTGTCCACCCGCTCATCGTACAAGTCGACCCGCTTGTCCTACAAGAAGGGCGCGGGGTCGAACGTGCCGTTGCGACGTCGGAACTCCGTCGCCGTGTCCGGCCACAGCAGCGTCAGCCGCCCGCTGCGGGCGTCCACGTACCAGCTCTCGCAGCCGCCCCGCAGCCACACCGACTCGGCCGCCCGCGCGTCGATCTCGGCGGTGTAGGCCCGCTGCGCCGACAGGCTCACCTCCAGGGCTCCCCCGCGGGCGGCGAGGTGGTCCAGCGCCCCCAGCAGGTAGCCGACCTGGCTCTCGATGACGTGCACCGCCGAGTTGTGCCCCAGGCTCGCGTTCGGGCCGTCGAGGACGAACAGGTTCGGGAACCCGTGCACCACGGTCGAGGCGTGCGAGACCATCCCCCGCTCCCAGGCCCGCGCGAGCGGGACCCCGTCGCGCCCCAGCACCCGGGACGCGTAGGGCTGCACCGTGGAGTGGAAACCCGTCGCCAGGACCAGGACGTCGAGCGCGTGCCGCGACCCGTCCGCCGCGGTCACCGACCCCGACGCCACCGACCGGACCGCGGACGGCACGAGCGTCACGTCCGGGCGGGTCAGCGCCGGGTAGAACGTGTCCGACAGCAGGACGCGCTTGCAGCCGATCTCGTAGTCCGGCCTCAGCGCCGCCCGCAGCCCGGGGTCCTCGATCTGCGCTTCGAGGTGGTCCGACGCCCTGCGGCGCAACGCCTCCAGCGCCACCGGTTCCAGCCGGCGGGCCCCCAGGCCGCGTTCCATGTCCGTGAACGTCCGCTCCCGCAGCGCCGCCGCCCGGGCGGGCTCGGCCGCGAAACCGGCCCGCTCGTCGGCGCCGAACGGCCGGTCCCCGCGGGGGACGACCCACGGCGCGCTGCGCTGGAACACGCTGACGTGCGCCGCGGTGCCCGCCAGTTCCGGGACGACCTGGACGGCCGAGGCTCCGGTGCCCACGACCCCCACCCGCGCCCCGGCGAGGTCGACCGAGTGGTCCCAGCGGGAGGTGTGGAACACCGGGCCGCCGAACTCCGGCAGGCCCTCGACGTCGGGGATCCGGGGTTCGGTGAGCCGCCCCGCGGCCAGCACCAGGACCCGCGCGCGGACCGGGCCCCGCGACGTCTCCAGCTCCCAGCAGCGCCCGGACCAGCGGGCCCGCAGGACCTCGCAGCCCAGCCGGACGTGCCCGGCGACCTCCCGCGCCCGCTCCCGCAGGTACCGCTGGATCTCCGCGCCCGGCGCGAACACCCGCGACCAGCCCGGTTCGGGCGCGAAGGAGAACGAGTACAGGTGCGAGGGGACGTCGCAGGCCACCCCCGGGTACGTGTTGTCGCGCCACGTGCCGCCGACCTCACCGGCGCGTTCGAGGACGACGAAGCTCTCCCGCCCCCGGCGGTGCAGCCGGATCGCCGCGCCGAGCCCGGCGAAACCCGCCCCGACGACCGCGACGTCGACCACGGCACCGGGCAGCTCCCGGTCGTTCACACCGGGGCCGGCCGGCCGTACCGCGTCGTCCGCTGCCGCAGCGGACGGCCACCCGTGAGCGCCGCCGCCCGCTGCCGGGTCAGCGTCGTCCCGGCCTCCTGCCCCGCGGCGGGGTCGAGGACGCCGTCGAGCAGCAGCCCGCCGAGGTCGTCGCCCCCGCCGGCCAGGAGCTGGGTGACCAGTCCCGGCGCGTGCTTGGGCCACGCCACCTGGACGTGGTCGACGGCCCCGTCCAGCAGCAGCCGCGCCACCGCGTGCAGGGCCCGCACGGCGCGCGGCGACGGGTCCCCCCAGGGCGCAGGCATCGCGATGAACTCGGTGACGCCCCCCGTGCGGCGCGCGATCGCGGCGAGCAGCCGCAGGTGCGCGACCTGCTGCGCGCCGGTCTCGGGGCCGCCGTGCACGAGGACCGACGTGGAGGTCAGCCCGACCTCGTGGGCCGTGGTCAGCACGCGCACCCACTCGGCGACGGGCAGGTCGGGCACGCCCCCGTTCAGCCGCGTCCGCACGCCGTCGTCGAGGACCTTCGCCGCCGTCCCCGGCACCGAGCCCAGACCCGCGTCGCGCGCGGCGAGGAGGAACTCGCGGACCGTGGACCCGCGCCGGTGGGCCGCGTCGAGCACCTCGGGCACCCGGAAGGCGTGCAGGTGGACCCCCGGACCGGCCTCGCGGACCGCGCGCACCAGCTCGAGGTACCCCTTGGGACCGGCGGCGACCGGGACGGGCCCCTGGACGCAGACCTCGGTGGCCCCCAGGCCGACCGCCTCGGCGACGAGGTCGCGGACGTGGTGCAGGTCGGCGCCCACGCGCTCGGCGTCGAGGTTGCGGTTGACGACGAACGTCACGTCGTCGCCCACCCGCGCCCGCCGCAGCGCGTCGGCGGTCGCGGCGAGCCGTTCGAGGTCGTCGCCGTCGGCGCCCAGCAGGGCGAGCGCGTGGTCGTCGGACAGCTGCGCGGGATCGTCGGCGGCCACGGCGAGAGCGTCGAGCAGGTGGTCGGGCACCGCCCGAGGCTAGCTCTCAGGGGCAGGCGACCCACTCGGAGGTGCCGTCGGTGAAGTGCTGGTGCTTCCAGACCGGCAGCCGGTCCTTGACCTCGTCGACCAGCCGCGCGCACGCCGCGAACGCCTCCTGGCGGTGCGCCGCCGAGACGGCCACGGCGAGCGCCACGTCCCCGATCACCAGGTGCCCCAGGCGGTGGCTGACCGCGACCGCGTCCACGTCCAGCCCCGCCGCGACCTCGGCGACGACGGCGGCCAGCACGTCGGGGGCGCTGGGGTGCCCCACGTACTCCAGCTCGCGGACCGCGCGCCCGTGGTCGTGGTCGCGCACGACCCCCGCGAACGTGACGACGGCGCCCGCGGCGGCGGCCCCGACCAGGTCCGCGTGCTCGGCGACGTCGAGCGGTTCGCCGCTCACGGCGGTCCGCACGACGCGACGGGCGGGCGCGCTCAGGCGCCCCGGGGTCGGCACCTCGTGCTGCTCCTCGATCTGCACGAGTGCAAGGGTAGGTGTTCCCAGGCCACCGATCGTGGGGGAGACTCCCCCGGTGACGCACGTGAGCGGCTGGCGGATCGTCGTCCCGGTCAAGGGCGGCGACGAGGCGAAGACGCGGTTGGCGCTGCCCCCCGGGCCGCGACGCGCTCTCGCGCTGGCCATGGCCCTGGACTGCCTGGAGGCGTGCCTGGCCACCCCGGGCGTGGGACTGGTGGTGTGCGTCAGCGACGACCGCGACGTCCTGGCGGCTGCCCGCGCGGTCGGCGCGGTGACGGTCTCCCCGGGCCGGCCCGGCCTGGCGCAGGCCCTGGACGCGGGCCTGGCGAGCCTGGAGCGGGGCCCCACGGCCGTCCTGCTGGGCGACGTCCCGGCGCTGCGGCCCGCGGACCTGGCCGCCGCCCTCGACGAGGCCCTGAGCGCACCCGGCCCGGCCCTGGTGACCGACGCCGAGGGCACCGGCAGCGTCCTGCTGGCCGATGTGGCCGGCGACGTGCCGCACCGGTTCGGTCCCGGCTCCGCGCGCCGCCACCTCGACGCCGGGGCGCACGCGCTGTCCGCGGACCTGCCCTCGCTGCGCCGCGACGTCGACACCCTCACCGACCTGGCCGGCGCCCTGAGCCTCGGCGTCGGTCCCCGCACCCGGGACGCCCTGCCCCACGGCCTGCTCGCCGAGTGCGCCGGCCGACCCTGCTGACCCTGCTGCCCCCCGGAGAGACCCCCACCGTGAGCACCACCCTGCCGACGCCCCGTGCCCGCCACGCCGCTCCCGCCGAGGACACCCCGGCCCCCGCGCGGATCACCGCGGCCCTGCGCGCCGCCCGGGGCGGCGCCCTGGACCGCGAGCACGCCGAGGTCCTCCTGCACGCCCGCGGCGACGACCTCGCCGAGCTGTGCGCCCTGGCCCGCCCGGTCCGCGACGAGACCCTCGAGCGCGCCGGGCACCCAGGGGTGATCACCTACTCCCGCAAGGTGTTCGTCCCCATCACCCGGTTGTGCCGCGACCGCTGCCACTACTGCACGTTCGCCACCGTCCCCGGCCGGCTGCCCGTCCTGTTCCTGTCCGAGGACGACGTCCTGGCCATCGCCCGCGACGGGGCCGGCGCCGGCTGCAAGGAGGCGCTGTTCACCCTCGGCGACGCCCCCGAGGACCGCTGGCCCGCCGCCCGGCAGTGGCTCAGCGCCCGGGGCTTCGCCTCCACGATCGAGTACGTCCAGCACCTGGCCCGCCGCGTCCTCGACGAGACCGGCCTGCTGCCGCACCTGAACCCCGGCGTCATGTCGCTGGACGTCCTGCGGGCCTCCAGGCCGCTCGCGCCGTCGATGGGGATGATGCTGGAGACGACCTCGAAGCGCCTGTGGCTCGAACCGGGGCAGGTCCACTTCGGCTCCCCCGACAAGGACCCCGACCTGCGGCTGCGGGTCCTGCGCGACGCCGGCCGCGCCGGGGTCCCCTTCACCAGCGGCGTCCTCGTCGGCATCGGGGAGACCTACGCCGAACGCGTCGACTCGGTCCTGGCGATCAAGGACGTGGTCGAGGAGTTCGGCGGGATCCAGGAGGTCATCGTGCAGAACTTCCGCGCCAAGGACGACACCGCCATGCGCGGCGAGGCCGACCTCGAGCACCCCGAGTACATCGCCACCCTCGCCGTCTCCCGGCTCCTGCTGGGCTCGGGGGTCTCCCTGCAGGCCCCGCCGAACCTGTCCGACCCGGCCCAGCGGCGCCAGCTCCTCGAGGCCGGCGTCGACGACTGGGGCGGGGTCTCCCCCCTGACCCCCGACCACGTCAACCCCGAACGGCCCTGGCCCCAGCTCGACGACCTCGCCGCGACCACCCGGGAGGCCGGGTTCCGGCTCGCCGAGCGCCTCACCGCCCACCCCCGGTTCGTGCTGGACGCGCTCGCGGGCCGCGACACGTGGATCCACCCCGACCTGCACGGGGCCGTCGCGGCGCTCGCCGACCCCGTCACGGGGCTGGCGCGCGAGGCGGCCGTCCCCGTCGGCCGGGTGGCCGCGTGAGCGAGGAGGGCCGCGACGGAGCGGACCGGGGACCGGCGGCGGGCGGGTTCGCCGAGCCCAGCGATGCCGAGGTCCGCATGGCGCGGTTCGTCGGGGAGCAGCTCGCCCCCGACGGCCGGCCCGAGATCGAGGACTTCCTCAGCCGCGACGAGACGCTGCTGCTGGACGTCATGACGGCCGTGGACGCCCCCGCGCCGGGCTTCACGTCGGTCTCGACGCTGTCCATGCACCGGTACCCGAACGTGGTGGGCAGCACGGACGTGCGCGTCGAGCTCGTCACGGTGCTCGAGGACGTCGAGCGCCGGCTGGCGACGGGTCTGCTGGTCGCCTCGGCGTTCGCCGCCATCGGCGAACCGTGGCCGCTGTCGCCGGGGACGGTCTTCCCCGGGATCGTGGCCGACCTGCTCGGCGGGCGCACCGAGCACCTGCTGCTCACGACGCCGGGCAACTTCGACCACCTCAGCCGCTACCCGCTCGCACCCGACCTCGACGTCCACTGGCTGCAGGCCGTCCCCGTGCACGAGAGCGAGCGGGTGTTCCTGCTCGAGCACGGCCTCGACGCCCTGGAGCAGCGGTTCGAGGCCGCGGAGCTGCCGTTCTACGACGTGCGGCGCGACGCGGTCGTCTGAGCCCTCACGGCAGCAGCCGGTCGGGGGCCTTCGCCGCCCACCCGTCCTGCAGCGCCGTCCGCAGGTCCTCGTCCGAGACCCGCTCCAGGGCCACGAGGTAGGCGGGGTAGCCCCTGAAGTGCTGCGTGTCGAACACGCCCGGCACGCCCTGGGCGAGGACGGCGTCCTTCTCGGCGAGGTCGGCGCAGGCGATGGCCAGGATCGGGCCCGCGGGCGCCTCGACGGGCGGGTCGGCGGCCCGGAACCGCTTGACGTCGGCCTTCGTGAACGGCCGCTCCCACGCGAAGTCCTGCCCCGCCACGGCCCAGGCGCGCCCGCCCCGGCGCTCGCCCTCGCCGACCTCGGCCAGCCCGGCCGCGATCCGCGCCACGTCGTCGTAGGTCGCCATCCCCGGAACGCTAGCCCTCCCCCCTTCCCGCGCGAAGCACACCTCGGACCCTCCGGAGTGCTCTCAGAGGGCGCGAGGTGTGCTTCGCGTGGGGAAAGGGGGGCGCAGAACGCCACGAGGGCGGCCCTCCGGGTGGAGGACCGCCCTCGCGGGTGGATCAGGTGGTGCGGGGTGGGGCTGGACTCAGAAGTCCATGCCGCCCATGCCACCGTCGCCGGCCGGGGCCGGAGCGGACTTCTCCGGCTTGTCGGCGATGACGGCCTCGGTGGTGAGGAACAGCGCCGCGATGGAGGCGGCGTTCTGCAGCGCGGAGCGCGTCACCTTGACCGGGTCGTTGATGCCCGCGCCGAGCAGGTCCACGTACTCGCCGGTGGCGGCGTTGAGGCCGTGACCGGTGGGCAGGTTGCTGACCTTCTCCGCCACGACGCCGCCCTCGAGGCCGGCGTTGACGGCGATCTGCTTCAGCGGGGCCTGGATGGCGACCTTGACGATGTTCGCGCCCGTGGCCTCGTCACCGACGAGGTCGAGCTTGTCGAAGGCGAGCACGCCGGCCTGGATGAGGGCCACGCCACCACCGGCGACGATGCCCTCCTCGACGGCGGCCTTCGCGTTGCGGACGGCGTCCTCGATGCGGTGCTTGCGTTCCTTGAGCTCGACCTCGGTCGCCGCGCCGGCCTTGATGACGGCCACGCCGCCGGCCAGCTTGGCGAGACGCTCCTGGAGCTTCTCGCGGTCGTAGTCGGAGTCGCTGCGCTCGATCTCGGCGCGGATCTGGCCCACGCGGCCGGCGATGGCGTCGGCGTCGCCGGCACCCTCGACGATCGTGGTCTCGTCCTTGGTGACGACGACCTTGCGGGCGCGGCCGAGCAGGTCGAGGTCCGCGGTGTCGAGCTTGAGGCCGACCTCCTCGGAGATGACCTGACCACCGGTGAGGATGGCGATGTCGCCGAGCATGGCCTTGCGGCGGTCGCCGAAGCCCGGGGCCTTGACGGCGACGGACTTGAAGGTGCCGCGGATCTTGTTGACGACGAGGGTCGCCAGGGCTTCGCCCTCGACGTCCTCGGCCACGATCACGAGGGGCTTGCCCGACTGCATGACCTTCTCCAGCAGCGGGAGCAGGTCCTTCACGGTCGAGATCTTGGAGTTGAGGATCAGCAGGTACGGGTCCTCGAGCTCCGTCTCCTGACGCTCGGCGTCGGTGACGAAGTAGGGCGAGATGTAGCCCTTGTCGAAGCGCATGCCCTCGGTGAGCTCGAGCTCGAGGCCGAAGGTGTTGCTCTCCTCGACGGTGATGACACCTTCCTTGCCGACCTTGTCGAGCGCCTCGGCGATGAGCTCGCCGATGGAGGCGTCACCGGCGGAGATCCCGGCGGTGGCCGCGATCTGCTCCTTGGTGGTGACCTCCTTGGCGGCGGCCAGCAGCTGCTCGGTCACGGCCTCGACGGCCTTCTCGATGCCGCGCTTGAGGCCCATCGGGTTCGCGCCCGCGGCCACGTTGCGCAGACCCTCGCGCACGAGCGCCTGGGCCAGCACGGTGGCGGTGGTGGTGCCGTCGCCCGCGACGTCGTCGGTCTTCTTGGCGACTTCCTTGACGAGCTCGGCCCCGATCTTCTCGTAGGGGTCCTCGAGCTCGATCTCCTTGGCGATGGAGACACCGTCGTTGGTGATCGTGGGGGCGCCCCACTTCTTCTCCAGGACGACGTTGCGGCCCTTGGGCCCCAGCGTGACCTTGACGGCGTCAGCGAGCTGGTTCATCCCGCGCTCGAGGCCGCGACGAGCCTCTTCGTCGAAGGCGATGATCTTGCTCATGCCTGGTGTTCCTCCCAGAAGAACGGGCGTGGGTGGCTGGAGCGGTGCCCGCGACGGACGGCCGCGCGCTCCCGGGGTCACGTCCCCCGGGACCTGCGGACCTCACCGCCCCGGCCGGGGAGCTTCGCTCCCGGGTCGAGGTGCTGTTGTCACTCTCGACTCGAGAGTGCCAACGCCAATGTTGGCACTCTCCCCCTCCGAGTGCAAACGCCCGGTGGCCCGTCCGCTCACCGCGGACGGGCCCGCGCGCTCAGTCCTTGAGCCCGGCGTTGATGTCGGCGTTCATGACGTACCGCTGGAAGACGAGGTAGATGACCACCAGCGGGACGATCGAGATGACCGAGGCGCCCAGCAGCACCGACCAGTTGACGTTCTGCGCCCCGACGATGCTCTGGATCCCGATCTGCAGGGTGAACTTGCCCGGGTCGTTGAGCACGATGAGCGGCCAGATGTAGTCGTTCCAGCGCCACTGGAAGGAGAAGATCGCCAGCGTCACCATGATCGGGCGGGCGATGGGCAGCATGACGCGCACGAAGGTCGACAGCTCGTTCGAGCCGTCGATCCGGGCCGCCTCCAGCAGCTCGTCGGGCACCGTGGTGAAGAACTGCCGGAACATGAAGCACCCGGTCGCGGTGATGATCGAGGGGACGATGATCCCGGCGAGGTGGTTGTAGAGCCCCAGGTCGCGCACGACCAGGAAGGACGGGGACAGGATGACCTCGGTCGGCAGCATCGTCGTGGCGAGGATGCACATGAAGAAGGCCTTGAGCCACCAGTTGGAGTACTTGGCCAGCGCGTAGCCCGTCATGGCGCTGGCGGTGACGGTGAGCACCGTCGTGACGACCGCGACGATCAGGGTGTTGGTGAAGTACCCGGCGAAGTTGAAGCTCGTCCACGCCTGCTCGTAGCCGGAGACCGTCCAGGTCTTCGGCAGCAGCGTCAGGGGGTAGGAGAAGAGGTCCCCGGCGGGCTTGAAGGACGACAGCACGAACCACAGCACGGGGAAGCCGTAGAGCAGTGCCAGCAGCCACAGCAGCGTGGTGGCGCTGACGACCCGGAAGGGCGAGGCGTCGGTGCGGGTGCGCGCGGCGCGGCGCGCGGCCGGGGTCGGGCGGCTCAGCGAGGAGAGGGCCATCTCACGCCTCCCGGCGTCGGTTGACGAGGACCTGGGCGAAGGCGATGACCATGAGCACGGCCATCAGCACGAAGGACGCCGCGCTGGCGTAGCCGATCTGGCCCTGCTGGAAGCCGGTGCGGAAGATGTACTGCACGACGAGGTTGTTCTCCGTGCCCGGGCCGCCGCCGTTGAGGGACTGCAGCAGCGCGTACTCCTTCATCGCCCCCAGGCTGCCCAGCAGGATCACGATGAACGACGTCGGCGCGATGCTCGGCAGGGTGATGTACCGGAAGCGCTGCCACGGCGAGGCGCCGTCGAGGGAGGCGGCCTCGTAGTAGGAGGTGGGCACGTTCTTCAGCGCGGCGACGAACAGCAGCATGTTGAACGCCGTCCCGCCCCACGCCCCCGCGAAGGCGACGACGACCAGCGACAGGTTCGCGTTCGACTGCCACGGGACGGCGCTGCCGCCCAGGGAGGTGATGAGGTAGTTGACGAGGCCGAAGTTCTCCCCGAAGATCCACCGCCAGATGACGCCGGCCACGATCGGTGAGATCAGCCACGGGACGAAGAACAGGATCCGGGCGACCGTCTTGCCCTTGGCGTGCGGGGTGGTCAGCAGCACCGCCATGGACAGCGACAGGACGTAGACCAGCGGCACCGACATCGCCGCGAACACGACGGTGCGGCCGAACGCGGCGTAGAACGCGGAGTCGGCGAAGAGCTTCTGGTAGTTCGCCAGCCCCACCCAGGGCGCGGACCCGACCCCGGTGTAGCTCGTGAACGAGTACCACAGCCCCGTGATCGCGGGCCAGACGAAGAAGAGGGCGAAGAGCACCACGTTGACGCCGACGAACAGCAGCGGCGCGAGGCGGTAGCGCGCCGCCCGCCGGCGGGTGGAGCGGGACGAGCGGGCGGCGGGGGTCGCCACGAGGGCGGCGGGGTCGTCCCCGACCGCCGCGGGGACCGGACCCGGTGCGCTGGGGGGCATCGAACCTCCTGGGGGTGGGCCCGGGCCCGGGTGTCCCCGGGCCCGGCGGGGACGTCAGGCGATCTGCTCGTTGAGCAGCTTGACGATGTTGGCGACGGTCTCGGCCACGGTCTGCTGACCGTTGATGGCCTTGCCCATCTCGTCCTTGGTGGGGTCGGTGGTGATCGCCTTGCCCGCCAGGGTCAGCTTCTCACCCGCGTCGGACCCGGAGGTGGAGATCGGGTCGGCGAGCTGGATCTCCTTCTGGTACAGCGCGTAGCCGTCGAGCGCGGCCTGGTTCGTGCCCGGGTAGGTGATGTCGAGGTCGTTCTCGACGGGCAGCCAGCCGTTCGTGGCGGCGACCTTCGCGTAGTTCGCGGGGTCGTAGAGGAACTCGACGAACTTCATCGCCGCGTCCTTGGTGTCGCCGTTGTCGAAGGCGACGATCTTGCCGCCGGTGTTGATGTCGGTGGCCTGGGTGGGCTGCGCCGGGGTCGGCACGGCGGCCCACTCGAACTGGGTGATGCTCTCGGCGAAGTCCGCGACCTGCCAGACGCCGGAGAAGTAGGCGACGACCTGGCCGCTCTTGAACAGGGCGTTCGGGTCGGCCCCGGAGGTCCAGACCGACTTGGGCATGACGACGTCGTCGTTGATGTCGACGAACTTCTGCAGCACCGCCGTGGTGGCGTCGTCGACGGAGTACTCGGTGCCCTTCTCGTTGAGCTGGAAGCCCTTGGCCCCGTGCTCGTAGACGAAGGCGCGGATGCGGGCCGGGGAGGCGTCGTAGACGAGGTCGTACTTGGACCCCGTCGCCGTGCGCACCTGGGTGGCGGCGGCGAGGAACTCGTCCCAGGTCCACGTGCTGGCCGGGTCGGTCGGGTAGGCGACGCCCGCCTTCTGGAACAGGGTGGTGTTGATGAACAGCCCGGCCGCGGTGATGTCGGAGGGGATCGTGAGGATCTTGCCGTCGTCGGTCTTCTGGTAGAGCTTCTCGTCGATCTTGTTGGTGGTGCTCGTCGCGACCGCGGTGAGGTCCTGGAGCTTGTTGGTCCAGATCGGGTCCAGCGACGGGGCGCTGGCGACGTCGGGCAGGGAGTTCGCCTGCGCGGACTGGCGCAGCTTGGTCTGGTAGCCGTCGTAGGGGACGTTGACGATCTCGACGGTGATGCCCTGGGCGGCCTTGAAGGCGTCGGCGAGGTCGTAGTAGCCCTTGGCCTGCGCGTCGCTGGCCGAGAGCCAGAAGGTGATCTTCTTCGCGTCGCCGCCACCGGCGCTCGAACCGCCGCCCCCGCCGCAGGCGCTCAGGGCGCTGCCGGCGGCGACCGCGGCGAGGGAGCCGAGGAGGACGGAACGCCGGCTGGTGCTGGTACGGGTCATGGTTGGACTTCCTCGTCTCCCGGTCCTCGACCGTCTCCCCCACCCGCCGTCGAGCCGACCTGTGCGGGCCTGCGGGGGAACGGCTCCGCCGTCGTCGGCGGAGCTTGGACGGTACGAGGAAAGGGTTTACCCGTCAAGGCTCTAGAGACTGTGCGGACCGGTTGACTTCACGTCAGGTCATACGCACGATACCGTCGGCGACCCGTGACGCAGCGTCGCCCCGCCCGGCGGCTGACCAGCGCGTTCCCGAATCCCCCCGATTCCCCCCGAGTTCCCCCGAGGACGACCCGTGACCCCACCCCAGCCCTCCCCGCCGCACGGGCACCCCGTGGACGAGGCGTTCACCGCCGCGCTCGTGGCGGACCTCGACCGGCACGTGGCGGGGCTGCTGTCCGGCGACGCCGCGGCCCTGAGCCCGCTGGCGCACCGCGAGACGACGGCCCGCCTCAAGGCCCTCGTCGCGGCGTTCTCGCACCCGGACTCCGCCCACCACCACGACGAGGCCGTGCTGGAGCTCGCCGGCCGCCTGCTCGGCCACCTCGCCGCGGCGCAGACCCCCGGCGGCCTGTTCGACAGCACGAACCTGGCCTCCCCGCCCGACACCGCCTTCACCGTCAACGACTTGTGCCTGACCGCCGGCCTCGCGGCCCGCGAACCGGCCCTGGCCCCCGTGGCCGACGGGCTGCGGCGGATCGGCGAGCGCGCCCTGCCGCCCCTGCTGACCGGCGGGGTGCACACGCCCAACCACCGCTGGGAACTGTCCAGCGCCCTGGCCCGGCTCGACGCGCTCCTCGGGCCCGACCCCGCCGTGCGCGCCCGCGTCGAGCAGTGGCTGGCCGAGGGCGTCGACCTGCAACCGGACGGCATGTACTCCGAGCGCAGCCCGCTGTACGCCGGCGCCGTCACCAACCCCTCGCTGCTCACCCTCGCCGACGAGCTCGACCGCCCCGACCTGCTGGACCCGGTGCGCCGCAACCTGGAGGCGTTCCTGCCGCTGCTCGACGGCGACGGGCTCCTGGAGTCGGTGCACTCCCGCCGCCAGGACCAGCACGAGGCCGGCTACCCGGGCGACCGGTTCCTGCTGCCCTACCGGCGGTTCGCGCTCGCCGAGGGCCGCGCGGACTTCGCCGCCGCCGCCCGGAGCCTGCAGGCCCTCGGCGCGCACGGCCGGCAGGACCTGCCGGAGGTGATGGCCCGTCCTGAACTGGCCGGACGGCTGCCCGACGAACCGGCCGAACCCTGGACCGGCACCGCGGTGTACCCGGCCTCCGGGCTCGCGGTGTCAGCGACGGCCCGCAGCCGGACCACCGTCTTCGGCGGCAGCGACCTGCCGCCGGTCACGACCGTCCGTTCCGGCACCGCGAACTCGGCGACGTTCCTGCGCTTCCGGCACGGCGAGGCGCTGCTGCGCTCCGTGCGGTTCTCGGCGGAGTTCTTCGGCCTCGGCCCCTTCCGCAGCGCCGTGCTCGAACCCCGTCCGGGCGGGTACGTGCTGCGGCAGACGCTGCGCGCCGGGTACTACCAGCCGCTGGCCCCCGCCGACCGCGACCCCGCGGGGGCCTACGCGTTCGGCGACGAGGGCCGCTTCCACGCCGCCATGGCCTTCGAGCGCCGCCCGGTCGACGCGGTGGAGCTCACCACCGAGGTCGTGGTGGACCTGCTGGAGGACGGGGTGGACCTGACGGTCCGGACCACCGGCGCGGCGACGTCGTTCGCGCTGGAACTCGCCTTCCGGCCCGGCGGGACCCTCGAGGGCGTCGAGCAGGACGCCGACGGCACGCGCCGGCTGACGGGCGGGGAACTGCGGTACACCGTGGGCGGCGACCAGATCGTCGTGGGCCCCGGTGGCGGCCGCGACGAACCGG
The DNA here is from genome assembly GCF_003002055.1 of Kineococcus rhizosphaerae. NCBI lineage: Bacteria > Bacillati > Actinomycetota > Actinomycetes > Kineosporiales > Kineosporiaceae > Kineococcus > Kineococcus rhizosphaerae. Next base: position 94,336 of record NZ_PVZF01000009.1, read on the forward strand.
CCCGCATCGACCCCGGTGAGCAGTACGGCTACCTCGGCGCCGACCTGCCCGCCCACGGCGAGGTCGTGTTCGTCACCGGACGCACCCCCGGAGTGCAGCACGTGCGCCTGCGGGGACGCTCGGTGGCCGCAGGCTGACTCGGGTCCGGGGTGGCGCGCGACGTCACCCCGGACCCCGGGTCCTCAGAGGGCGCGGACGCTCTCGGCCTGCGGGCCCTTCTGGCCCTGGCCGACCTCGAACTCCACCCGCTGTCCCTCCTCGAGGGCGCGGTAGCCGTCGGCCACGATGGCGGAGTAGTGCACGAACACGTCCGCACCGCCGTCGTCGACGGTGATGAAGCCGTACCCCTTCTCGGCGTTGAACCACTTCACGGTGCCCTGAGCCATTGCTTCTCCTGGTGGTGCAGCGAGCGGAAGACGCCTCCGGCGCGCGCCGGACACGGGTCTCACGCTGCCCGCGGCCACGCGGCCGTGAGCGAGGCCCGACGCGCTCTGCCCCGAGGGGACGACTGCTCGCCGAACTGATCGACCGAGGCTCAGATTAGTGCGGGGAGGGGCTGGTGGGACAAGGTTCGACGAACCTCGTCTTCACGAGATGGTCACGGAACGCTCGCTCAGAGCGCGCCGCGCGCCAGGTCGAGCAGCGGCCCGAGGACCGAGCGCAGCCCCACGACGAGGCCGGCGACCACGACCGCCGCGAGCACCCCCCACGCGAGGACCAGCACGAGGACCCCCAGCGGACCGCGACGGGTGCGGTGCGCACCCCGGCGCGCGGCCAGCTGGCGGGTCCGGGTGCGGCTCAGGGCTGCACGCCCAGGCGACGGGCCGAGCGCGCCCGCTGCCGGCTGGAGCGCATGCGGCGCAAGCGCTTGACCAGCATCGGGTCGTGCGCCAGCGCGGCCGGGGAGTCGATGAGGGCGTTGAGCAGCTGGTAGTACCGCGTCGGGGACAGGTCGAAGAGTTCGCGCACGGCCTGCTCCTTGGCCCCGGCGTACTTCCACCACTGGCGCTCGAAGGCGAGGATCTCGGCGTCGCGCCGGCTCAGCCCCTCGGGCAGCTCGCCCGACGGTGCGCCGGCCTGCTCGTGCTCGTCGTGCCCGATGCGCGCCGTCGCGTCCGACCGCTCCACGTGCCCACCCCTCCGTCACCGTCAGGCCCCCCGGCGGTGCCCAGCGGTCGTGAGTCTAGGAGGGCATCACACGCGTGTCATTCACCTGGCCGCGCGCGCCGGGGGCTGGGTACGGTCCCACGCGTGACTCCCACCCCAGCGTTCCCGCAGACCCCGCAGGACCCGGCCGGCCTGGGCCTGGACGACCTCGACCCGGGCTGGGCGCAGGCCCTGGCCCCCGTGCGCGCGGACCTGGAACGGATCTCGGCGGCGCTGGCCGCCGAAGCCGAGACCTGGTTGCCCGCGCCCCAGGACGTGCTGCGCGCGTTCCGGCAGCCGTTCGCCGGGGTGCGGGTGCTGCTCGTCGGGCAGGACCCCTACCCCACGCCCGGGCACCCGGTCGGGCTGAGCTTCGCCGTGGAGCCGCACGTACGGCCGCTGCCGCGCTCGCTGGTGAACATCGGGCGCGAACTGCGCGAGGACGTCGGCGTCGAACCGCCCGCGCACGGCGACCTGTCGAGCTGGACCGAGGCGGGCGTCCTGCTGCTCAACCGCGTCCTGACGGTGCGCGCCGGCAGCTCCGGCTCGCACCGCAGGCTCGGCTGGCAGGTGGTGACCGACGCGGCCGTGCGCGCCCTCGCCGCCCGCGGCGGTCCGCTCGTGGCGCTGCTGTGGGGCCGCGACGCCCAGCAGGTGACGCCGCTGCTGGAAGGTGTGCCCGTGGTCGCCGGGGTCCACCCGAGCCCGCTGTCCGCCTCGCGCGGGTTCTTCGGCTCGCGGCCCTTCAGCCGCGTCGACGCGCTGCTGCGCGAGGCCGGCGGGGACGGGATCGACTGGCGCCTGGAGTGAGGCCGGGGTTCCGGCACGTTGTCCGGCGCTGCGCGCTGGCTCCATCCCCGGTCTCGATGAACGGGACCGTTGAGTCAACGTGCCGGAACCCGAGCGGCCCCGTGACGGCGGGCGCGGGGCGTAGGGCACGATCGGCCCCATGACGGCAACGGTGCACAGCAGTCCCTTCGGCCGGACCCGCCGCGGGGAACCCGTGGAGCGTTGGGAGCTGCGGCTGCCCTCGGGCGCGAGCGCGGCCGTGCTGACCCGCGGGGCGACGCTGCAGCAGGTCCGCGTGCCGGACGCCGCGGGCGACCTCGGCGACGCGGTCGTCGCGCTGCCGGACGTCGCGGCCTACGAGGACGCCGACGGGTACCCCGGGGCCGTCGTCGGCCGCGTCGCGAACCGCATCGCGGGCGGGCGGTTCAGCCTCGACGGCGTCGAGCACCGGGTCCCGCTCAACGACGGCGTCAACGCGCTGCACGGCGGCCTCGAGGGTTTCGACCAGCGCGTGTGGTCGGCCTCGCAGGTGGACGTCGACGGGGTCCCGGGGGTCCGGTTCGCCCTGCGCTCGCCCGACGGCGACATGGGGTTCCCCGGGACGCTCGAGGCGGCCGTCACGTACTCGCTGCGCGAGGAGGGCTCCGCCGTGGTCCTGCGCCTGGACTACGCGGCGACGACCGACGCCCCCACCCCGGTGAACCTCACGAACCACGCGTACTTCGCCCTCGACGGGGCCGGGTCCGTGGAGGACCACGTCGTGCGGCTGGCCGCCGCGCGGTACCTGCCGGTGGACGCGAACCTCATCCCCACCGGGGAGCTCGCCGCGACGGCCCGCACCCCGTTCGACTTCTCCTCCCCCACCCGGATCGGCGAGCGCCTGCGCGACGCCGACGACCAGCTCCTGCGGGCGGGCGGGTACGACCACTGCCTGGTGCTGGACGGGCCCGGGACCCTGCGCGAGGTCGGGACGGTGACCGGTTCGCGCTCGGGCCGCACGGTGGCGGTCCGCACGGACCTGCCGGGGCTGCAGTTCTACTCGGGCAACTTCCTCGACGGCTCGTGGCGCACTGTCCAGGGCCGGCCGGTCCGCCAGGGCGACGCGGTGTGCCTGGAGACGCAGCTGCTGCCCGACGCCGTGAACCAGCCGCTGCTCGGGGACTCGGTCGTGCGCCCGGGTGAGGAGTTCACCTCGACGACCGAGTACGTCTTCTCGGCCTGAGGGCGGGACGACGACGGCGACGGGGGCACCTCGTGCACCCCGTCGCCGTCGGCCCCGTGCGGTCAGTTGATGTGCTTGCCGCCGTCGACCTGGTAGCTGACGCCGTTGACGAAACCGGCGTCCTGCGAGAGCAGGAACGCGACCATCGCCGCGATGTCGGCGGGGGTCCCGACGCGGCCGACGGGGATGCCCGCGGCCATGCCGGCCTTGCGCTCGTCCGTGAGGGTCCCGCCCATGATGTCGGTGTCGATCGGGCCGGGCAGGATCGCGTTGGCGGTGATGCCGTGCGGGCCGAGTTCGCGCGCGGCGCCGCGGGTCAGGCCGAGGACGGCGGCCTTGGCGGCGGCGTAGGAGGTCTTGGAGAACGTCCCGCCCCCGTCGACCGCGGTGATCGAGGACGTGTTGACGATGCGCCCGACCCCGAGGTCGATCATGCGGCGGGCGGCGGCCTGGATCATCAGCAGCGACCCCGTCGCGTTGACGGCCATCGTCCGGTTCCAGCCCTCGACCGTGAGGTCCATGAGGGGGGTCGGGTCGGCGATCCCGGCGAGGTTCACCAGGCCGACGACGGGCGGCAGGTCGGCGTCGAACCGCTCGAACGCGGCGGCGACGGACTCCGGGGAGGAGATGTCGGTGACGGCCCCGGAGACCTCGACGCCGGCGTCGGTGAGTTCGCGGGTGATCTCGGCGACGCCGTCGGCAGAGATGTCGACGAGGCCGAGGCTCCAGCCGTCGGCCGCGAGGCGGCGGGCGACGACGCGGCCGATGCCGCGGGGGGCGCCGACGCCGGTGACGACGGCGGTGCGGCGGGCGGGGAACTCCATGGTGGTCTCCAGGGTGTGGTCGGGTCAGCGGACGGCGTCGGCCGTGGTCGCGGGGGCGTCGGCGGGGGCGGTGCGCAGGAACCTCGTGCCCAGCAGGAACAGTGCTCCCAGGACGGCCATCCCCGCCAGGGCGAACAGCCCCGCGGTGCTGGAGTCGAACGTCTCCTCGGCCCAGACGCGGATGTTCGGGGCGATGAAGCCGCCCAGGTTCCCCAGGCCGTTGATGAGACCGAAACCCGCTGCCAGCGCGGCACCGCTGAGGTAGCGGGTGGGCAGGGTCCAGAACAGCGGCTGGCAGGTGACGAAACCGACGGCCGCGACGCACAGGGCGACGATCGCGACCACGGCGTTCTCCGCGACGGCCGAGACCGCGATGCCGATGCCGGACAGGACGAGCAGCGCGGCGCCGATCTCGCGGTGCCGGCCGGTGCGGTCGGCGAACCGGGGCAGGAGGGCGATGGTGACGAAGGCGCAGGCCCACGGGATCGAGGTGAGCAGCCCGACCTGGAACCCGACGTCGCGTCCGGTGATGCTCGCCACCTGGGTCGGCAGGAAGAACGTCAGGCCGTAGACCGCGGCCTGGATGCACAGGCAGATCAGGCAGAAGTACAGCACGCGGGGGTTGAGCAGCGCCTTGGCCCAGCCCTGGTGCCCACCCACGGCGGCGCGGTCGGCGTTGTCCGCCTCGAGCCGGGCGAGCAGGGCGTCGCGTTCGGGGGCCGGCATCCAGGCGGCCTTCTCGGGCCGGTCGGTCAGGTAGAACACGGCGACGATCCCGACGAGGACCGCGAGGACGCCCTCGACCATGAACAGCCACTGGTACCCGGCCAGACCCCCGAACCCGTCGAGTTCCAGGAGCCCACCGGACAGCGGGCCGCCGACGATGTTGGCCAGCGGCAGGCCCATCTGGAACAGGCCGGTCGCGAAGGCGCGCCGGTCCTCGGGGAACCAGTACGTGAGGTAGAGCAGGACGCCGGGGAAGAACCCGGCCTCGGCGACACCGAGGAGGAACCGCAGGACGTAGAACATCGTCTCGCCCTGCACGAACATGAACGCGGTGGCGATGATGCCCCAGGTCACCATGATCCGGGCCATCCACCAGCGAGCGCCGACCCTGTGCATGATCAGGTTGCTGGGGACCTCGAACAGGGCGTAGCCGACGAAGAACAGGCCCGCGCCCAGCGCGTACGCCGCGGCCGACAGGCCGATGTCGGCCTCGAGCTCCTCCTTGGCGAACCCGACGTTGCTGCGGTCGAGGAACGCGATGACGTACATCAGCAGCAGGAACGGGATGAGCCGCTTGGCCGAGCGGCGGACGGCGGAGTCGACCAGCGCGGTCTGCTCTCCGGTGGTGGGCGTGCTCACGGGCTCTCCAGAAGACGTCATCGTTCACAGAGGTCGTCCAGGACGGACGAGAGTGCTCGGGCGATAAAACATCCAATAGGATGTTGCTGTCAACGTGAGCGCGGTCGACCCGCGACGACGCGGACGGTCAGCGGCCGGCGCTCGCGCGGTCCTCGATGGCCCGGCGCCGGACGGCTTCGAGGTGCTCGCGCATGCGCTCGGCCGCCGCGGCCCCGTCCTTCGCCCGCAGGGCCTGCACGACCGCCGTGTGCTCGTCGATCGCCGGGCCGGCGTCGGTCACCCCGCGCTGGACGAGCCGGAACCGGAACCGCTGCAGCTGACCGTTCAGGCCCTCGAACGCGTCGGCCAGGAACCGGTTGCCCCCGGCGTGGTTCACCAGCCGGTGGAACTCGTTGTCGGCCCGGTGGTAGTCCTGGTACTCGGTGAACGACGGCCCCTTGGGGGCCCGCGCCATGCGCTCGACGGTCTCGCCCAGCCGCGCCAGCAGGTCCTCGTCGACCGCGGCGGCCGCCGCCGCGACGTTGTGGCACTCCAGCAGCAGCCGGGCGTCCATCAGCTGGTCGATCTCCTCGCGGGACAGCAGACCCGCCACCCGGTACCCGCGCATCGCGACGCGTTCGAGCAGACCCGTGGACTCGATGCGGGCCATCGCCTCGCGCACCGGCGTCGGGGAGACCCCCAGCAGCCGGGCGAGCCCGTCGATGCTCAGCGCCTCCCCCGGTTCGGCGTTGCCGTCCATCAGCCAGGCCAGCAGCGAGGTGTGCACCGAGTCGGCCAGCGAGGCGCGCGCGGGGACGGACGGCGGCGCGGGGCGGGACGGCACCGCGAGATCGTACCCACCGCCGGTCGGCCCCCCGCGCCGCAGCGGGTCCCCCGGCCCGTCCCTCAGAAGGAGGCGAGCAGGGCCTGCACCGACGCCCGGGCGTCGTCGGCGAGCGCCACCAGGTGCAGGCGCAGCGGTTCGAGGTCGCGCAGCGGCACGAAGACCAGGTCGTCGGAGCGGTGCGCGGAGGCCACGGCCTCGGAGGTGATGGCCATGGCCCGGCCCGTGGCGACGACGGCCAGCATCTCCTCGACCGTCGTGGCGGCGGGCCCCACGACGACGGGGACGGCCCCCGAGGGCCGGGGGTCGACGAGCCAGACGTCGCGCTCGCTGCCGGCGTCGACGATCGGCTCGGCGTCCAGGTCCCCGATCGACAGCGAGCTGCGGGCGGCCAGCCGGTGCCCGGCGGCGAAGACGGCGACCCGGCCGATCCCGGCGACGTCGACGGACCGCACGCGCGGGTCGGGGTCGGCACCCGGCGGCCGCTGCTGGAAGACGACGTCGACCTTGCCGTCGACGAGGTCGGCGACCTCCCGGCCCCACGGGACGTGGCGCAGCACGACGTCGAGCCCGGGGCTCTCCTGGGCGGCCTCGACGAGCCGCGTCGAGACCCACCGCGGGGTCGACGTGCCGATCCCCACGGTCAGCCGTTCCCGCTCGCCGGCCTCGGCGATGCGCCGGGCGCGCACCAGGGCTCGGTCGAGGAGCTCGGTGATGCGCTCGGCGTCGGCCACCAGGGCCTGGCCCGCGGGCGTCAGGGGGTTGCCCTCCCGGGCGACGCCGCGGGCGTCGCGCACGACGAGCCGGCCCCCCACCAGGGACTCCACGCGGGCCACGGCCTGGCTCAGCGCGGGCTGGGACATCTGCAGGGAGGCCGCGGCGGTGGTGAAGCTGCGGTCGCGGGCGACGGCCAGCAGGTAGCGCAGCGACCTCGCGTCGAGCTCGCCCTGGCCCCGCCCCGACCGTTCCTCCACGGCGTCGATGGTCCCAGAGGAGTCCCGTGCGCGACACGCAGGGTGCGAGGTGCCTACGTTGTGCTCGTGCGTCCGCTCGTCTCGCTGCCGAAGGTCCACGTGCACGCCCACCTGGACGGGTCGTACCCCCGCCAGGCCGTGCTCGACCTCGCCCGCCGCCGCGGCGTCGGCCTCGACCTGCCCGCCCGGGCCTCCTCCGGCGAGCCGGAGCGCTGGCCGGACGTGTGGGGGTTCTTCGACGCCTACGGGCGCGTCCCGGCGCTCGTGCAGGACCTCGACGACCTCGCCGGGTTGTGCGAGGCGCTCGTGGCGCAGGAGGCCGCCGAGGGCGTCCTGTTCCTCGAACCGGCGGTCGAACCGCAGTTGTACGCCCCCCGCCTGGGCAGCCTGCGCGACGTGACGCGGGTGGTGCTGGAGGCGTTCGCCACGGCGGGCCGGCGGCACGGGATCGAGGTCGGCGCCCTCGTGACGGTGAACACCGACCAGGACGAGCCGGTCGCCGCGGACCTGGCCGCGCTCGCCGCCGAGTTCGCCGGGGCGGGGGTGACGGCGTTCGGGACGGCGGGGTTCGAAGAACCCTCTGGCCTGGAGCGGTTCGCGTCCTGCGCGGCCGCGGCCCGGGCCGCGGGCCTGCCGGTGGTGGCGCACGCGGGCCAGACCGGGGGGTGGGAGTGCGTCGCCGAGGCCGTCGACGTGCTGGGCGCGACACGGATCTCGCACGGGATCAGGTCGGTGGAGGACGCCGGGTTCGTCCGCCGGCTCGCCGAGACCGGGGTCGTGCTCGACGTCGCGCCCGTCTCGAACGTCGCGCTGGGGATCGTCCCCGACCTCGCCGCGCACCCGGCGCCCGCCCTGCACGCCGCGGGGGTCGCGCTGACGCTCAACGCCGACGACCAGCTGTGGTTCGGGCGCGGCGTCGGCGACCAGTACGCCGTCGCGCGCGACGTCTGGGGCCTGCCGGACACCGAGCTCGCGGTCCTGGCCGGCAACGGGCTGCGCGTCGAGGGGATGAGCGCGACGACGCGGCAGCGGTTCGGCACGGCCCTGGCGCAGTGGCTGGCGGCCCCGTGACGCTGCTGCTGTCGGCGTTCGAGATCAACGGGCCGAACCTCACGAGCCAGGGGTTGTGGGCCCACCCCGAGCAGCAGACGGTGCGCTACAAGGACCTCGAGCACTGGCTCGACCTGGCGCGGTTGCTGGAGGACGGCGGTTTCGACCTGCTGTTCCTCGCCGACTCCCCCGGCTACCCGGTGCTGCGCGGGCGGACCCCGGACGTCACGTTCGAGCAGGCCGTCGAGATGCCGACGAACGACCCGATGCTCCTGGTCCCCGCCATGGCGGCCGTCACGCGGCGCCTGGGGTTCGCCGTGACGGCCTCGACGACGTTCGAGGGGCCCTACCCCAACGCCCGGCGGTTCGCGACGCTGGACCACCTGACGCGCGGCCGGATCGGCTGGAACGTCGTCACCACGTCCTCGCCCGTCGTCAGCGAGCTGCACGGGCGGCCCCCGCTGCCCGCGCACGACGTGCGCTACGACGTCGCCGACGAGCACCTGGCTCTCAGCTACCGGTTGTTCGAGGGGTCGTGGGAGGACGACGCCGTCCTCGTCGACCAGGACGCCCGCCGCTACGCCGACCCGGGCCGGGTGCACCCCGTCCACCACGACGGCCGCTGGTTCTCCGCGCACGGCTACTTCAAGGTCGAACCGTCCCCGCAGCGCACCCCGGTGATCTTCCAGGCCGGGACGAGCGAACGGGGCCGGGAGTTCGCCGCCGAGCACGCCGAGGTGGTGTTCCTGCAGGGCCGCGACGCGGCGACGCTGCGCCGGCACGTGCAGGACCTGCACGCCCGCGCCGCCCGGCACGGGCGCGCGCCGGGGTCGGTGCGCACGCTCGTCGGGCTCAGCGTCGTGCTGGGCCGCGACCGGGCGCACGCCCGCGAACGCCTCGAGGAGTACCTGTCGTGGGTGGACGTCGACGCGGCCCGGGCCTACTTCGCGTCGATGACGGGCGTCGACCTCGCGGCCCTGGACCCCTCGGGCAGCTTCTCGGACGTGCGGACCGAGGGCGGGCGCACGCAGGTGGAGCGGTACCGGGGCGAGACGGTGGCCGGGGCCACGGCCGACTTCCTGCGGTTCGGGATGCGCGAGTTCGTCCTGACCGGCACGGCGGGCGACGTCGCCGACGACCTCGAGCGCCTGCTCGCGGACACGGGGGCCGACGGGTTCAACGTGACCCCGTTCGTGGTGCCCGGCTCCTACGCCGAGTTCTGCGCCGAGGTGGTCCCCGAGCTGCGCCGTCGCGGGCTCGTCGCCGACCGCCGCCCGGGCGCGGCGCCCTCTACGCTGCGCGAGGCGGTCTTCGGGGCGGGTCGCGCCAGGCTGCCCGCCGACCACCCCGCGGCCCGGTTCCGGCACGTCCACGAGGAGCGGGCGTGAGCGGTGAGCGGCACGGTGGTGCCCGTCGTCCGGGTCGTGGACGCGAGGCACCGACAGGTTCGTCCCGAGGCTGGAGCCAGCGAGCAGCGCTGGACCGCGACCAGGAGCAGGAGGCACCGTGAGCGAGGTTCCCGCGACCCCCCGGACCCGGGTGGGCGGTGTCGACGTCGAACTGAACGGCGTGAACGCCGTCTCCGAGGCCGAACGCCACGGCCGGCCCCGCGACCTGTTCTGGCCCTGGTTCGCCGCCAACGTCTCGGTGCTGGCCGTCAGCTACGGCTCGTTCGTGCTGGGGTTCGGGATCTCGTTCTGGCAGGCGAGCGCCGTATCGGTCGTGGGCGTCGTCGCCTCGTACGTGGTCGTGGGGCTGGTCGCGATCGCGGGCAAGCGGGGCTCGGCGCCGACGATGACGTTGTCCCGCGCCGCGTTCGGGGTCCACGGGAACCGGTTGCCGTCCCTGGTGTCGTGGCTGCTGACGCTGGGCTGGGAGACGTCGCTGGCCGCGGTCGCGGTGCTGGCGACCTCGACGGTGCTGGGCCGGCTCGGGGCCGGCGGCGGGACGGGGACCAAGCTCGTCGCCCTCCTCGTCGTCGTGGGCCTGATCGTCCTGGGCGGGACGCTGGGGTTCACCGTGATCATGCGCATGCAGCGCTGGATCACGGTCGTCACGGCGGTGCTGACCGTCGCCTACGTCGTCTTCGCGGCGGGCTCCGTCGACTGGGCGACGGTCAGCGCGATCCCGGCCGGGGACACCGCCGCGGTCGTCGGCGCCTTCACGATGGTCATGACCGGGTTCGGCCTGGGCTGGGCCAACGCGGCGGCCGACTACTCCCGGTACCTGCCGCGGGACGCCTCCAGCGCGGGGGTCGTGGTGTGGACGACGCTCGGCTCCTCGCTCGGCCCGGCGGTGCTGCTCGTGTTCGGCGCGCTCGTCGTGGGCTCGAACCCGGGCCTGAGCGAACTCGTGGGCCAGGACCCCGTCGGGGCGCTGACCGGCATCCTGCCGACGTGGTTCCTCGTGCCGTTCGTGGTGGTGGCCGTCCTCGGCCTCGTCGGCGGCGCGGTCATGGACATCTACTCCTCGGGCCTGGCGCTGCTGAACGTGGGGCTGAGGGTCCCGCGGCCCGTCGCGGTGCTCGTCGACGCGGTCCTGATGATCGCCGGCGCGGTCTACATCGCCTTCTTCTCGGCCAACTTCCTGATCCCGTTCCAGGGGTTCCTCATCACCCTGGGGGTGCCGATCGCGGCGTGGGCGGGGATCTTCCTGGCCGACCTCGCGGCGCGGCGCGGCGGGTACGCCGAGGCCGAGCTGCTCGACGCCCGCGGGCGCTACGGATCGGTGCGCGTGCTGCCCGTGGTCACGATGGTCGTCGCCACGTTCCTGGGCTGGGGCCTGGTGACCAACGGCGGAGCGAGCTGGCTGACCTGGCAGGGGTACCTGCTGGGGCCGATCGGGGGCCGCGACGGCGGGTGGGCCTACGCCAACCTCGGCGTGCTGCTGGCGTTCGCGGTCGGGTTCGCCGTCGTCGCGGTGTTCGGGCGCGCGGCGGTGCGCGCCCAGGAGGCTCGCCGCTGACCCGGGTCCGGGACCGTTGACGCATCGGTACGAACCTTTCGCACCGATGCGTCAACGGTCCGACGAACCGGACCGGACAGGACGCCGCGACGAGCGCGCCCCGAGGGTCACGCGCGCTGGACGACGACCTTCGGCGGCGTCTGCAGGGTCTGGGCGATGACGCAGTAGCGCTCGGCCAGGGAGATCATCTTCGCCTCGGTCGCCTCGTCGGCGTCGGAGGTGAAGTCGAAGGTGATGGTCACGTCGGTGATCCCGACCGGCACCTCGCGGGCGACGCCGAGCGTGCCGCGGGCGTCCCAGTGGGCGTCGACGGTCACCGACGCGTTGCGCAGCTCGACGCCCATGGCGGTCGCCACGCTGCGCAGGGTGACACCGGCGCACGCCGCGACGGCTTCGCAGAGCATGTCGGCCGAGCACGCCTCGGTGCCGTCGCCGCCGGCGGCGGGGTGCAGCCCGGCGCGGGTGGTGCCGGCGAAACCGTCGACCGAGACGCCGATGGACTGCCCGTCCAGCACCGCCACGGCCCGCGCGGGGACCAGCGCCTCGGCCGGGTCCTCGCGGTAGGCGTCCTTCAACGGCTTCTGCAGGGCCCTGAGCTCGGTCGAATCCACCGCCGAAGCTTAGGCCCCCCGCGGGGCGCGCCCGCAACCTCGGACAGACTGCGGGGGTGAAGTGGACCACTGCCGTCAGGACCCTCGAGGACGTCGCCGACCGCTGCGCGCACGTGGGCCGCCAGCCCGAGGGGATCATCCGCCTGCGGGTCTTCCAGGCGTGGGTGTTCGGGCCCCTGCTGGGGCCGCGGACGGACGACGTCGACGACGTGGACGGCGTGCGGGTCGCGCTGGTGACGAACGCGCGCGAGGAGGACTGCGCCTTCGGCACGCGCCCGCCGGCCGCCGGGCAGTGGCTGGCCGCCTCGAGCCTGGAGACGAAGCCGGTGCGGCTGTTCTTCCGGTCCGGGCAGGCGCCGGTGTGGAACCACGTGGTCGAGCGGCCGGTGCGGTTCTGGACCCGCGAGGACGGGGTGGACCCCGAGGTGCTCGCCCGGATCCGTGCCGGGGAGGGCAGCGGGCTGCGCCCGGCGGCGCCGACGGCCACCGAGCTGGCCGGGCGCCTCGACGCCGAGCTGGCGGTGAGCCTGGCCGCGCTGCGGCGCACGGCGGTGGAGTACGACGAGAAGCGGTGGTCGCCGGGGTCGCCGACCAAGCGCGCGGACGCGCTGGCCGACGCCTCCCTGGGGTACCTGAGCGTGCGCGACGCGCGGGATAGCCTGTCCGCGTGAGCGAGGAGAGCACCCCCGGCACCGCCGGCGAGAAGCTGGCCTACCGGCTCCTGACGGGCCCGGACGACCGGTCGTTCTGCGAGAAGGTGAGCGCGGCCCTGGCGGACGGGTACGTCCTGCACGGCAGCCCGTCGGTGACGACGACGGACGGGCGCACGATCGCGGCGCAGGCCGTCGTGCTCCCCCACGTCCTGGGCTGAGCCCACCGGTCCGCCCGGAGCCGGGCGGACGTGCGGCACCCGAACCCGTTTCTGCTGCCCGCCAGGCGGTGTTAAGGTTCGGGCAGGTCATGAGTGACAGCGACAAGCCCTGGCTCGCTGTCCGGCAACCCTCCTCCGCGGCGGGGTGCCCCAGGTGAAGACCTGGCCGGACGAACCCGTCCGGCAAGCGCGGATCGTCGGACGCCGTCGATCACGGTAGCTGCGAGCCGCGCGCCCGCCCGTACGACCACCCGGAGTGCCTTCGTGTCCACCGCCCCCGCCCTTCCCGACAAGCCCAAGCGCCGTGGGCTCCTCTACGGCATCATCGCCGCCGTCGTCGTCGTCGTGGTCGTCGTCGTGGCGATCGTCCTGGGCACCCGGGACGACTCCGCGAAGACCACGGCCGCCGGCTCCACGGCCGCCGCGAAGACCGTCAAGATCGGTGTCGCCGACAAGTCCCTGAAGTACTGGACGCCCTACGTCGAGCTCGCGAAGTCGAAGTACGACGTGGACGTCGAGCTCGTGAACTTCTCCGACTACACCCAGCCGAACCCGGCGCTGTCGCAGAACCAGCTGGACCTCAACCAGTTCCAGCACATCCAGTACCTCGCGAACTACAACGCGACGTCGGGCGACGACCTGCAGCCCATCGGCGCCACCGCCGTGTACCCGCTGCCGCTGTACTCCCTGACCGCGAAGTCCGTCGCCGAGCTGCCCGCCGACGCGAAGGTCGCGATCCCGAACGACGCGATCAACGAGGCCCGCGGCCTCCTGGTCCTGCAGCAGGCCGGTCTGGTCACGCTGAAGGACGGCGGCACCGCGTTCTCCAAGACGAACGACATCGAGTCGTCCAAGGTCCAGGTGACCACCGTCGCCGCCGACCAGACCGCGAGCGCCCTGCAGTCCGGGTCCGTGGCCGCCGCGATCGTGAACAACAACTACGCCACCAAGGCGAAGCTGCCCGTCGACGACATCATCGTCAAGGACGACCCGTCGTCCCCGGCCGCGGCGCCGTACGTGAACATCTTCGCCGCCCGCAAGGCCGACGTCGCCAACCAGACGTACCTGGACCTGGCCGCGCTGTGGCACGACCCGGCCGTGCAGAAGGTCTTCCTCGAGGAGAACCCGGGCGCGGTCGTCCAGGACACCCCTGCCGCGGACCTGCAGGCGGAGACCACCAAGGTCGAGGCCGACGCGAAGGCCGCCGCGGGCAAGTGACCGCTCTCATCTCGCTGACGGACGTCAGCAAGAGCTTCGACCGTCGTGACGGGTCCACCGTCACGGCGGTCGACGCCGTTTCGCTGGAGGTCGAGACCGGCGAGGTCCTCGCGGTCATCGGCTACTCGGGGGCCGGGAAGTCGACCCTCGTCCGGCTGCTCAACGCGCTGGAGAAGCCGACGTCGGGCAGCGTCCTGGTCGCCGGGCAGGACCTCACGCGGTTGTCCGAGGGGGAACTGCGGGCGGCCCGCTCGAAGATCGGGATGATCTTCCAGCAGTTCAACCTGTTCCGGTCCCGCACGGTCGCCGGGAACGTGGCGTACCCGTTGAAGGTCGCGGGCGTGGCCAAGGCCGAACGCGACCGGCGCACCGCCGAGCTCCTCGACTTCGTGGGGTTGCTGGACCGGGCGCACTCCTACCCCGAGCAGCTGTCGGGCGGGCAGAAGCAGCGCGTCGGCATCGCGCGGGCGCTGGCGACGAACCCGCCGCTGCTGCTGTGCGACGAGGCGACGAGCGCGCTGGACCCGGAGACGACGACCGAGGTGCTGTCGCTGCTGCGCCGGGTGAACTCCGAGCTCGGGGTGACGATCGTCGTCATCACCCACGAGATGGACGCGGTGCGCCAGATCGCCGAGCGGGTCGCGGTCATGGAGAACGGCCGGCTCGTGGAGATCGGGGACGTGTACGACGTGTTCTCGGACCCGCAGACGCCTGCGGCGCAGCGCTTCGTGCGCAGCGCCACCCACGACCGCCCCTCGGCGGACACCCTGGTGCGGTTGCGTCACCAGCACCCCGGACGCCTCGTCAGCGTCCGCATCACCGACGAGGCCGGTCTGCAGCAGCGGATCGACACCGCGTTCCGGGACACCGGCACGACCGCCGAGCTCGTGTACGGAGGGGTCTCGGAGATCCGCGAGCGCCGCACCGGGTCGCTGACCTACGAACTCACCGGGCCCTCTGTCGACGCGGCGCTGGACGCGCTGCGCGCCGGGGGCATCCACGCGACCGAGGAGGTCTGAGCATGGACTTCAGCGGTTTCCTCGACACGCTCGACGTGTACAAGGACGCGATCTGGCAGACGCTGCTCATGTCGCTCGTCTCGCTCGTCGTCTCCGGGGTGCTCGGGCTGGTGCTCGGGACGGCGCTGTACGCCACCCGCCCCGGGAACCTGTTCGGCAACCGGCTGGTGTTCGGCGTCATCGGGTTCGTCGTGAACCTGGTGCGGCCCATCCCGTTCGTCATCTTCCTGGCCGCGATCACGCCGCTGCAGATCGCGGTGGTGCGCACGAGCATCGGGACGACGGCCGTCACGTTCGCGATCTCGCTGGCGGCGGCGTTCGCCGTGGCGCGCATCGTGGAGCAGTCGCTCGTGAGCGTCGACCCGGGGGTGGTCGAGGCGGCCCGCGCGGTGGGGGCCTCGCGGTTCTCGATCCTCGTCGGCGTCGTGGTCCCCGAGGGCCTGGGGCCACTCATCCTGGGGTATACGTTCATCTTCATCGGGATCGTCGACATGACGGCGCAGGCCGGGATCGTCGGCGGCGGCGGGCTGGGCGAGTACGCCATCAGCTACGGCAAGCAGCAGTACGACTACGGGATCATCTACGTCGCCGTGGCGACGATCATCGTCATCGTGCAGGTGGGGCAGGTCATCGGCAACCGCCTCGCCCGCGGGGTCATGAGGAGGTAGGGCCGACGACGATCGGCGCGTTCGTGTCCGCCGGCCCCCGCCACGCCGACGGAGTCGCTGCGTGGCGGGGACCGGCGGGCACGAACCCGGGCGCCGTGAGGAGTCGGCCAGAAGATCACGGGCAGACGACCTGCCAGACGTCGGCGTGCATCTCCCACCGCTCGGAGGTCTGCGGGTCGGTGACCTCGCCGTCGGAGTTCAGCCGGAACGTGCCGTCCTCGGCGCGGATCTCGACGACCTTGCCCGTGGCGGTCACGACGTCCTGCCGTTCGACGTGGACGCCGCGGCGCAGCCCGGCGGCGAACCCGAGGCGGGCCAGGGGTCCGGTGGAGGTGCTGACGACGACGTCGGCGAGCCCGTCGTGGGGGTCGGCGCCGGGCACCAGGGGGGTTCCCCCGCCGATGGTGCCGCCGATGCCGATGCCGGCCATGAGGACGGGCCGGCCGGGCGGGGTGAGGACCTTCCCGTCGACCTCGACGCGCAACGCGAAACCCCTCCCGGCGCTGATGCCGGCCCAGGCGGCCCCGACGGGGTAGGCGGCGACGCCGAGGCCCTTCTTCAGCCGCTGCGCCTTGGCGGTGGCCGAGGCCCCGATCCCGGCGTGGACGGTGTTGACGGTGATGCGCTGGTGGGAGTCGACGAGCAGTTCCAGACCGCGGGGGCGGCCGGTCGCGGCGACGCGGGCGGCGGCGACGGGGTCCAGCGGCAGCCGCAACGAGCGGGCCAGGTCGTTGCCGGTGCCCAGCGGGACGACGCCGAGGGGTCCCACGTCGCGGGTCCGGCCGGCGTCCCACAGCAGTTGCAGCGCGGCGTGCAGGGACCCGTCCCCGCCGAGCAGGACGAGGCGGCGCCCGTCGGCGCTCAGCAGGGCGTTCCGCAGGTCGTGCAGGTCCCCGGTGCGGCGCAGCTCGACGTCGCCGGCGCGGCCCAGCTCCCCCACGACGGCCTCGACGGCGTCGGCGCGGGCCGATCCGGCGGCGGCGTTGACGATGGCCAGGTACCCGTTCACACGCGGCACAACGGTCCGGCGCCCCGGCGGGTGCCGGGCCGTGGCCGGCCTCACAGCCGGGCCCGCACCCGGGCCCCCCGCCGAGCCTCCGGCGGGCCCCGCCGAGCCCCCCGCCGAGCCGGTCACGACGCGCCGCTCGCGACGCACCTGTGCGGTACCTGGATGCGGGCCCAGGATCGGGTTAGCCTCGGACCACGCTGACGAGGAGGTCACCGATGCCCGCTCCCGCCCCCGGGGACGACCCGTACGAGGACGTCCGCTCCTCCCCCGAGTTCCAGGCCCTGCGCCGGCGCTTCCGCCGGTTCGTCCTGCCCCTGGCCGCGCTGTTCCTGGTCTGGTACGCCGCGTACGTCCTGCTCGCCGACTACGCGCACGGGTTCATGAGCACCCGGGTCGCCGGCTCCAACATCACCGTGGGGCTGCTGTTCGGCCTCGGCCAGTTCGTCTCGACCTTCGCCATCACGACCGTGTACGTGCGGTGGGCGAACCGGCGCTTCGACCCCGCCGCGGAGGCGCTGCGGCACGAGGTCGAGCAGCGCGTCGCGCGCGGCACGGAGGTGCAGCGGTGACCGACGTCGGCGAACCCCTGGTCAACGTCGCCATCTTCGTCGTGTTCGTCGCGGTGACGCTGGTGGTGGTGCTGCGCGCCAGCCGCGGCAACCGCACGGCCGCCGACTTCTACGCCGGGGGACGCTCGTTCACCGGGCCGCAGAACGGCATCGCGATCGCCGGGGACTACCTGTCCGCGGCGAGCTTCCTGGGCATCGCGGGGGCGATCGCGGTCTACGGCTACGACGGGTTCCTCTACTCCATCGGGTTCCTCGTCGCCTGGCTCGTGGCGCTGCTGCTGGTGGCCGAGCTGCTGCGCAACACCGGTCGCTTCACCATGGCCGACGTCCTCAGCTTCCGGCTGGCCGAGCGGCCCGTGCGGCTGGCCGCGGCGATCTCGACGCTGGCCGTCTCGTTCTTCTACCTGCTCGCCCAGATGGCCGGGGCCGGGGGGCTGGTGGCGCTGCTGCTGGGCATCGACTCCACCGCGGGGCAGAACGTCGTCATCGCGGTCGTGGGGACGCTGATGATCCTGTACGTCCTCGTGGGCGGCATGAAGGGCACGACGTGGGTGCAGATCATCAAGGCGTGCCTGCTGGTCGCCGGGGCCGCGGTCATGACGGTCTGGGTGCTGGCCCGGTACGGGTTCAACCTCTCCGACCTGCTCGGCGCGGCCGTGGCCGCCCCCGGGTCGGCCGGTGACGCGCTGCTGGGGCCGGGGGCGCAGTACGGCGCGACCGGCACGTCGCGGCTGAACTTCCTGTCGCTGTCGCTGGCCCTGGTGCTGGGGACGGCGGGCCTGCCGCACGTGCTCATGCGCTTCTACACGGTGCCGTCCTCCCGGGAGGCCCGGCGCAGCGTCGTGTGGGCGATCTGGATCATCGGGTTCTTCTACCTGTTCACCCTGGTGCTGGGCTACGGCGCCGGCGCCCTGGTGGGCAAGGAGGCCATCCTCGCCGCCCCCGGGAAGGTGAACTCCGCGGCCCCGCTGCTGGCCTACGAACTGGGCGGGACGATCCTGCTGGGGATCATCGCAGCCGTCGCCTTCGCCACCATCCTCGCCGTCGTGGCGGGGCTGGCGATCACCGCCAGCGCCTCCTTCGCCCACGACGTGTACGCCTCGGTGATCAAGCGGGGGAAGGCCGACCCGGCCTCGGAGGTGCGCGTGGCGCGCCTGACCGTGGTCGTCATCGGCGCCGTGGCGATCGTCGGGGGGATCTTCGCCAACGGGCAGAACGTCGCGTTCCTCGTGGCCCTGGCCTTCGCGGTGGCCGCCAGCGCGAACCTGCCGACGATCCTGTACTCGCTGTTCTGGCCGCGGTTCACCACCCGCGGGGCGCTGTGGAGCATGTACGGCGGGCTCGTCTCCTGCCTGGTGCTCATCGCCTCCTCCCCCGTGGTGTCCGGGAAGGTCGACCCGGTGACGGGCGCGTCGCTGTCGATGATCCGGGACACCTCGGTCGACTTCTCCTGGTTCCCGCTGGAGAACCCCGGCCTGGTGACGATCCCGCTGGCCTTCCTGCTCGGCTGGCTCGGCTCGGTCACCGGCCGCGAGCGCGGGAACGAGCGGCGCGCGGCGCAGATGGAGGTGCGCAGCCTCACCGGGGCCGGCGCGGAGAAGGCCGTCGAGCACTGAGGGTCGCGCGCGGGTTCACAGGTGCACCCAGGAACCGTCGGGGCGGGCCACCTGCCCGCCGTCGTCCCACCGGTACACCGACCGGCCGCGCACGACGACGTGCAGGGCGCGGGACATGACCTCGAGGGGGTCGCCGGACCAGACGACGACGTCACCGTCCAGACCGGGAGCCAGGGACCCGACGCGGTCGTCGATCCCGAGGATCCGCGCCGGGTTCACGGTCAGGGCCCGCAGGGCCTCGTCGCGGTCGAGGCCCTCCTTGACGGCGAGGGTCGCCGAGACCGGCAGCAGCTGGATCGGGACGACGGGGTGGTCGGTGGTGAGCGCGACCCGCAGCCCGGCGCCGGCGAGGATCCCGGGGACGGCCATCGACCGGTTCCGCAGCTCCGGTTTGGACCGGGACGTGAGCAGCGGCCCGACGACGGCGGGCAGCTGCTTGTCCCGCAGCAGGTCCAGCACGAGGTGGCCCTCGGTGACGTGGTTCAGGACCAGCCGGTAGCCGAACTCGTCGGCGAGGCGGACGGCGGTGGCGATGTCGTCGGCGCGGTGGGCGTGCTGCTGCCACACGAGCTCGCCGGCCAGGACGCGGGCGAGCACCTCGGCGTCGCGGTCGGTGGACTCCGGGGTGTGCCGCTGCGCGGCGCTGAAGGCGTCGCGCAGGGCGGCGGCCACGCCCATGCGCGTGCCGGGCCCGCCGGAGGCCTTCTTGGGGTTCTCCCCCAGGGCGCTCTTCACGCCGATCGGGGCGCGCACGAGCATGTCGTCGACCGTGGTGCCCCACGTCTTCAGCGCCGCGGTCTGGCCGCCGATGACGTTGCCCGAGCCGGGCAGCACCGCGACGGTCGTGACCCCCGCGCCGAGGGCGTCGGCGAACCCCCGGTCGGCCGGGTCCACCCCGTCCCAGCTGCGCAGCCGGGCGCCGCGCGGTTCGCCCTTCTCGTTGACGTCCGCCCCGTGCCAGCCCTCCCCCTCGGCGTGCACGCCGAGGTGGGTGTGCGGATCGACGAAGCCGGGCAGGACGAGGCAGCCGGTGGCGTCGACGACGGGTACGCCCGCCGGGACGGCGACGTCGCCGACGGCCTCGACGCGGCCGTCGCGGACCAGGACGGTGCCGTGCTCGCGTTCACCGCCCCAGGCGGGGGTCAGGCGCAGGAGGGTGCCGCCGACGATCGCGACGTCTGCCGTGGGGTTCACGCGATCACTGTGTCAGTCCCGCGGCGGGGACGCCGTCCCGGACGGCGGGACCGGGTCAGCAGCTGTGCGCCAGGCGGGCCAGTTCGCTCTCGACGGCCGCCAGGAGCCGCGAGACGTCGACCAAGAGGTCCGCGTGGGTGTCGGGGAAGCGCAGGGGCCACGGCAGCCGCGGCTCGGACCCCACGACGACGCGGTGCCGCACCCCGGCGGCGAGGGCGAGCTTGGCGAACGTCGGGTAGACCAGCGACCGGGGGGTGAGTTCCACGACGCTCGCGCCCGGGCGGCAGAACACGAGGTTCGTCAGTCCCGCCCCGTGGACCCCGACCACGATGTCGGCCTCGGCGAAGGTCCGGGCCTCCTCGGTGATGCTCAGCGCCGCCGGGTCGACGACCTCGAACCCGCGACGGGCCAGCGCCTCGAGCACCGCGTCCGCGTTGAGCAACCGCCTGACCTGCCCGTCGCGGTGCAGCAGCAGCCGACGGCCCGTCCCGGTCGGGGGAACCGGCAGGGCCGCCCGGCGGACCAGGTCCACGGTGGGGGCCGAGACCCAGCGGTTGCGCCCGGGCACGCTGGACACGACCAGCCGGTCGGTCGAGAACTGCGCATCGGCGTCGACCACCTCGACGCGCCGGGAGGCCGGCACCCCGAGCAGGTCCAGCCACTGGGCCACGAACGCGGGCGCCCGGCCGGGGACGAGCCACTGGTCGACGTCGTCCAGACTCCCCCCCAGCGCCCGCCGCACGTGCAGGACGCGGGGGACGGTCTGGACGGTCCAGTGGTAGTAGTTCGGCGACCACGGCATCAGCAGGGAGACGGTCGTCCCCGGCAGGTGCACCGGCGGTCGCAGCGACCGGGACGGCGGCAGCAGGGAACGGGCCGGGAACCCCGCCTCCTGCCAGAGGTCCTCGACCAGCCGCCCGTCGTGGAAGACCCAACCCTCCCGTCCGGTGAGAGTTGCCCGCGGCAACTCCAGGACGAACTGCTCGGGCACCGAGGTCACGTCGCGCTGGCGGATCGCGCGACGGTCCGCCGCGTCGAACTCCCCGGGGACGGTCAACCGGACCTCGTGCCCGGCCTCCGCCGCGTGGTAGCGGATCCCGGGCCCGGCCAGGGCCCGGGCCCGCACCCCCGGCACCGTGGCGTGGCGAACCCCGCGGGCGAACCGCTGCACCGCCCTCACCTGGTGCGCCCCTGCGCTCACCGCGAGGTAGCGCCACCCGACCCGTCCGTCCACGAAGGAGAAGCGTGCCACCTCCGCGGGCCCCGGACCACCGAGGACCGCCGGAACCACCGGTTCGTCGCAGTCCGCCTCAGCAGGCCGCGGGGGCGACCGCGATCGGGTGCTGGGTGTCGAACCAGCGGTTCTCGGTGAACGTCACCCCCGACGGTGCCGTGGCGGCGCCGTAGCGGTTCCCGTGACCGAACTCGTTCCGGTCGAACACCACGTTCTCCAGGTTGGCCGCGCAGGAGACGTTCACGGAGTAGCTGCCGCCGTTGAAGAAGTTCTGCTCGAACCGGGCGTTCACCAGCCGCCTGGCCCCGGTCTCCGTCCCCAGCTGCACGGCGGAGTTCAGGAAGTCCTCCGAACCCTGCACCCGCGGGTCCAGGGTGTTGTGGCGCACGAGGACGTTCGAGCCCGAGGTGGACTGCAGGGCGTCGGTGTGCACGGCGGGGTCGCGGACGAGGTCGTGGACGTAGCTGTCGGAGATCGACACGTCGTCGCCGAGGCGGGGACCGTCCTGGGTCCCGTGGACGTCGACTCGGCGCAGGGTGTAACCGCTCCAGCCGATGGCCACCTCGGCGGAACCGTCGCTCACGATCTCGGAGTCCTCCATCACGAAACCGGGGGCGTCGACGAGGGCGACCGCGCGCAGCGTGGGGTCCTGGCAGGTGATCCGCGAGTTGCGGACGGTCACGCCGGGCACGTGCACGGTCAGGCACCCCTGGACGTCGAGGCCGTCGAGGACCGCGCCGGGCTCCCAGACGTCCAGGTCGGTCGAGGGGCGCAACGTCACCCCGTCCGGGACCCCGGTCGTGTCGGAGGTCGGGAAACCCGCCGGGATGCTCGTGGTGTCCAGCGGCACCGCCCGCAGGTACTTCGTGACCGACTGGACCATGTACTTGCCGCTGTAGAGCTTGGCGACGACCTTGACCGTCCCCAGGTACCCCGTGAGGTCGAGTTCGCCGGTCCCGGTGTAGACGCCCCCGGAGTTCACGACCGAACCCAGGGCGCCGTTCTGGACGTCGTTGACGTAGTAGGTCCCCCGGTCGAACTTCACGTTCGTGACGGTGTCGACGTCGACGAGCGTGGCGGGCACCCGCGCGCTGTTGACGGAGGCGTCCAGGTAGGTCATGTAGGGGGCGAACGCGGCGTCGGCCGGGGCGGCCACCCCGACGGCGGCGGTGACGGCGACGGTCACGGCGGCCAGCGGGCCGGCGAGCAGGCGGGCGCGGCGCGAGGCGCGGGCGGGACGGCGGGCGAGGGTGCGTGGGGGGTTCACGGTGACCTCCGGGCAGCGAGAACGGGTGTGTCCTCGATGTCTCGTCCGGAGCCGCTGTGACCTGTCTCGTCCGGTCCGGTAGGGCGAACGAGTGAGCCGCCGTGACGCTACTCTGCGTGGCCGGCTGGGAGGCCGTCCGGGGATCCCTTGCGCTGCACCGTGACCGCGTCGTACAGCTCGCGCGAGGGGACCCCGTCACGGGCGGCGACCTCGCGCACCGCGTCCTTCATCCGGCGCCCGGCGGCCACGAGCTCGCCCACCTCGGCCACGAGCTCGGCGCGGGAGCGGGCCGTGCGGCCGGAGGACCCCTGGACGACCAGGCACACCTCGCCG
Organism: Kineococcus rhizosphaerae; assembly: GCF_003002055.1. Classification (NCBI taxonomy): domain Bacteria; kingdom Bacillati; phylum Actinomycetota; class Actinomycetes; order Kineosporiales; family Kineosporiaceae; genus Kineococcus; species Kineococcus rhizosphaerae. Next base: position 117,102 of record NZ_PVZF01000009.1, read on the forward strand.
CGGACCTCGCCCTCGTGCGCCCACGCCGCGAGCTCGGCCAGCGACCCGCGCACGACCTCCTCGTACGTCTTCGTCAGCTCCCGGCAGACGGCGGCGGGCCGGTCGGCCCCGAACGCGTCCGCCATCGCGCTCAGGGTCGCCGCCGTGCGGTGCGGGGACTCGAAGAAGAGGAGGGTGCGCTCGTCGTGGGCCAGCGCCGCGAAGACCCGGGCGCGCTCGCCCGGCTTGCGCGGCGCGAACCCCTCGAACGCGAACCGGTCGCTCGGCAGGCCCGAGACCGCGAGCGCCGTCAGCACGGCGGAGGGGCCCGGGACCACGCTCACGGGCAGACCGGCCTCGACGCACCCGCGCACGAGGCGGTAGCCGGGGTCCGACACCGACGGCATCCCGGCGTCGGTGACGAGGGCGACGGTGGCGCCGCCCCGGACCGCCTCCACCAGCTCGGGGGTGCGTGCGGACTCGTTGTGCTCGTGGTAGCTGAGGACCCTGCCCCGGGGCGCCACCTCCAGCGCCGCCGCCAGCCGGTGCAGCCGGCGGGTGTCCTCGGCGGCCACGACGTCGGCCGTCGCGAGGAGGTCGACGAGGCGCCGGCTCGCGTCCTGCGCGTTGCCGATGGGGGTGCCTGCCAGCACCAGGCGGCCGGTCGTGCGCTCGGGGTCCACGGGCGCCATCGTGCCGCACGCCCCGGTCGCCGTCGCGCGCCTACGATGGCGCGGTGATCGCGAACGAGCTGGCCCCGTCCGGGACACCCGCACCGGTGGACGCCCGGGAACGGCTGCTGGGCACCGGCTCGGAGATCACGGGAGAGTCCTGGAAGCGGTCCTGGATCCCCTTGCTGGTCGTCACGGCGATCGGTGGGTTCCTGCGGTTCTTCCAGCTCGGCCGGCCGCACCAGCTGGTCTTCGACGAGACGTACTACGTCAAGCAGGGGTACTCGCTGCTCCTGCACGGGGTCGAGCTGCGCAACGACCCCGCGATCGCCAAGCCCGACGAGCTGTTCACCGCCGGCACGCCCGACGTCTTCGGCAGTGCGGGCGACTTCGTCGTCCACCCGCCCGTGGGCAAGTGGATGATCGCCGTCGGCGAGTGGTTGTTCGGGATCGACTCCTCGTTCGGCTGGCGCTTCTCCGCCGCGCTCATCGGGACGCTGTCGATCCTGCTGATCGGCCGGGTCGCGCGGCGGATGTTCCGCTCGACGCTGCTGGGCGTCACGGCCGCGGTCCTGCTGGCCTTCGAGGGCGAGCACTTCGTGGAGAGCCGCACGAGCCTGCTCGACGTCTTCCTCATGTGGTGGGTGCTCGTCGCGTTCTCGCTGCTGCTGGTGGACCGCGACCACGCGCGCGAGCGCCTGGCCCGGGCCGTGCAGCGGCACGGCGTGGGGGGGCTGGGCCCGCGGATCGGCTTCCGCGGCTGGCGGCTGGCGGCGGGGGTCAGCCTGGGCCTGGCCTGCGGGGTGAAGTGGTCCGGGATCTACGTCCTGGCCGTGTTCGGGCTGATGACCGTGCTGTGGGACGCCGGCGCCCGCCGGGCGGTCGGGGTGCGGCCGTGGTTCGCCGCGGCGGTGTGGCGCGACGGCGTCGGCGCGTTCGTGCTCCTGGTGCCGGTCGCGGTCGCGACCTACCTGGCGGCCTGGACGGGCTGGTTCCGCAGCGACGTCGGCTGGGACCGGCAGTGGGGGGCCGAGCACCCCTCCCGCGGGGTCGGCGCGCTCGTGCCGGACGCCCTTCGCAGCCTGTGGCACTACCACCAGCAGGCCTACACGTTCCACGTCGGGCTCGACACCCCGCACCCCTACATGGCCAACCCGTGGTCCTGGCTCGTCCAGGGCCGCCCGACGTCCTTCTTCTACGAGGCGAAGAGCCGCGGCGTGGAGGGCTGCACCGTCGAGAACTGCTCCAAGGCGATCACGTCCCTGGGCACCCCCGTCCTGTGGTGGGTCGGCCTGGTGGCCCTGGCCGTGCTGCTGTTCCGCTGGGCCTTCGCGCGGGACTGGCGGGCCGGGGCGATCCTCGCCGGGTACGCCGGGGCCTACCTGCCGTGGTTCCAGTACCAGCACCGGACGATCTTCACCTTCTACGCCGTCGTCTTCGTGCCGTTCGTCGTCCTGGCGGTGGTGCACCTGCTGGGGCTGGTCCTGGGGCCGGACCCGAGCACGGCGGTGCTGCAGCGCGGGGTGGGCGTCGAGGCGGCCCTGCTGCGGCGGCGGGTGGGGGCGGTGCTCGCCGGTGCCGTCGTGGTGGCGTGCGTGGCCTGCTTCGCGTTCTTCTGGCCGGTCTACACGGCCCAGGTCATCCCGTACGAGGCGTGGAGCCGGCGCATGTGGCTGCCCAGCTGGATCTGACGGTGGGGTGGTCTCTCGTCACCCCTCGTGGGGATGATCCGCCGTTCGGGTGAGCCTTGTGCGGGGGAAGTGTGATGACGTCCTCTTGGCGGTTACCCACAGCAGTCGCTAGGGTGCGGCAAGTTACAGGCTCGCCCGCCCGGGTGACCGTGAGCTCGAGGACGCCCCATGACTGCACTCCTGGTAGCCAATGACGGCGGACACCTGGCCCAGCTGCGCTCGCTGGCCAAGCGGCTGCCCATCGCGGACGCGTTCCGCTGGGTCACGGTCCCCACGCCCCAGTCCGAGTCCCTGCTCGAGGGCGAGGACGTGACCTGGGTGAAGCCCGCCCCGACCCGCGACCTGAGGGCCGCGGTGCACAACGCCGTACTGGCCTCCCCGCTCTTCCGCCGCGGGCGCATCTCCGCCGTGGTGAGCACCGGTTCCAGCCTGGCCGTCTCGGTCCTGCCGCAGGCCCGGCTGCACGGGACCCCCAGCTACTACATCGAGAGCGCCACCCGCACCGACGGCCCGAGCCTGTCCGGCCGCGTGCTCGCCAGGGTCCCCGGCGTCGAGCTGTACACGCAGAACGCCTCCTGGGCCTCCAAGAAGTGGAAGTACGCCGGATCGGTGTTCGACGGCTGGGAGCCGCTGCACCTGCCCGAACCCCGCAAGGTCTCCAAGGTCGTCGTGTCGCTGGGCACCTCGCGCACCTACGGCTTCCGCCGCCTCGTCGAGCACGTCGCCCCCCTGCTGCGCGACCTGGGCGCGGAGGTGCTGTGGCAGACCGGCACCACCGACACGGCCGGGCTGCCCGTCCTGGAGCCGCGGGCCGCGGTCCCCGCCCAGGAGCTGAGCACCGCCATGCGCGAGGCGGACCTCGTCATCGCCCACGCCGGGACGGGCGTGGCCCTGGAGGCGCTGCAGGCGGGCAAGCTGCCGCTGCTCATCCCGCGCCGCGCGGAGTTCTCCGAGCACGTGGACGACCACCAGGAGCAGATCGCCGGGATGCTGCGCACCCGCGGGCTCGCCGTCGTGCGCGAAGCGGACCAGGTGAGCGCGGACGACCTCAGCCTCGCGGCGAGCAGGACCGTGGACCTGCGCGAGGACGCCCGCCCGCTGGCCCTGTAGCCGCCGGCGGTGCGCCCGGGACGGAGCCGGAGGTCGATGGCCCTGAGGGGGGAACCGACCTCCGGCTCACCGCCGGGGTCTCAGCGGGCGGTCTCGACCCGCTCCAGCAGCGGTCGCCACCAGGCCTCGTTGTCGCGGTACCACCGGACGGTCTCGGCCAGGCCCTCGTCGAAGGTGTGCTGCGGGGCGTACCCGAGTTCGGCCGAGATCTTCGAGATGTCGACGGAGTAGCGGCGGTCGTGGCCCTTGCGGTCCTCGACCTCGCGCACCTTCTCCCAGCCGACGCCGAACGCCTCGAGGATGCGTCCCGTCAGTTCCCGGTTGGTGAGTTCGGTCCCACCGCCGATGTTGTAGACCTCACCCGGGCGCCCCCCGTCGACGACGAGCTGGATTCCGCGGCAGTGGTCGTCGACGTGCAGCCAGTCGCGCACGTTCAGACCGTCCCCGTACAGCGGGACGGTCTCACCCCGCATGAGGTTGGTGATGAACAGCGGCAGGACCTTCTCGGGGAACTGGTAGGGGCCGTAGTTGTTCGAGCAACGGGTGATGCACGCGGGCAGCCCGTGCGTGCGGTGGAACGAGCGCACGAGCAGGTCGCTGGAGGCCTTCGACGCCGAGTAGGGGCTGTTGGGTTCCAGCGGGTGGTCCTCGGGCCAGGAACCCTCGGGGATCGTCCCGTACACCTCGTCGGTCGAGACGTGCACGAACTTGTCGACGTCGTGGCGCACGGCCGCGTCGAGCAGCACCTGGGTCCCGACGACGTTCGTACGCACGAAACCCGCTGCGCCGTCGATGGAACGGTCGACGTGGCTCTCGGCCGCGAAGTGCACGACGACGTCGGCCTCGGCCATCAGCGCGTCGACCGCGGCCGCGTCGGTGATGTCCGCCTCGACCAGGCGCAGCCGCGCGTCACCCGCGACGGGGTCGAGGTTGCGCGGGTTCCCTGCGTAGGTGAGTTTGTCGAGGACCACGAGGGATTCGATCCCGGCGGCCCCGTGCACCCCCGTCAGGGCCGACCGGACGTAGTGACTTCCGATGAAGCCTGCACCACCGGTGACCAGGAGTCTCATGGGGCGACATACTACGGTGTCATGCGCGGAATCATCCTCGCCGGCGGATCCGGCACCCGGCTGCACCCGATCACCCGGGGCATCAGCAAGCAGCTCGTCCCGGTGTACGACAAGCCGATGATCTACTACCCGCTCTCCACGCTCATGCTCGCGGGGATCCGGGAGGTCCTGGTCATCACCACCCCGCACGACGCCGAGGGGTTCCGGCGGCTGCTGGGTGACGGGTCGCAGTTCGGCGTGGACCTGCAGTGGGCCGTCCAGCCCTCGCCGGACGGTCTCGCGCAGGCGTTCGTCATCGGCGAGGAGTTCATCGGCTCGCAGACCGTGGGACTGGTGCTGGGGGACAACATCTTCTACGGCCCCGGGCTGGGCAACCAGCTCAGCCGGTTCGACGGCCTGACCGGCGGCGCGATCTTCGCCTACTGGGTCAGCGACCCCACGGCCTACGGCGTCGTCGAGTTCGACGAGGCGAGGAACGCGCTGTCGCTGGAGGAGAAGCCGCAGGCGCCGAAGAGCAACTTCGCCGTTCCCGGGCTGTACTTCTACGACAACGACGTGGTCGAGATCGCGAAGGCGCTGGAACCCTCGGCCCGCGGCGAACTCGAGATCACCGACGTGAACCGGACGTACCTCGACCGCGGGGAACTGTCGGTCGAGGTCCTGCCCCGGGGGACGGCCTGGCTGGACACCGGGACGTTCGACCAGATGCTGGCCGCGGGGAACTACGTGAGCACCCTCGAAGCCCGGCAGGGGCTGAAGATCGGCTGCCCCGAGGAGGTCGCGTGGCGCAACGGCTGGCTGGACGACGCCGAACTCGCCGACCGCGCAGGGGCCATGGTCAAGAGCGGGTACGGCTCGTACCTGCTGGAACTGCTCGCCCGCGGCCGGCACGCCTGAGGCCGGTGCCCACCCGCGGTGCTCAGGCTCCGGTGCGCCGTCGCCGCGCCAGGTCGGTGAGGGCCCGCGACGCGGCGTGGAACCCGCACATCCCGTGCACCCCGCCCCCGGGCGGGGTGGCCGCCGAGCACAGGTAGACGCCCTCCAGGGGCGTGGAGTACGGGTCGAGCCCGACGACGGGGCGGAAGACCTGCTGGCGGATCGTCAGCGCCCCTCCCCCGACGTCCCCGCCGACGAGGTTCTCGTCCAGCGCCTCCAGCGCCGCCGGCGGCGTCTCGACGCGGGCGAGGACCCGGTCGCGGAAACCCGGCGCGAAGCGCTCGATCTGCCGGTCCACGCGCTCGCCGGTGCCGGGGTCGGCCGAACCGTGCGGTGCGTGCGCGTACGCCCACAGGACGCGCCGCCCCCCGGGGGCCCGGCCGGGGTCGGCGACGTCCTGCTGGGCGACGAGGACGAACGGGCGCTGCGGGTGCCGGCCGTGGACCACGTCGGCCTCGGCCTCGGCGATCTGCGCGGCGGTGCCGCCCACGTGCACCGTGACGGCCTCGGCCAGCCGCGGGTCGCGCCACGGGACGGGCCCGTCGAGCAGGTAGTCGACCTTGTGCGCCGCCGGTCCGTACGACCAGCGGCGCATCGCGCGCGCGTACCGCGGGGGGAGCTCGTCCCCGGCCACCGCCAGGAACTGCCGGGGCGTCAGGTCCAGCAGCGTGACGTCGGCGGCACCGGCCGCGCCCAGGTCCGTCAGCGTGCGGACGGGGTGCTCGAGCAGCACCCGGCCGCCGTGCTCGGCCAGCTCGGCCGCCAGGGCCCGGGTGAGGGCCCCCGTGCCCCCCTCGGGGACGGGCCAGCCCGTGGTGTGCGCGGCCGTGCCGAAGAGCATCCCGAAGGCCGCCGTGAGCGGCTGGGTGTGGGGCTGCAGGGCGTGCGCGGCCATCCCCGAGAACAGGGCCCGCGCCGGGTCGTCGCGGAACACCGCGCGCACGAAGGCCGCCGAGGGCCAGGCGGCGCGCAGCCCGAAGCCGGCCAGCGCCAGCGGCGCGGTCGGCACCCGCAGCAACGGCCCCAGGACCGCGGGGACCAGCGACTCCCAGTTGCGCACCGGGCCGGTGAACAGCGCCCGCCACGCCGGGCCGTCGACGCCCAGCTCCGCGACGGCCTCGTCGAGGTTCCCCGGCAGGACCGCCGCGGGCCGGCCGTCGAGGGGGTGGCCCAGCGGGTAGCGCCCGTGCCGCCAGCGCAGCCCGTGCCGCTCCAGCGGGAGGGTGGAGAAGAAGGGGCTGGCGGCGGCGAAGGGCTGCACGGCCGAGCCGACGTCGGAGACGACGCCGGGCCCGAGCAGTTCCGCGGTGCGCGAGGCGCCGCCGAGGTGGGCGGTGGCCTCCAGGACGGTGACCTCCAGACCGGCCCGGGCCAGCAGGACCGCTGCGGACAGGCCGTTGGGGCCGGCCCCCACCACGGTGGCGCGGCCGATCACGGGCGGCCGGCGGCGGTCGTCTCGTCCACGGCCCTCACCGTACGCCGCCCCTTGCGGCGCAGCAGGTCGCGGGGCGGACGCCGACCGCGGCCGGGGGCGGTCTCAGTCCCGGCCCAGCACCTCGCCGGCCGCGGCGCGCCACCGGCCCGCCCAGTCCCCGATCGGTTCGGCGAGGGCGCGCACGCCGTCCGTGCCCAGCACCGAGAAGGCCGGCCGCGGCGCGGGGCGGACGAACTCGGCGCTCGTGACGGGTTCCACCTCCACGTCGTCCAGGCCCGCCGAGGCCAGGACCGTGCGCGCGAACTCGAACCACGAGCAGCGTCCCGCCGAGACCGCGTGGTAGGTGCCCGCCGGGGCGCCGGCCTCGACCAGCCGCAGCGCCAGCCCGGCGACGTCGCGCGTCCAGGTGGGCTGGCCGACCTGGTCGTCGACGACGGACAGGGCACCGCGCTCGCGGCCGAGGCGGACCATCGTCCTCGGGAAGCACGCGCCGTGCGCCCCGTACAGCCAGGCGGTGCGCAGCACGAGCGCGTCGGCGCCGGAGGCCCGCACGGCCCACTCCCCCGCGGCCTTGGTGCGCCCGTAGGCGCTGCGCGGGGCGACGGGCGCGTCCTCGGCGTAGGGCTCGCTGGCCGTGCCGTCGAAGACGTAGTCGGTGGACACGTGCACGAACCGGGCGCCGGCGGCGCGGGCGGCGTCGGCGAGGGTGCGGGCCCCGACGGCGTTGACGGCGAACGCGGTGGCCTCGTCGGTCTCGGCGGCGTCCACGGCCGTGTACGCGGTGGCGTTCAGGACGACGTCGGCGTCGCGCACGAGGGCGCGCGCGGCCGACGCGTCGGTGACGTCGAGCTCGGCGCGGGTCAGGGCGGACACCTCGTGCCCGGCCGAGCGCAGGACGTCGACGACGTCCGTGCCGAGCATCCCGCCCGCTCCCGCCACGATCCAGCGCACGTGTGCTCCCTCCGGGGTACGACTGTCGGCCGCAGCCTACGGTGACCGCACGATCACGCACAGCCCGCCTCTCTCGGTAGTCTCCGCCGCGTGCAGACACGAGAACTCGCCGTCCCCGGCGCCTGGGAGTTCACCCCCCGACAGTTCGGCGACGAGCGCGGGACGTTCATGGAGTGGTTCACCGCGGGGTCCTTCAGCGCCGGGCCCGGTCACGACCTGACCCTGGCCCAGGCGAACTGCTCGGTCTCCGCCGCAGGGGTCCTGCGGGGCGTCCACTACGCCGACGTGCCTCCGGGACAGGCGAAGTACGTGTTCTGCGCGGCCGGCGCCGTGCTCGACGTCGTCGTCGACCTGCGCGTCGGGTCCCCCACCTTCGGCACGTGGGACGCGGTCGTGCTCGACGACGTGGACCGGCGCGCGGTCTACCTGTCCGAGGGGCTCGGGCACGCGTTCCTGTCGCTGGCCGACGGTTCGACCGTCGTCTACCTGTGCTCGCAGGGCTACGCCCCCGGGCGCGAGCACGGCGTGCACCCGCTGGACCCGGCCCTGGGGATCGACTGGCCCACCACCGGCCGCGACGGGCGGCCGCTGGAGTTCACACTGTCCGGCAAGGACGAGCAGGCCCCCACGCTGCAGCAGGCCCTGGAGGCCGGTGCGCTGCCCCGGGCCGAGGACGTCGAACGGTTCGTGGCCCGGCTGCGCGTCAGCTGAGCCCGAGCAGGTCGCGCCAGCGCTGCCCGCGCGCGGCCCACGTGTGGCGCCCGGCGAACTCCCGCCGGGCGTCCGCCGCGGACGGGTCGTCACCGGCGGCCGCCGCGAGCGCGGCCGCGCCGAACGCCGCCGGGTCGGTGACGAGGTCGTCGACGACGCTCACCCCGGGGGCGTCCAGCCAGTCCAGCGCCTCCAGCCGGGTGGAGACGACGGGCAGCCCCGCGGCGAGGTACTCCAGCACCTTCAGCGGGAAGCTCGCCTGGTTGAACTCCGAGAGCGTGTACGGCATCAACCCCACCGAGGCGCGCGCCAGGACCTGCGAGACCTCCTGCGGCGCACGCGGTCCCAGCCAGTGGACCCGGGGGTGCTCGAGCAGTCCGCGCCAGGCGGCGTCCTGGGTGAAGGTGGGCTGGCGGGGACCGACGACGACGAGGTCGAGGCCGGCCTCGACGACGGCGCGGAAACCCCCGAGGTCGATGCGGTCGGAGACCATCCCGAGGAACACCGCGAACGGGGCCGCCGGCAGGTCCGGGTTCCCGGCGCCCGGCGCGGACAGTTCCGCCCCGGCCGGCACGAGGCTGGCCCGCCGTCCGGAGTCGGCGCACAACCGCTGCAGGCGGGGCGAGACGACGACCACCTCGTCGGCCAGGGCGAGGCTGCGCTCGCGCCCGCGGCGCAGCCGCTCGGCGGGGACCCCCACCAGCCCGGCCCCGGCGACGTAGTCGTCCTTGACGAGGAACGCGGTCCGGGCCCCCAGGACGCGCGCGAGCGCCTGCAGCGGCCGGCCCACGTTCTGCGCCGAGGCGAAGGCCAGGGGGCGACGGCGCTCGCGCAGCACCGCGGCCAGGACCGTCGCGGCCACGATCGGGGCGTTGAGGTGGTGCAGGCCGCGGCGGCGGCTGGCGGGCGGCACCCACGGCGTCACGACGCGCACGCCGTCCGGGGCGGGCACGGGGGGCCGGCGCAACCGCAGGCCGTCGGCGCGGGTCCAGACGGCCGTGGGGGGCTGGACGAAGAGCACGTCGTGCGTGCGCGACAGCTCCGCCGCCAGCCGCTGCTCGTAGAGGCGGTGCCCCTCGAAGGCGGTGCTGGACAGCACGGTCACCAGAGGCCGGCCGCTCACGCCGCCTCCCGGACCAGGCGGGCCAGGTCGGCGGCCATCCGCGCGGTCGAGAACCGTTCGCGCACCCGGCGCGCGGCGGCGCGTCCCATCGCCGCGGCGCGGTCGGGGTCGGCCAGCAGCTGCGTGACGGCCGCGGCGAGCGCGCCGGCGTCCCCGGGCGGCACGAGCAGGCCCGTCTCGCCGTCGGCGACGTAGTCGGCCATGCCGGGGGTGGCGCTGACCACGACGGGCACGCCGCAGGCCATGGCCTCCAGCGAGGCCGTCAGGCCCGAGCAGTGCACGTTCGGCACGAGCGGCACCACGACGACGCGGGCCCGCCGGTACACCTGCTCGCGCAGCGCGACGTGGTCGAGCTGGACGGTGCGGCTGCGCGGGCCCGCCGGCAGCGGCCGGCTGGTGGCGGCGGTCAGCTCGGCGGCCGGGGCCGTGCGCAGGACGCGCGGCCAGGCGGCGGCCAGCGTCGCGTAGTCGCGGTGCCGGTCGTTGCCGACCGAGGCCACCAGCTGCCCCGCGGGCGGCTCGTCGCGCTCGGTCCAGAAGTCGGTGTCGACGCCCTGCGGCACGAGCCGGACCTGCGGGGCCCGCAGGCCCCAGCGCTCCAGCACCGGCAGCTGGGCCGAGGACAGCACGAACAGCCGTCCCGCCCGGGGCAGGTAGCGTCGCGTGATCGCCTGCGCCGCAGCCGATCCCCCGTCGGTCGCCCAGACGACGCCGGAGACCACCGGGCGGGAGCGGCCCGCCGCGGCCAGGGCGGGGACGCCCAGGCGCTCCTCCCACGTCAGCAGCGGGTCCGTCCCGCGCCAGGACGGGCCGGCGAAGCGCAGGCCGTCGAACAGCTTGCCGGACAGGCGCTCCAGCGGGCGCGGGACGCCGACGTCGAGCAGGCGCGGCGCGAGGTCGTGCGCGGCCAGCCGGTCCAGGCCGTAGGGGAAGCGGTCCGGGACGAGCCCGGCGGCGTGGCGCTGGGGCCAGCCGCGGGTGTGGGCGGAGGCGACCGCCACGTCGACCGCGAGGTGTGCGCGGGTGCCCCGCGCGGTCCCGGCGGTGTCGGCCTGCGCGCTCACCCGGCGGCCCGGACCTGCTCGGCGCCGCCGAACTCCCGCAGCAGCTCGCGCGCGGCGTCGACCGCCTCGTCGGCGCCCGAGGCGGTGCGGGTCAGGACGCTCTCGGACGTCCACGCCTCGCGGAAGTCGGCGATCTTGCCGTAGGAGTTGTCCAGCACCACGTGCGGGATCCCCAGCAGCAGGCACAGGACGTGCCCGTGCAGGCGGTCGGTGACGATCACCCGGGCGCGGCTGAAGGTGCGCACCCCCGCCTGCAGGTTCTGGCGGGCCATCGCGTCGTAGGTGGCGCGCAGGACCGGCTGGGTCAGCCGGGACGTGGCGGCCGTCTCCACCCGGCGGACGGCACCGATCGTGCGGCGCTTGAGCCGCCAGGCCCGGTGGTCGAACGCGTGCCTGCCCCAGTCGGTCACGGGCAGCCCCGCGGCGCGGAACGTCGCGGCGTGCCCGACCCCCTCGCGGTCGTCGCGCATGAGGCACAGGACGTCCACCTCGGCGGGCGCCGTCCGCTCCAGCGGTCCCAGCCCGAAGGCCGCGTCGGGCACGAGGCCGACCGCGGCGTCGGGGAACCTGCGCCGCGCCTCGTCCAGCGAGCGCCGGTCGCGGACCATGAGGTGCAGGTCGGGGTGGGCGCGCAGGGCCCGGGAGCCGTCGGATCCGGTGTCGTCACCGGCGGCGGAGTCGGAGTACCAGATCGACTGCGGCAGCTGCACGATGCGCTGCCGGGGGAACCGGCGGGCGACGTCCTCGCGGAAGCGCTGGTAGTCGGGCCACACGTCGCCGAAGTTCCCGCCGCCGTGCAGCATCAGGGGCCGGGAGCCGTTGCGGGCGCGCAGGGCGGCCGGGACGAGGGAGTGGTGCTCGCAGGCGTAGTCGACGCCGACGCCGGCCCGGGCCAGCAGGGCGCGTTCACCGAGCCAGATGAGGGAGTCCCCGACGTTCTTGTGGCCGGGGAAGTCCAGCAGCGCGGCGCGCTCGGAGCCGAGCGCCGCGGTCACGGCGTCCTGCCAGGCGGTGCCGAGGCGGTGGACGAGGGCCGCATCCGATCGGGTGACGGTCATGCCGGGAGTGTAGGGGGACGAACACTGGCGGTGACCGGAGCGGGTGAGGTCGTCGCCTCGATGACGGAGCGCAACCGGTGTGCGACGATGCGCGCACCGCCGCCGACGGAGGGAGACACATGTCGACGCCCGAGTCGGCGCCGCGCACCACGAGCACGACGCGAGAGCCCGCCACGCCGGCGCCCTTCGTCGACGTGGTCGTCCCCGTCAAGGACGACCCGCGGCTGGTGGGGTGCGTGCAGGCCCTGCTGACCCAGGACCACCCGGCCGACCGGTTCCGGGTCATCGTCGCCGACAACGGCTCCGCCGCGCCGCGCCTGGACCTGGCCGACCTCGACCCGCGCGTCAGCGTCGTCGTCGAGACCCGCCCCGGCTCCTACGCCGCGCGCAACACCGCGGTCCGCCAGGCCCGCGGCGACGTCCTGGCCTTCACCGACTCCGACACGCTGCCGGACCCCTCGTGGCTGTCCAGCGCCGTGCGGGCGCTGGGCTCGGGGGCCGACATCGTCGCCGGCCGGGTCAGGGTCTACCCGCGCGACCCCGCCCGTCCCCACCCCGTCGAGGCCTTCGAGGTCGTCAACGCCTTCCGGCAGGACCGCACCGTGCCGCGCGGCTTCGCCGTGACCGCCAACGTCGTGGTGCGCCGGGAGGTCTTCGACGCCGTCGGCCCCTTCGCCGACGCGCTGCCCTCGGGCGGGGACGCGGAGTGGTGCGGGCGGGCGATCGCCGCCGGGTACCGGCTCACCTACGTCGAGGACGCCGTGGTGGCCCACCCGGCCCGGGAGTCCTACGCCGAGGCGTGGCGCAAGCTGTGCCGGGTGCAGCTCGGGCGGCAGCTGCGGGTCCGCGGCGGGGAGGACCCGCCCGGCGCCCTGACGCTCAAGGCCTTCGCCCCGCCCCTGGGGTCGCTGGCGCGCGCGGTGCGGGCCCGGGAGCTGTACGGGGCCCGCGCCCGGGCCGCGTACGTCGTCGGGGCGTTCTACATGCGCTACGGGCGCGCCGCCGCCGCCGTGAAGTACCGCTGAGACCGCCCCGGACCCAGGACGACCCGTGAGCACCGCACCCGCCGGCACCGCCGCCGACGCGCACGACGCGCCCCGCCCCGCCCCGCCGGCCCGCGTCGACGGCCTGAGCATCGCCCGCGAGCGCCGCGCGCGCCGCCGCCGGCTGCGGTCCCTGCCCGCCCTCGTGGTGGAGGCCCTGCGGCTGTGCTGGAGCGCCCGGCGCCGCGACCTCGTCCTGGTGTTCGGCGTGCAGCTGCTCGGCGCGCTGCTGCTGGGGGTGCAGGTCCTGGTGGGGCGCGAGGCCCTGACCCGGGTGTTCTCCGGCGGTGCCGGTGGTGCTGGTGCCGGCACCGGCGGTGACCTGCTGCCGCTGGTCGGGGGCCCGCTGCTGGCCCTGGGGGGTCTGAGCGTCGTGGCGGGGCTGGCCGGTGCGGTCCGCGGTCAGCGCATGCGCCTGCTGTCCGAGGCCGTGCAGCGGGCGGTGTGGCGCCGCGTGGTGGACACGACCACGACCGTCCCCCTGGACCGCTTCGACGACCCGGAGTTCTACGACCGCCTGCAACGGGTCTCGACCAACGCCGTGTCCCGGCCGGTGGGGGTGGCCCAGGGACTGGTGTCGATCCTGGGGGGCGCGGTCGGCGCGGTCGGCCTGGTCGTGGCGCTGTGGGCCATCGACCCCCTGCTGCTGCCGCTGCTCCTGCTCGCCGGGGTCCCGGTGTTCCTGGTCTCGCGCCGCGGGGGGCGGCTGGAGTTCGACTTCGCGGTCGCGCAGTCGGGGCCGTACCGGGTGCGCAGCTACCTGCGCTCGGCGCTGACCGGGCGGCGCGAGGCCAAGGAGGTCCGCGCCTACGGCCTGGCGGCGCCGCTGGGTGCGCGGTACGAGCGCCTGCTGCAGGAGTACGAGGACGCGCTGACGCGGCACGTGGGCCGGCGCATGCGGTTGTCCCTGCTCTCGCAGGTCCTGACGGCCGCCAGCGTGGTCGGCACGGTCGCCGTCCTGCTGTGGCTGGTGGACTCCGGGCGCCTGTCGCTGGCCGACGCCGGGGCGGCCGGGGCGGCCGCCCCGCTGCTGGCCTCGCGGCTGCAGTCGCTGGCCGGCGGTGTCGGCACCGTGCTGGAGGCCGGCCTGTTCCTGGACGACCTGCGCGGGTTCCTGCGGCTGGGCACCCCGGCCGGACGGGGCGCGCAGGGGCCGGCGGCGCTCGAGCCGCTCGTCGAGCTCGAGGTGGACGGCGTCGGGTACCGCTACCCGCAGAGCGCGGGACCGGCGCTGAGCGGGGTGTCGCTGCGGGTCCGCCGGGGCGAGGTGGTGGCGCTGGTGGGCGAGAACGGGTCGGGCAAGACGACCCTGTCCAAGCTGCTCGCCGGGTTGCTGCCCCCGGGCGAGGGGACGATCCGCTGGAACGGGACGGACGTCGCCGCGCTGGACCCCGCCGCGGTGCGCGAGCACGTCGCGGTCGTGTTCCAGGACTTCGTGCAGTGGCAGTTCTCCGCGCACGACAACATCGCGGTGGGACGCCCGGACCGGCCCGACGAGGCGGGCGCGGTGCCGGCCGCGGCGGTCCAGGCGGGGGCGGACGCGCTGCTGCGCAGGCTCCCGGGGGGGTACCGCACCCTGCTGAGCGCCGAACTGGCCGGCGGGGTGGACCTGTCGCTGGGGCAGTGGCAACGGGTGGCCCTGGCCCGCGCGTTCTACCGGGGGGCGGGCCTGGTGATCCTCGACGAGCCGACGGCGGCGCTGGACGCGCGCGCCGAGGCCGAGCTCTTCGCGGGGATCCGCGAGCTGATGAGCGGGCGGACGGTCGTGCTGGTGTCCCACCGGTTCTCCAGCGTGCGCGAGGCCGACCGCATCGTCGTCCTGCGCGAGGGCCGGGTCGACGACACCGGGACCCACGAGGAGCTGCTGGCGCGGGGCGGCCTGTACGCCGAGCTGTACACCCTGCAGGCGCAGGCCTACCTCGACGAGGGGACGGCGCGCGCGGGCAGGGCCCCCACCGGCCGGCACGCGGCCCACCGGTGAGCCGTGTCGCAGCGTGTTCGTGCCCTTACGCTGTGCCCGTGAACGAGGCGCAGCAGGTCGCGGTGCGGTCCGAGGAACTGGCGTGGAACGAGGTCGACGACCAGATCGTGGTCCTCGACACGACCACCTCGACCTACCACGCGGTCTCCGGCGCGGGAGTCGCCCTGTGGCCGCTGCTCGTGGAGGGCACCACGCGCGCGGACCTGCTGGAGGTCCTGCGGCGCACCTACGACGTCCCCGGGGACCGGGCCGCAGCCGACCTCGACGCCTTCCTCGACGCCTGCACGCCGCTGCTGCGGACGGTGTGAGGTGCGGCCCGCGACCTCCCTGCGCCGTCTGCGGCGGCGGGCGGTGCGCCGCCTGCGCCGCCGCCTGGGGCTGGTCCGGCACGGCGGGCTGAGCGCGGCCCGCTGGGCGGACCGCTCGCTGCGGGCCGTGCGCCGGGAGCTGCCCACCGACGGTCTGCGCACCCGGGTCGTCCCGCCCCCGGACCTGCCCGGCACCGGCCTGGAGGCCGTGGAGGCCGTGCTGCGCCGGCGCGGGGCGACGTGCCTGCAGCGCTGCCTCGTCGTGCAGGCCTGGCTGCTCGCGCACGGGCAGCCGCGCGAGGTCGTCGTCGCGGCGTCGGTGAGCGACGGGTTCGCCGCGCACGCCTGGCTCGACGGCCACGACGAGGACGAGAGCGCGACCTACCGCGAGCTCACCCGCGTGCCGGCGCGCGGGTGAGCCCGGCCCCGTCCCCGCACGTCCCCCCGTCCCCGCACGTCCCCCCGGACCGGCTGGGCCCGCTGGAGACGGTGTGGGGCATGCCGATCGGCGCCCAGCCGGGGGTGCGGCCACTGGCGCCGGACTCGGAGCTGACGCTGCGCGCCGCGCTGGAGGAGGCCGTGCTCCCCGCGCTGCGGCGGGCCCCGTGCGTCGTGAGCTTCTCCGGCGGCCGGGACTCCTCGACGGTCCTGGCCGTGGCGACCTCGGTGGCCCGCCGCGAGGGCCTGCCCGACCCGGTCCCCTACACGCACCGCTTCCCGCACGTGCCGGACTCCCACGAGGACGAGTGGGCCGAGCTCGTCGTGCGCCACCTGGGCCTGCGCGAGTGGCAACGACCGGCCTGGCACGACGAGATGGACGTCCTGGGTCCCTTCGCCCGCACCGTCCTGCGGCGCGACGGCGTGCTGCCGCCGTTCAACGGCCACCTGCACGAACCCGTCTTCGCCGCCGCGCGCGGGGGGTCGGTGCTGACCGGCATCGGCGGCGACGAGCTGTTCTCGCAGGTCTCGCGCTACCCGGTGGTGCGGCTGCTGGCCCGGCGCGCACCGCTGAGCCCACGGGCCCTGCCGCGGGCGGCGTTCTCGGCGCTGGCCCCGGCCCCGCTGCGGGCCCGGCGGGCCGGGCGGCACCTGCCGCTGGACTTCGGGTGGCTGCGCCCGGACACGGCGCGCCGGCTGCGGGCGGCCGTGGCCCGGCACACGGCCTCCGAACCGCTGCGCTGGGACCGGGCGGCGCGCCGGTGGCTGTGGCCCAGCCGGGTCCTGCACGTGGCCGGGGCCGCCAAGGAACGCATGGCCGCCGCCCACGACGTCCACGTCAGCCACCCCTTCTCCCGCCCCGCCACGCTGCGCGCGGCGGCGGTCGCCTTCGGGTGGGCCGGGCCCCGCGGGCGGGCCGGGGAGCTGCTGCGCCACGTCGGGGACCTGCTGCCGCGCGCGCTGTGCGAGCGCGAGAGCAAGGCCGGCTTCAACGGCGCCTTCTGGACCGCGACGGCCGCGTCCTTCGCGCAGCGCTGGACCGGGGTGGGCGTCGACGCGGACCTGGTCGACCCGGAGGCGCTGCGCGCGGAGTGGGCCGGCCCGGACCCCGACCTGCACTCGGTCACCCTGCTGCAGCACGCGTGGCTGGCGCAGGAGGGCCCGGCCGCGCGCTGAGGTCCCGCGCCGGTTCGCCGCACGGTCGCGGCGCGGGCTCAGCCGTCCCGGCGGACCGGGGAGCCGCGCTCGCCGAGGGCCAGCAGGTGCCCGGCCAGCAACCGCGCGGCGTCGTCGGCGACCTCCAGGCGCCGGGGCCGCAACAGGCGCACCGTCGGCAGGCTGAGCAGGCGCAGCGGAGCGCGCTCGTCGGCCGGGGGCAGGCGCAGGGCCAGGGCGTGGGTGAGGGCCGGCCACCGCTGCGGCAGCGGCACGTCCTGCACGGCCGGGGCGTCGGCCCAGCCGAGGTGGACCAGGCCCGCCAGCTCCAGGTCCCCCGGGGGCAGCCGGACCGGGACCTCGACCCGCCAGCGCCGCCGGCGCCCGACGACCCCGATGTCCTGGCCGGCGCCGTAGTGCTCGGCGCTCTCGCGGCGCAGGTCCACGCAGCGCGGCCCCGGCAGCACCCGCAGCCCGTCGAGCACGAGGACGTCGTCGGCCACGAGGTCCAGCCCGGCGCGCACGAGGGAGTACATGGCCGTGCTCTTGCCCGCGCCGCGGTCCCCCAGCACCGCCCAGACCCGCCCGCCGACCACGACGGCCCCGGCGTGCAGGGCCACCCGGCCCTGCCACCAGGCGACGGTGGCGGCCGTGGCCGCCAGGTAGGGGTGGACGACGGCCGCGTCGTCCGGCGGGGGGCAGGCCGTGAACGTGGTGGTCGCGCCGAGGCGGTCGACCTCCACGTTCCCCTCCCCCATCGGCAGGACGGCCCGGTCGGGCCCCACGACCGTGCGCACCGGTGGCGGGACGCGCTCGAGCGCCACCCGCCGCACGCTCCACGTCGTCTCCCCGCCGCGCGCGGGGTGCAGCAGCCGGGCGGCGCCGGCGAGGTCCGGCAGGGCCAGTCCGTAGGCGACCGGGGCGGTGCTCATGGGGGCAAGGGAAGCAGGCCGCTCCTGCGGCCACGGCACCGGCTCCCGCTCCGGCGCAGCGGGCCGTCCCCCCGGCACCCGCCCTGCTCCTACACACCGTCCAGGTGACTTCTACGGACAGTACGCAGAGAGCGTGACAGTGCAGTAACCTCACGAGCACCGGGCGTGACTCCCGGCCCGATGCACCGCCGCACCGCCGCACCGCCGAACGACGACGCCGACGCCCTGGAGGTCCCCGTGGCCGAGCAGTACTCCGCTCCTCGCCTGACCACGCTCGGCTCGCTGGCCGAGCTGACCCTGCGGAACAAGAAGTTCGGCACCCGCAGCGACGGCGACTTCTTCTGCGAGGACGACACCGCCACCCCGCTCTACACCGTCTCCTGACCCGATCCCGAGGAGGAACCCCCGTGACCCAGCCCTACGTGGCCCCCACCCTCACGACGCTCGGCTCGCTGGCCGACCTCACCCTGCAGACCGGCAAGCAGTTCGGCGCCAAGAGCGACGGGGACTTCCTCAACGGCAAGTCCGTCTACACGGTCTCCTGCGGGTGCGAGACCGGCATCAACTGAGCCCCGCCCTGGACCGCGGCACGCCCGGAGGTCCCCGCCGCGCCCACCGCGCGGCGGGGACCTTCGTGCGCTCGCTGCTGCGCGGCGAGCAGGCCTCCCCCCGCGGCGTGACCCCCGAGGCGCTGGGCCGCGTCGTGCACCTGCACCGCGTCGGGCCCACCGTCGACCACCTGCTGCGGACCGCGCCCGACGCCGCCGCCCTGGCCCCGCTGCGGGCCGGCACCCGGCCCGCCCTCGTGGCCCAGAGCGCCCGGCAGCTGCCGGTCCAGCTGGACCTGCGCACCGTCGAGACCGCCCTGCGGGGCCTGGCGTGGGCCGTCGTGAAGGGGCCGGCCGTGGCCCGCACCCTGTACGGGCGCACCCCCCGGGAGTTCCACGACCTCGACGTCGTCGTCTCACCGGCCTCCTTCGGCGAGGCCCTGGGCCGCCTCGAGGCCGCCGGCGCCCGCCCCATGGACCCCGACTGGGCCGGCATCCGCGCCGCCCGCGCCGGCGAGATCGCCGTGGCCCTGCCCCACGGCACCTTCCTGGACCTGCACTGGCACCTGGTCAACCGCCCCCACCGGCGCACCCGCTTCACGCTCGACGTGGACGCCATGCTCGGGCGCGTGCGCAGCGACGTCCTGCTCGGCACCCGCGCACCGCTGTTCGACGCCACCGACCAGCTGCACCACCTCGCGCTGCACGCCTGCCTGTCCGGGGCCTGGCGGTTGCTGTGGTCCCACGACCTGCGCCTGGCCGCGGCCGCCTGCGACGACGCCGGCTGGGACGAGCTGGTCGCGCGCGCCCGCGCCGCCGGCACCGGGCTCGCGGTCGCGCTGGCCCTGGCCCGCGCGCGGCAGGTCCTGGCCGCCCCCGTGCCCCCCGTGGTCCTGCGGCGGCTGTCCGCGGGCCGGGGCGGGGACCAGTGGCGCGCCGCGGGGACCCTGTGGACCGCCGCGCTGCCCCCCCACCGGCTGGTGTCCGCCCGCCGCAACGGTGCCGTCGTCTACCAGAGCACCGCCGGCTCGGGGGTCGCGAGCCTGGCCACCCTGGCCGCCGAGACCGCCCGGCGCCTGCGGGTCGGTCCTCCTCGCCCCCCGGCGCAGGTGGTCCTCCCGCCGGACGACCCCCGCGCCGCGCGCGAGGGGTACCTGGCCGACGTGGCGTCCGGAACCGCCTGAGGCGTCGTCCGGACGGAGCAGGACCGCGACTCGTTGAGACCTCTCAGCCACGCACGGTAAGTTCACGCCGCCACAGCGCTCACTCTCAGCACCCGCGCGAGTGCGCGCCGCACCACCGTCCGAGGAGGCCCCACCGATGTCCACGCACCGAGCAGACGAGGCGCACCGGTGAGCCCTGGCCCGTCCCTGAGGTCCGCCACGGCCTCCGGCGTCGCGTGGAACGCGGTGCAGATGTGGGCCGTGCGCGCCACCACGGCGCTCGCCTTCATCGTCATCAGCCGGCAGCTGCAGCCGTCGGAGTTCGGGCTGGTGGCCCTCGCGATGTCGGTCATCGCCGTGCTGCAGCTGCTCAGCGACTCCGGGATGGCGAGCTTCCTCATCCGCCAGGAGGAGCTGGACGAGCACAGCCGCAGCACCGCGTTCTGGACCAGCGTCGTGCTGGCCGTCGTGCTGGCCGGCGTGCTCGTGCTGCTGTCGGTCCCCGTGTCGGGCTGGTTCGGCGAGCCCGACCTGGCCCCCGTCCTGCAGGTCCTGAGCATCGGCATCGTGCTGACGGGCGTCAACAGCGTGCCCACCGCGCTCCTGCGGCGCGACCTGCGGTTCAAGACGCTCGCGGTGCGCGGGACGGTCGCCACCCTGGTCGGCTCGGTGGTCGCCATCGTCCTGGCCCTCCTGGGCGCCGGCGTCTGGGCCCTGGTCGCGCAGAACCTCGTGCGCGGCGTCGTCGGCATCGTCATCCTGTGGACGTCCGTGCAGTGGCTCCCCCGCGTCCTGCCGCGCTGGACGACCGCGCGCTCGATGCTCGCCTTCGGGTCCAAGCTCCTGACGATCGACCTCATGCGGCAGGTGCAGAACCGCGGTGAGGAGTTCACCCTGGCCGGCGTCGGGGGGTCGACGACGCTGGGGTACTGGTCGGTGGCCACGCGCCTCATGCGGATCGTGACCGAGACCGGGTCCTCCGTGATCAGCTCGGTGACGCTGTCGACGTTCAGCCGCCTGCAGAACGACCGCGACCGGCTGCACCGCGCCTACCGGACGAGCATGACCGCGGCCGGGCTGGTGATGTTCCCCGCCCTGCTGTTCATGGCGGCGGCGAGCCCCGACCTCGTGCCCTTCCTGCTCGGCCAGCAGTGGGCGACCACGGCGACCGTCGCCCAGATCACCGCCCTCACCGCGGCGTTCAGCACCTTCGGCTACTTCGACCGCCAGGTGTTCATCGCGGTGGACCGGCTGCGGCCGGAGGTGGTGCTCGTCGCCGCCACCGTCGTGGCCCACCTCGCGATCGTGGTGGTCCTGGCCCGCTACGGGCTGGTGGTGCTCGCGTGGGGCCTGCTGGGCCGCACCCTGCTGACCCTGCCCGCGCGGCAGGTCCTGCTGCACCGGGTGGCCGGCACGCCGTACCGGACCGTCGTGCTGCCCTGCCGGGTCCTGCTGGCCTCGGCGGTGATGGGTGCGCTCGTCGCCGGGCAGCTGTGGCTGTGCGCGGACCTGGCCCAGTGGCTGCGGCTGCTGCTGGCCGTCGTGGTCGCCGCGCTCACCTACCCGCTGGCCCTGCTGGTGCTCGCCCGCCCCGCGGTCGAGGAGTTCCGCGGCGACGCGGCGCGCATCCTGTCGCGGGTGCGGCGCACCCCGCGCCGGCCCCCGGCCGCCGACGCGGTGGACGAGCTGGTCGTCCCGGACGCCCCGGTCAGCCGGCCCTGACCACCCGGCGGCGCACCGAGCGTCCGACCTGGCCGGCGAAGTGGACCCAGGCCCTGGCGCCCCCGGTCCCCTCCAGCCCGAACTCGGCCACCTGCCGACCCGAGACGGGACGCCCGCGCGGCACCCTCGACAGGCCGGAGTGGTTCTCCCCCGTCCCGACCGTGTAGACGGCGCCGGGGAAGGGCAGGGCCCGCAGGGGTTCTCCGCGCGCCGCGGAGTGAGCGACGCTCGCGCGGTGGGAGCCGAGCAGGTCGCGGACCAGGAAGGTCCCGAGCCGCGCGGTGAGCTCGTCCTGGCCCGCCGAGGGCGCCGGGAGGTCGGCGGGCAGGCCGAACGCCCGGTTGGCGAGGATCTCCGAGGTCCCGCACCGCTCGTTGAACCCGTCCACCGCCGTGATCAACCCGGTGCGGTCGGACAGGACGTAGCCGTGCTCGACGTACCACCCGGCCTCGGTCGGGCGGTCCGCCGACCACCCCGCGAGGCGCCTGCTGACGAAGTCGTCGGCGTCCACCTTCATCACGTGGTCCGGACGGTGGCGTTGCGCGGCCAGGAGCGCCACCGCGAGCTTCGTCCCCTTGTCGCGCAGCACGGCGTCCCTGCCGGTCATCGGGCCGGGCGTGTCGACCGGCGGGGGGAAGTCGACCCGGACGAACTCCACGCGCGGGTCGAACCGTCCTGCGGGGATCTCGTTGCAGGCCACCACGACCGCGAACTCGTCGTGGTCCTGGCGGCAGACCGAGCGCAGCGTCCGGCGCAGGAGGTGCTCGACCCGCGAGTAGTCGGCCGAGTTCCGCGGGTGCCGCAGCGAGGTGATGAAGGCCAGCACGGGGATTCCTCCGACGGTCGGGTGGGCAGGGCGAGCACCGCGGACCCTAGTGGCCGGGACCGGCCGCACATCACCCGGTCGCCCGATTCGGACACTCAACGTGTGCGATCGAAGTCGGCCAGTGACCAGTCGTGTAGCCTGCGCACCGTCGGCGATCAGCGAGGTCCGCCACTGCTCAACGCTCGCAGACCACCGGAGGGAGTCGACTGCCGTGGAGATCGACGTGCGGACCGCGGGGACCGCGGCGCCGACCCCGGTCCGGTCCCCCGGACCGACGGCGACGGCCGACCAGCGCCCCCCGCGCACCGCGCTGGTCGTGGCCGACGACCCCCGTCACGGCCTCAACCGCTACGCGGGGGTCCTGGACGCGGCGCTGCGGGCCGCCGGCACCGGGACGTCCACCGAGGTCGTCCGCCGCGGATCGGTCGCGAGCGCGGTGCGCGCGGCGCGGCGGGCACGACGGGCCGACGTGGTGCACCTGCAGTTCACCGACCGGTACTTCGGGTCGGCCGTCCGTCAGTTGCCGGTCGTGCTCACCCTGCGGCTGGCCCTGCTCGGCCGTCCCGTGGTGGTGACCGCCCACGACTTCCACACCCCGCGCCGCGAGGTGCTCGCCGCGCGTCCGCGCTCGGGCCGCGCCCGGCTGCGCGCCGCCGCGGCCGACGCCACCGCCCGCGCGCTGCTGGGGTCGGCCTCCCTCGTCCTGACCTGCACCGCAGCCGAGCAGGACAAGTGCGCGTGGACGCGGCCGCGACGCAGCGCCGTCGTGCCGCACTACGTGGAGGACGTGGCGCGCGAGCGGGTCGACGACGAGCGCACCGACGACGCGACGATCGTCGTGGCGGGTTTCATCCACCGCCGCAAGGCCCAGCACCTCGCCGTCGAGGCGCTGGCCCACCTGCCCGGTTTCCGCCTCGTCCTGGCCGGCAGCGCCGACGGGCGGGCCCGGCAGTACCTGCACGACGTCCTGCGCACCGCCGCCGAGCTCGGGGTCGAGGACCGGGTGAGCGTGACCGGGTACCTGGACGACGACAGCATGCTGCGCGTCCTGCGCCGCGCCCGGGTGGCCCTGGCCCCCTACGAGAGGATCGCCGCGTCCGGTTCCATCGCGACCGTGGCCGCGGTGGGCGTGCCGCTGGTGGTGCGCGCCGGCGACGCCGTCGGCGACCTCGTCGAGGCCTGCCCGTCGGCGGTGCGCACCTTCGCCGGCGACGACCCGCGCGCCGTCGCGGCCGCCGTCCTGGCCACCACCGCCGAACCCCTGGCGCAGCAGCGTGCGGAACTGTCGCGCTACTCCGCGCAGCGCGGCACCGACGTGACCGCCCGACGGCACGTCGACCTCTACCGCACGCTCTCGTCCCCCCGCCGCGCACGACCTCTGGAGAACCGACGGTGACGACACCGGGAACGACCGTCTGCGGGTTCTTCGGACACCACAACCTCGGCGACGAGGCCATCCTCGCCGGGTTGTGCGACGCCCTGGACGCGGCGCGGCCGGGTGAGCGGACGCTGGCCCTGACCGCCGACCCGCGGGGGACCCGCCGGGACTTCGGCATCGACACCGCCTACTTCCGTCCCGCCGCCCCGCGCAGCTCCCGGCTGCCCAGCGCACGGCCCGCGGCGGAGGGTCTGCGCCTCGTCGAGACCCTGCGGTCGCGGGACGGTTTCCTCCTCGGCGGGGGCGACCTCCTGCGGGACTCCCCCACCCAGGAGGTCGTGGGCCGGTGGCTGAAACCCCTGCGCTGGGCCCAGCGGCTGGGGCGCCGGACGGCCGTCGTGGGCGTCAGCGTCGGCGACCTGTGGAAGAGGAGTTCCGAGGACGCGCTGCGCCGGGCGCTGGACGGGACGAGCTTCGTCGTCACCCGGGACGTGCCCTCCACGGAGCGGCTGCGGGCGCTCGACCTGCAGGTGCCGGTCGAGACCGCGCCCGACCTGGCGCTGCGCGTCTTCACCCCCGACGACGGCGGTTCCCTCGCCGACCCGGCGGCCCCGAGGGTCCTGGTCTCGGTGCGCGGTCTGGCCGACCGGGGCGACGCGGCGGCGAGCGCCGCGCACGAGCACGCCCTGCGGACGCTGGCCGAGGTGCTCGACGGCCTCGTCGACGACGGCGCCCGGGTGGAGCTCGTGCCCTTCCGCAGCCTGCCCGGGCAGTTCCAGCCCGTGGACGACGACTACGTCGCCTCGCTGGAACTGGCGCACCGGGCCCGCAACGGCCACCGGTTCACGGTGCACCGCGACGTGCCCACGGTGGACGCCCTGCGGGACCTGCTGCGGGGGGCCCGCCTGGTGGTCGGCATGCGCCTGCACAGCGTCATCATGGCCGTCGGCCTCCAGATCCCCGTCCTGGCGATCTCCTACGACCGCAAGGTGCGGAACTTCTGCCACGAGGTCGGGCTGTCGGAGGCGTGCTGGGACTCGGCCGACGTCGAGGCGTCCGTCCTGGGGCGGGCCGCCCGGGCGGCCCTGGCCGGGCCGGTGCGCACGACGACCGCGGCCGCGGCGTCCTACCGGGCCCGCTCCGAACTGGTCGTGGACAGGCTCCGCGCCTGGGGCTGAGCCCGGCGGCGGGCCAGGAGCCCGGTCGCGAAGTCCGCGTGGTCGCGCGCGACGGTCTCCCACCGGTGGCGGGTCAGGTCCGGCCCGCCCCGCCGGGGCCTGGCCTCCAGCGCGGCGTGCAGCACCTCGGGGGTCAGCGGACCCTCGAACGTCCGCAGCCACCCGGGACCGACCTCGGCGCCCAGTTCCTCGAAGACGGCGGTGCGCCGGGCCAGGACGGGCCGGCCGGCCGACAGGCACAGCAGCACCGACCCGGAGTTGAAGACGGAGCGGAACGGCAGGACCGTCAGGTCCGCGGCGGCCAGGACGTCGTCCACCCCCTCCTGGGGCAGTTCCTGCAGCAGCAGCGTGACGCGGTGGTCGGCGAGCTCGGACAGGGTGCGGCGCAGGCCGGGGTCGTCGCAGCCTCCCGCCACGACCAGCCGCAGGGACGGGTCCGGGGAGGCGACGACGGCCGCGACGAGGTCCTCGACCCCCTTGTAGGGCTTGATGCGCCCGACGGCCGCGAGCACCGCGTGCCCGGCGTCCAGGCCCAGGCGTGCTCGCGCGGCCGCCCGGTCGGGACGTCCGAGCACCGGCTCGTAGGTGCCGTGGGCGACGACGCGGTGGGGTGCGCGGGCGAGGACGGGGAAGGCGTCCTCGACCTGGGCGACCCCGGTGGCGGACAGCGAGATCCACCCGTCCACCAGGCGCGGGAACGTCTGCCAGAGGAGGCGCTGCAGCAGCGGGCGGGACCCGTCGTGGGCGCGCAGGTTGTGCAGCGTCCACACGACCGGCACGTGGGCGCGGCGGGCCCGCAGGACGTGCACGTACGTCCTGGCCAGCCGTTTGAGGGCGTACCCGGTGCGCGGTGAGTGCAGGGGCATCTCGGGCCAGTGGACGTGGACCACCGACCGGTCGTCGAACGGCCGGGTGCCCAGGTGCACCACGTCGTGCCCCTGCTCGCGCAGGGCCCCCACCAGCAGCGACAGGTACGGGTTCACCATGGGCCGGTCCGGGCTGGGCTGCAGGTGGATCGTCAGGGGGCGGGCCCCGTCGGGGGTGGTCACGGGTGTCAGCTCCGGGCGGGGGGTCGCGGGGGGACGGCGCGCGCACCGGCCCGCGAGGCGAGCAGGCCGAGCACGACGGTGAACACGAGCGTGGGCTGCGGGAACGAGGTCAGGTCGCTGGTGAAGGCGCCCATGAGCACGACCCCGAGGACGGCCAGCAGGGAGCGGTTGAGGCTGCGGTCGGCCGCGTCGGCGGCCAGCACGCTGCGGTCCCAGGCGACGGCGCCGGCGACGAGGAACAGCAGGGCGAGGACGACGACGCCGACGGCGCCCCCGCCGATGAGCGTGCCGAGCCAGGTGTTGTCCAGGTACACCCCGCCGGTCTCGGGCCGGTAGACCCCGGAGCCGAGGCCGAGGACGGGGTGCTCGCGGAACAGCTGCTCGACGAGGACGTAGTCGTCGAGGCGGCCGGTGACGCTGTTGTCCTGGCCGGCCTCGCTGAAGATCAGCTGCAGGGACCCGGCCAGGGCCGGGGCGAGCACGAACAGCAGCAGGACCCCGGCCCCGGCGGCGACGAGCGCCCCCACCTTCTGGGCCGCCGGCCAGATCGAGACGGCCACGACGGCCGCGATGGCCAGGCCGAGGATCGCGGTGCGCGAGACGGCCAGCGGCACACCGGCCACGAGGACCAGGCTGGCCAGCCCGGACGCGCGGCGGCGGGCGGCGGTCGCTCCGTGGCGGGCCAGGTGCAGGGCCAGCGGCAACGCCGCCGTGGTGGCCAGGGAGAACTCCAGGGGGTGCTCGCCGGTCCCCCGGGCGCGCAGGAACTCCAGCCTGCTCACCGCCCGCAGCGTGGGGGTGTTCTCGACCAGGGGCGTCGAGCGGACCAGGGAGGCCCAGTCGAGGACCCCGGCCCACGACAGCGCGCCCACGACGACCGAGAAGGTCGCCCCCACGACGATCCAGCCGACGATCCGGTCGACGTCGCTGCGCTCGCGCACGAGCATCCACGTGTAGAAGGTGACTCCGGTGATCCCCAGCGCGCCGACCAGGGAGCGCAGGGCACCGGCGCTCTGGGCGGCGTCCAGCGGCTGCGAGAGCGCGACGCCGTAGCTCCAGACGGCGGCGGCGAGGTAGAGCACGACGGCTCCGCCGACCAGGGACCAGCGCGGCTCCCCGTCGTCGCTGCGACGGCGGCGCGAGCCCACGAAGGTCAGCGCGGCCAGGGCGAGGCACACGAGGGAGAACAGGCGCGCGGGGGTGCCGTTGGAGTTCAGCGGCCCCGGGACGACGAAGTTGCCGGGGAAGAGGAAGGCGCACACGACGACGGCGACCGGCAGCCAGGCCACGGGCACCGGTCGCGGGCGGTGCGGGGTGTGCCGGGTGGGGTCGGCGACGGTCCGGGCGAGGGCGGTGAACAGGCTCACGCCGTGCTCACGGGCGACGTGCGGTGGAACCGCCGGCGTGCTCGTGGTCGCGCTGCGCGCGCTGGTCGTCGGCGGCGCGCACGTCGAGGTCGCGGGCCGGGGTGGCCTGCGGCAGCGGGCCCGAGCCGGCCCCGGCCGGCGCGCCCGGCTGCGCCGCGGCGCCGCGGCGCCGGGCGCGGCGCGAGGACAGGCCGCGGGCGAGGGCGGAGAGGATCGCGTCCAGGGCCACGACGAGCACGACCCCGGCGGCCAGCCCCCCGAGCCCGATGGCGCCGACGGCGCGGGCGCGGTCGGGGTAGGTCTCCACCGGACCGTCGGTCGGGGTCGACTGGATGATGACGAACAGCCCGTTGTCGGGGGCCTGGACCGCGTGCTGGACGTCCAGCAGCTGCCGGGCGCCGGCCTGCAGGGCGGCGGCGATGACGGCGGCCCCCTGGTCGGGGGTGTCGGTGGCGGCGCTCACCGTGAAGTAGGTGCGGTTGCCCGTGGTGCCCGAGGCGTCGGCGGCGGAGAACCGGGCCCCGGGGAACGGGGTCATGAACCCGGCCTGGACGGTGTCGGTGTTCAGCGACGCCGAGACGGTGGCCGCGAGCGTGCTGGCCCCCCCGGACAGGGCGAACGGGTTCCGGGTGCCGGGCTCGGTGCCGGGCACGTTCTCCGGCAGCGGCGTCGAGAGCGCGACGCTGGGGGTGACGAGGAAGGTCGCGGAGGTCTGGTACTGCGGTGCGGCCTGGTTCCAGGCGCCCCGGGCGAAGTAGGCGACCAGGGCCAGGACCACCACGGTGAGGTACCAGCGGTGCAGCAACGTCCTGGTCAGCGATCCGATCGTCACTGCAGTCTCCTCGGCCTCGAACGCGATCCGGTCGGAGGTGGCCCGTGCGGGCACCACCCTTCTTCCCCCCGCTGGACGCGGAGAGCATTGCACAATCAGCAGTGCGTAGCGAACACCCGGATCCACTAGGCCGTTCGTGGACGCCTACGATGACCGGGAGCCAGCCGCGGGCTGACTCCGACCGCCCGGCCAGCGGTGTCCTCGACGACGAGCACGCCGGACGCACATCGAGAGGTGACCGTGCCCGCGCTCCGCCCGTCCCCGCCACGCCCCCTGCCCGCTCCTCCCCCCGCCCCCTCACCCGCTCCCCTGCCGGCGTTCCTCCTGGCCGCCGTGCTGGTGCTGCTCGCCGGGTGCACCGGCGGCGCCGACGAGCCGGCCGACCCCCACGCCGACCAGCGGGCGCGGCTGGCCCGGCAGGCCCGGGCGCTGGGCATCCCCCTCGGCTTCCCCGGCCCGGACACCACCGGGGTGCCGCTGGGCACGGTGCTGCAGGAGTCCGGCTCGCTGTCGGCGACCCGGGACGGCCAGGTCGTCGAGAACCTCGACGTGGACGGCTGCCTGTCGATCAAGGCCGACGACGTCGTCGTGCGCAACGTGCGCATCCGCTGCAGCGGCAAGGAACGGGCCATCACCATCGAGGGGGCCCGCACGGGGATCGTCGTGGAGGACTCCGAGATCGACGGCGGGGGCTCCACGCAGGTCGCGATCGGCTGGGGCGGGTACACGCTGCGCCGGGTGGACGTCCACGGGGTGAACGACGGGCCCCGCCTGGGCAGCGCGACGACCGTGGAGGACTGCTGGATCCACGACATGGTCCGCAAGGACGGTTTCCACTCCGACGCCCTGCAGTCCAACGGGGGCAAGGGCATCGTCGTGCGCCACAACACCCTCACGCCCAAGCAGACGTCCACCGGCGACGTGCTGAACTCCGCGATCCAGCTCGGCGCGGAGAACGACGGCGGCACGCTGTCGGACGTGACCGTCGAGGACAACTACCTCGACGACGGGAACTACAGCGTCAACGTCCGCGACGACGACGGAGTCTCCGGCATCGTGCTGCGCGACAACGTTTTCGGCACGTCCGCCCGGTACGGCCCGGTCATCGCGCCCCGGGGCAAGGTGGAGGTCGACGCGTCCAACACCACGCGCGGCACGACCACCGGGGTTAAGACCGTCGAACCGTGAGCTCGCGTTCTACCTACAGCGCGTGACCGGCTGCTACGGTGCGCGCGTGACCAGCGCCTCCCCTCCCGCGTTCACGGGCAGCGTTGTCATCCCGGCGCACGACGAGGGCCCGGTGATCGACCGGTGCCTGCGGCTGCTCGACGTCTCCCGCGGCGACCTCGAGGTCGTCGTCGTGGCCAACGCCTGCACCGACGACACCGCCGAGCGGGCGCGGGCGCACGGGGTCGTGGTCGTCGAGACCGCCACCCCCGGCAAGGCCCACGCCCTCGACCTCGGCGACGAGCGCGCGACGGCGTTCCCGCGCGCGTACGTCGACGCCGACGTCAGCCTCGCCGGCGACGACCTGCGGCGCGTGCTGGACGTCCTGCGGGCCGGGCCCGCGCAGGCCGCCGCCCCGGCGCTGCACGTGGACACCTCGCGGTCCTCCTGGCCCGTGCGGGCCTACTACGCGGTGTGGACCGCCCTGCCCTACGTCACGGACGACCTCGTCGGCTCCGGCGTCTACGCCCTGTCCCGCCGGGGCCGGGAACGCTTCGGGCGCTTCCCCGCGGCCACGGGCGACGACACCTTCGTGCGCTCGCTCTTCCGGCCCGGTGAGCGGGTCAGCGTGCCCGGCACCCGCTTCACGGTCCACCCCCCGCGCACCCTCGCGGCCCTGCTGGCGATCAAGACCCGCGCCCGGTTCAGCGTCGCCGAGCACGCCGCCGCGACCGGGTCGGGCAGCGCCGCGCCCGCCTCGGCCGGTCGACGCCTGCTCGCCCGCCCCGACCTGTGGCCCGCCGTCCCCGTCTACGCCGCGGTCGGGCTGGTGACGCGGCTGCGCGCCCGGCACCGGCTCGCCTCCGGTGCCGACGTGGCCTGGGACCGCGACACCACGTCGCGCGTCCCGGCCGCCCGCTGAAGACCGACCCGAGGAGTCACGGTGCCCCCTTCGCTCAACAGGTTCCGCGCCGTGCGCAAGGTGCTGGTCGACGCCCGGCGGCTGGTCTACACGCGGGTGTGGGGCATGGACATCCACCCCACCGCGACCTTCAGCCTCTCGGCCCGGTTCGACAAGACGTACCCGCAGGGCGTCCACGTGGGCGAACGCAGCTACGTGGCCCTGGAGGCCATCGTCCTGGCGCACGACATGACGCGCGCCAAGAAGACCCACACCCGCATCGGCCGGCACTGCTTCATCGGGGCCGGGGCCATCGTCCTGCCCGGCGTCACGATCGGTGACGGGTCGATCGTCGCGGCGGGGGCCGTGGTGACCAAGGACGTGCCCCCGGCCTCCATCGTGGCCGGTTCGCCCGCCGTCGTGATCCGCTCCGGCATCACGGTCGGCCCCTACGGGCGGCTCCGATCGGAGCAACGGGCCCCCGCCCCGGAACACCCGGTGACGATCACGCCCCCGATGGTGCAGAGCACGCACGAAGGGTGACGAAACGCGATCCGCCGTCCCCCTGACGCCTCACCCGCGCAGAGGATGGCGGTGACGGGGTCCGCGACCCGATGCCTTGAGGGACACCACGTTCTTCGAGACAGCACCCCCGCGGAGGCACCACCGTGTTCACTGCCCGACGCACCCTGCGCACCACCCTGGCCGTGCTCGGCACCGCCGCCGTGATCGGCTCCGCGGCCCTGCCGGCCGACGCGGCGAGCACCAGCACCTGGATCGCCTACGCCGGCACGTCGGTGAACAACGCCCGGGTCCCCGCGAGCAGCGTGTCCCTCACGGTGCGCTCCCCGCAGCCCTTCGACACGGTGAGCTTCCTCGTCGGCGGCAAGGCCGTCAGCGGCACCGGGACCGCCACGCTCGGCAGCGACGGCGACTGGGTCTCCTCCGCCGCCGCGGACCTCAGCGGCTACTCGGGCAGGATCAGCCTCACGGCCCGGCTGACCCGCGGCAAGGCGAGCAGCAGCATCGCCAAGACCCTGCGCGTCGTCGACCCGGCCTCCACCCTGGGTTCCGGCAGCACCGGCACCTCGCAGCGCCCGACCCGGGCCGTCCGGACCCAGTACGGCGACGGCCGCCCGGGCGCCTTCACCACCGGCCTGCGCGGCGGCGCGGACCCGGCCCGCGTCCTGACCGGCGACCAGACCATCACCACGGCGGGCACGGTGCTCGACGGCGTGACGATCAAGGGCTGCCTCGTGGTGAAGGCCAGCAACGTCACCGTGCGCAACAGCAAGGTCGTCTGCCACGCCCCGGGCCGCCAGCTGGCCGTGAACGTCGGCGACGGGGTCACCGGCTTCGTCGTCGAGGACTCCGAGATCGACGCCACGGGCACCGACGTCGGGATCGGCTGGGGGAACTACACGCTGCGACGGGTCAACGTCCACGGCTCCGCCGACGGCGCCCGGTTCGGCACGAACGTCACGATCGAGGACTCCTGGATCCACGACATGTCCCGCGCGGACGGCCTGCACTCCGACGCGGTGCAGACGACGTCGGGGGCGAACGTCGTGATCCGCCACAACACCCTGGACCCCTCCAGCGGCGGCGACCCGCTCAACTCGGCCGTCATGATCGGCACCGAGACCGGCCAGCGGGCGCTGAAGAACGTGCTCGTCGAGAAGAACTTCCTCGGCGGCGGCTCGTACACCCTCAACGTCCGCGGGGACGTGAACGTCTCGGGCCTGGTCGTGCGCGGCAACACCTTCGACGACAACAGCCGCTACGGCGCCATGATCGTGCCGAACGGCAAGGACATCACCGTCTCGGGCAACACCATGGGCTGGACCGGCAAGGAGGTCACCGCCGACCGGTGGTGACGGGCACGGCCGGGGGTGGCGCGGGGCTCAGTACGCCCCGCGCCCCCCGAACACGGCCTGCGCCGTCTTCGCCAGGATCATCACGTCGAAGGCCGGGGACCAGTTCTCGACGTACTGCAGGTCCAGGCGCGTCGACTCCTCCAGGTCCAGGTCCGAGCGCCCCGACACCTGCCACAGGCCCGTCAGCCCGGGCTTGACGAGCAGCCGGCGCCGCAGGTCGTCACCGTACTCGGCGACCTCGCGCGGCAGCGGCGGGCGCGGGCCGACCAGCGACATGGACCCGCCGACGACGTTGAACAGCTGCGGCAGCTCGTCCAGGGAGTAGCGGCGCAGCCGCGCCCCGACCCGGGTGACCCGGGGGTCCTGGTGCATCTTGAACAGCAGGCCGTTGCCCTCGGACTGGTTGCGCAGGTCGATGAGCAGCCGCTCCGCGTCGACGACCATCGAGCGGAACTTCACCATGGAGAACTCGCGGCCGTCGCGGCCGACGCGGGTCTGGCGGAAGAAGACCGGCCCGGGCGAGTCCAGCTTGATGAGGACGGCGACCAGCAGGAACAGCGGCGAGAGCAGCAGCAGGCCGGCCAGGGCGCTGCCGCGGTCGAACAGCGCCTTGCCGGCGTGGCGGATGCCGTGCAGCTCGGGGCGCTCGACGTGCAGCAGCGGCAGTCCCGAGACGGGGCGGATGACCACCCGCGGCCCCACGATGTCGGTCAGCGCCGGGGCGACGACGAGGTCGGCCCGGGTCCCCTCGAGCTCCCAGCCGAGCGTGCGCAGCACCGGGCCGTCCAGCTCGGGGCAGGTCAGGGTGGCCACCACGTCGACGTCGAGGTCCTGGGCGACCTCGGCGATCTCCTCCAGGGTCCCCAGCACGGGCACGCCGAGCGCCTCGAGCTCGGCCGACGCCTCACCGCCCGGCGTGCAGGCGCCGTCGACGCGCAGCCCGTGGTCGGTGTTGCGGCGCACCTGCCGCACGAGGGAGGCCACCGCGTGCGGGTGCCCCGCGACCAGCGTGGACTGCATGCACTCCCCCGCCGCCCGGCGCAGGTGCAGGTAGCGGCGGACCGCCAGTCGCGCCCCCACGGTCAGCAGGCCGGCGGCCGGCAGGGCGACGACGACGAACCCGCGGGCGACGTCGAGCTGGAACGCCCACGATCCGGTCCCGACGAGGGCCACGACGGTGGTGCCGGCCAGCAGGACCCGCTGGAACTCCTCGGACCCCACCCCCAGGAAGCGGGGCTCGTAGGCCCGGAACAGCAGCATCGAGACGACCCAGACGGGCGGCAGCAGCACCATCGTCCACGCGGCCGAGGGGCCGGTGGAGCCCAGCCCCGCGTCCCCGAAGCGGACGACCCAGCCGAGCAGCGCCCCCAGGAGGGCGGCGACGACGTCCGAGACGACGATCGTCCGGACGTACTCGCGCTGCCACGGGGACCGGCGGCCCGCGCGCACGGTCCGGGCGGCCTGCGGCGGACGCCCCAGCGGCGGCAGGAACCCGGAGGGGCCGGGAGCGGTGTCGTGGATGGTGGTCCGTCGTCGCTGCGTCGGCAGCAGGCGGACTTCTTCAGCAGCCATGGAACCCTCCCGCGTCGTGGCCGTTCGGTCACCCACGGCGGCGTGGGGGTGGCCAACTGCTCCGTCCGGACGACCCCGGGTGCCCGGGATCACTGCGGATGGGTTGGTCGGCGTGCCACATCGTAGCTTCGCATCACCCGTTCGCCGCAACCCCCTCACACAGGAGACACGAGCGTGCACTGGACACGGGCACGAACGCAGCGAGGAGCGGGAACGACGAAGGCCCCCACCGGTCTCCCGGTGGGGGCCTTCTCGAAGGGTGGAGCTGAGGGGATTCGAACCCCTGACCCCCTCGTTGCGAACGAGGTGCGCTACCAGCTGCGCCACAGCCCCTTGCTGCTGACCGAACTTCACCGCCCGATCACTCGCGGCGACGAAGAAGAGGTTACCAGCCCTGGCGCCCGCAGCGGACCACCGCTACTGGTTGACGACCTGGGCGTGCTCGCGCAGGTCGATCACCCGGGTCTGCTCGACGTCCGCCTCGAGGAGCCGGGCCGCCGCGACGGCCGGCGAGACGGGGTCCCACGTCCGGGCCCGGTCCTTGAGCAGGTACGTGGGCAGCGGCACGGGGACGGGCTCCCACCCGCGGTCGCCCGCCAGCGGGGACGGGCGCTCGTCGCGCTGGACGGGCACCGAGACCGCGCGGGGCTGGCGCACGGCCGGCAGGACCACCGTCGCCGGGACCGCGACCGGAGCGGGCGACGCCGCCCCGTGCCGGCCCAGCGCCCCCACGACGAGCAGCAGGCCGAGCGTGGGCACGGCACCGGACCACCACGGCGCGAGGCCGGCCACGACGAGCGCCCACCCGAGTAGGGTCAGCGCCGCGATCGTGCCGAGCAGGCGACGGCGCCGGGCGACCACCCGGGAGTTGTTGCGCCGCAGCGGCTTCAGCGGAAGCTTGACGGGAACGGCCTGCGTCGCAACGGAACCGGCGCCACGGCCCAGGACCGGGCGCGACGAGGAACTCGCCACGGCCGCGTTCACCGCCGCGGCGGCCAGGGCCTGACCGACCGGTGCCGCACCGCGGCGCACGACGACGCGCATCGCGTCCGAGTCCCGGTCCGCCTGGCGCGCCGAGGCCGTCCGCCGGTGCTTGCGGATCTGGTCCGGCAGGACGTGGGCCGCCACCAGGGCGATGATGACGAGGAAGATCAGGCTGCTGGCGGGCACGGTCGAAACGGTAGGCCGCACACCGGGCCAGACCGCGCAACGCGACGGTGTGTCGCGCCGCTGAATTCGTGGGGAACCCCTGGGGGATCGTCGCCGCGGCGTCAGCGCGCCCGGGACGCCTCGTACCGGGCCAGGACGCCCTCGGGGACCTCACCCGCGGTGAGGGCGAAGGTCCGGTGGTCGCGCCACGAACCGTCGATGTGCAGGTAGGCCTTGCGCAGGCCCTCGTCACGCATCGCGAGTTTCTCCGCGACCCGCAGCGAAGCGGCGTTCTCGGGCCGGATGTTCACCTCGATGCGGTGCAGCCGAAGGGGTCCGAAGCAGTGGTCGGCCACGAGGGCGAGCGCCACGGGGATGGTTCCGCGACCGGCGACGCGGCGGTCGATCCAGTACCCGACGTGGGCCGAGCGCAGTGAACCCCAGGTGATCCCCGAGACGGTGATCTGCCCGACGAGGTTCCCGTCGAGTTCGACCACGAACGGCAGCATGCGCCCGGCGCGGGCCTCGCGGGAGAAACCCCGGACCATCTGCGGGAAGCTCGGCGCGGGACCGCTGCCCTCGGGGGACGTCGCCTCCCACGGCCGCAACCACGAGGCGTTCGCGGCGCGCACCGAACGCCACACCGCGGCGTCGCGGCGGCGCAGCGGCCGCAGCCGGACCGGGCCCCGGCGCAGTTCCACGGGCCAGCCGGCGGTCACGGCCGCACCACCCGGGGGTGGTCGCCGCCGTGGAGCTGGTCGACGGCGTGCCGCAGGAACCCCGCGAGGACGGCGACGCCGTCGCGCGCGCCCCCGCTGGACCCGGGCAGGTTCACGACGAACGTGCGCCCGGCGACCCCCGCGATGCCGCGGGACAGGACGGCGGTCGGGACGCCCGCGGCCGCGCCGGCGGCCCGGATCGCCTCCGGCACGCCGGGGACCTCGTGGTCGACGACCCGGCGGGTGCGTTCGGGGGTGAGGTCCAGGGGGCTGAGCCCCGTGCCGCCGTTGGTGACCACGACGTCGTACCCGGCGGCGACGGCGTCCCGCAGCGCCTCCTCGACGGGGTCGCCGTCGGGCACGACGACGGGGCCGTCGACGGTGAACCCCATGCCCCGCAGGCCCTCGACGACGATCGGGCCGGACGTGTCGGCGTACACCCCCGCCGAGGCCCGGTTGGAGACGGTCACGACGAGGGCGGTGGGTTCAGCGCTCACCGTCGACGCTCCAGTCCCCCGAACGGCCACCGCTCTTGGCGGTCACGCGCACGCCGTCGAGGACGGTGCGCCGGTCGACGGCCTTGACCATGTCGACGAACGTGAGGCCGGCGACGACGACGCACGTCAGCGCCTCCATCTCGATGCCCGTGCGGTCGGCCGTGCGCACCGCGGCGGTGATCCGCACCCGCGGGTCGTCGGGGTCCGGCACTGGTTCGACCTCGACCTCGACGGCGTGCACCGCCACGGGGTGGGCCAGGGGGATGAGGTCCGGGGTGCGCTTGGCCGCCTGCAGGCCCGCGATCCGCGCCACGGCCAGGGCGTCGCCCTTGGGCAACCCGCCGTCGGCGATGAGCTCCAGCACCCGCGCCGAGCAGCGCACCCAGCCCTCGGCGCGGGCCTCGCGCGCCGTGACGGGTTTGGCGGAGACGTCGACCACCCGGGCGTGGCCGGCGTCGTCGAGGTGGGTGAGGCGCTCGTTCACGGCGTGTCCTGGGATCGGGGGGCGGGGGCGGGCAGCGGTCCGAGCAGGATGCACTCGACCTCGTCGCCGGGCTCGACGACGCCGACGCCCACGGGCACGACCGCCAGGCACGTCGCGCGGGCCAGGGCGGTCACCAGGTGCGAGCCGTGGCCCGAGACGGGCTCGACGACGAAGCGCCCCCGCTCGTCGCGCGTCCACGCGGCGCGCACGTACTGCTCCTTGGCCGGCGGTGACGTCCAGCCGGCACCGGCGACGGCCGTGACGCGCGGGCGCTGCGGGTCCGGGCCCTCGTCGCCGAGCATGCGGCGCAGCGCGGGCCGCACGAAGACCTCGAAGGACACGAACGAGCTCACCGGGTTCCCGGGCAGCGTGAAGACGGGGACGGCCTGCTCCCCCAGGGTCCCGCAGCCCTGGGGCATGCCGGGCTGCATCGCGATCCGGTCGAACCGCACGGCGTGCTGCCCGGACGCGGACAGCACCTCCTTGACGGTGTCGTAGGCCCCTTCGCTGACCCCGCCGGAGGTGACGACGACGTCGGCGCGCACGAGCTGGTCGTCGAGGACGCCGGCGAGCTCGCGGGCGTCGTCGGCCACGACCCCGACGCGGTAGGCCAGGGCCCCGAGGTCCTCGACCGCGGCGGTGAGCAGGTACCCGTTGGCGTCGTGCAGCTGGCCGCGGGCCAGCGTCACGCCCGGTTCGACGACCTCGGTGCCGGTGGACACGACGACGACGCGGGGCCGGGGCCGCACGCGCACCCGGGCCCGGCCGATCGCGGCCAGGACGCCGACGTGCCGGGGCTCCAGCCGGGTCCCGGCCTCCAGCACGAGCACGCCGGCCTCGACGTCCTCCCCGGCGCGGCGGACGTGCTGGCCCTCGGCGGGGACCCGGGTGATGCTCACGTGCGCGACGCCGCGGTCGGTCCACTCCACGGGCACGACGGCCTCGGTGCCCTGGGGGACGGGGGCCCCGGTCATGATGCGCGCCGTGGTCCCGCCGACCAGGCGCAGCGCGTCGGGCCGCCCGGCGGCGATGTCGCCGACGACGGGCAGCCCGACGGGGTGCTCCTCGCTCGCCCCGGCCACGTCGCGCAGCCGGACCGCGTACCCGTCCATGGCGGAGTTGTCGAAGGCGGGCAGCGGTCGCGGGCTGACGACGTCCTCGGCCAGCACGCAGCCGAGGGCGTCGCGCAGGGCGAGGTCGAGGGGCGGCAGCGGCCGCACCAGGTCCAGGCAGGCCTGCCGGTGCGCCGCAACGGTGGTCAGGGTGTCACCAGCGGGGCTCACACCCTGAACACTGTCACGTCAGGCCTGCGCAGCCGCACCCGGCGCGGGCATGTCCCGGACGTACTCCGCGAGCCAGTCGCGCAGCTCGCCGCCGATGTCCTCGCGCTCGCTGGCGAGGCGCACGACGGCCTTGATGTAGTCGAGCTTGTCGCCGGTGTCGTAGCGGCGTCCGCGGAAGACGACGCCGTGCACGCCGTAGCCCGGGCCCTCGCCCTGGGCGAGCACCTGCAGGGCGTCGGTGAGCTGGATCTCACCGCCCTTGCCGGGCGGGGTCTCGCGCAGCACGGCGAAGACGGCCGGGTCGAGCAGGTAGCGGCCGATGATGGCCAGGTTGCTGGGGGCCTCCTCGGTCTTGGGCTTCTCGACCAGGCCGGAGACCTTGACGACGTCCTCCTGGCCCGTGGGCTCGGCGACGGCGCAGCCGTAGAGGTGGATCTGGTCGCGCGGGACCTCCATGAAGGCCACGACGCTGCCGCCGTGCTCCTCGCGGACCTTGATCATGGTGTCCAGCAGCGGGTCGCGGGGGTCGACGATGTCGTCGCCGAGGAGGACGACGAACGGCTCGTCGCCGACGTGCTGCTCGGCCACGGCCACGGCGTGCCCGAGGCCCTTGGGGTCGCCCTGGCGGACGTAGTGGACCTGACCGAGGTCGGTGGACTCCTGGACGCGGGCGAGCTTGGCCTGGTCCCCCTTGGCCTCGAGGCCGACCTCGAGCTCGACGTTGCGGTCGAAGTGGTCCTCCAGGGACCGCTTGTTGCGGCCGGTGATCATCAGGACGTCGGTGAGCCCGGCCCGGACGGCCTCCTCGACGATGTACTGGATGGCCGGGGTGTCGACCACCGGCAGCATCTCCTTGGGCATCGCCTTCGTGGCCGGCAGGAAGCGGGTGCCCTGCCCGGCGGCGGGGATCACGGCCTTGCGCACCGTGCGGCCCGGACGCGCGTCACGTTCAGTCATGCGCCGGAGGCTACCGCCCGGGCAGGGCCGGGCACCGCCTGCTGTCGCGCGTGGTCCGTGCGGGGGACGTTCGGCCCTTCCGCGCGGCCCGCCCGAGGAGGCACACTCGACGGTGAGGACGCGCCCGAAACCCCTCGTCAGCGCCGTCCGGCACTCCAGGAGCCGCCGTGCCCGCCGAAGACACCGTCCCCCACCCCGCCGACGTCGCGACGGACACCCTGAGCGTGCACGCCGACGTCCTCGAGGTCGAGGCCCGCAAGCGCGCGCTGCGCCGCGGGGTCCGTGCCCGTCGCCGGGCCCGCGACGAGGAGACGGCCGCGGCCGTCGACGCCGGGGTGGCCCGGGTCCTGGTCTCCTGCCCGTTGCTGGCCGGGGCCCGCCGCGTGGCCGTGTACTCCTCCCTTCCCGGCGAACCGGGGACGCGGGCCCTGCTGGCCGAGCTGCGCCGCCACGACGTGGAGGTCCTGCTGCCGGCCCGGCTGCCCGACGACGACCTCGACTGGGACCTGCGCCCGGCCCGCGCCGACGCCCCCGGCCACCTGGGGGTGCACGCCATCGCCACGGCCGACCTCGTCGTCGTCCCGGCCCTGGCCGTCGACACCGCCGGCCGCCGGCTCGGGCAGGGCGGCGGCAGCTACGACCGCGCGCTGCGACGGGTCCCCGCGCGGGTGCCGGTCGTGGCCGTCGTGCACGACGAGGAGCTGCTCGACGCCGCGGTCGCGCCCCTGCCGACGCTGCCGCACGACCGGCTGGTGCAGGCCGTGGTGACCCCCACCCGGTGGCTCTGGCTGGCGGCCTGACCCCCGGGGCGGCCCTCCCCCGCCCACGTTCCGTGGTTCACTGTGCGCGCGTCGACGGTGACGATGAGTTGCGGACCGTTGAAGAGGAACCTGTGGAGGACCGGGCATGAACGTCGACGTCTCGATCGTCATCGTCACCTACAACGCGCCCGAGTGGATCGCGCAGTGCCTGGACTCCCTGACCGGTGCGGGACGCCCGAGCGCGTCCTTCGAGGTCATCGCCTTCGACAACGCCTCCGGCGAGCAGACCCGGGAGCTGCTGCGCGCGCGGGCGGCGACGACGCCCGAGCTGCGCGTGCACTTCCACCCCGACAACCTCGGCTTCGCCGCGGGCGTGAACCGCGCGGCGCAGATGGCCGAGGGGCGCCACGTCCTGCTGGTCAACCCCGACGCCGTCGTCCTGCCCGACGCCGTGGACCGGCTGCTGGCGTTCCTGGACGAGGACCCCACGCGCGGCGTCGTCGGCGGTCGCGTCCTGTACCCGGACGGGACGGTGTCCCTGACCAGCTGCTTCGCGCAGCCCACGCTGTGGAGCTGGTTCTGCTACGCGACGGGCCTGTCGACCGCGTTCAAGCGCAGCCCCGTCTTCGACCCCGAGTCCCTGGGCCGCTGGGACCGCGACAGCGTCCGCGACGTCGACATCATCAGCGGCGCGTTCCTCCTGACGACGACGCCGACCTGGCGCCGCCTCGGCGGGTTCGACGAGAAGTTCTTCATGTACGGCGAGGACGCCGACCTCAACCGCCGCGCCGTCGACGCCGGCTTCCACCCCGCGGTCACGCCCGACGCGGTCGTCGTCCACGCCGGCGGGAAGTCGTCCTCCACGAAGACGGCCAAGCAGCGGCTCCTGCTGCGCGGCAAGGCCGAGTACGCCCGCAAGCACTGGTCCGCCCCCCGGGCGCGGCTGGGGATCGGGCTGCTGGCCACCGGCGTCGCCCTGCGGTCGGTCGGGGAGACCGTGCTGGGCCGCGGGCGGACCTGGCGGCCGCTGTGGGACGAGCGCGCCGACTGGGGGCAGGGGTGGCCGGCCCGCCTGGACCTGCGGGGCGAGCGGACGCCCGCGTCCTGAGGACGATCCCGACGGGCCCCGGGGCCCGCTCGCGCTACGGTGCCCCATGACCCTGGAGGACTTCAGCCGCGTCCTGCTGCTCGCCTCCGGCGTGCTGCTGCTGGCCGTGCTGGCGGTCCGCCTCTCGACCCGCACCGGTCTGCCCTCGCTGCTGCTCTACCTCGCCCTCGGGCTGGTCCTGGGCGAGGACGGCCTGGGCATCCCGTTCACCGACGCCGAGATCGCCCAGGTCCTCGGGTACGGGGCCCTCGTCCTGATCCTCGCCGAGGGCGGCCTGACGACGCGGTGGGACGCGATCCGCGGGGTCCTCGCGCCCGCGGGGGCGCTGGCGACGGTGGGCACGGCCGTCTCGATCGGGGTCGTGGGGGCCGGCGCGCACCTGCTGCTGCACACGTCCTGGCCCGTGTCCTTCCTGGTCGGGGCCGTGGTGTCCTCCACGGACGCGGCGGCGGTGTTCTCGGTGCTGCGCTCGGTCCCGCTGCCGCGCAGGCTCTCGGGGATCCTGGAGGCCGAGTCGGGGCTGAACGACGCCCCGGTGGTCATCGCGGTGCTGGCGCTGACGGAGGTCGCGGCCGGGCACTCCGACCACGCGTGGTGGTTCTTCCTGGGCGAGGCCGTGTTCGAGCTCGCCCTGGGCACGGCCGTCGGGGTGGGGGTCGGCGCGGCGGGCGCCTTCCTGCTGCGGCGCACCGCGTTGCCGAGCGCGGGCCTGTACCCGGTGGCGGTGCTGGCACTGGCCGTCGGCGCGTTCGCGGTCGCCGACGTCCTGCACGCGTCGGGGTTCCTCGCGACCTACCTGTGCGGTCTGGTCCTGGGCAACGCGCGGCTGCCGCACCGGCAGGCGACGCGGGGTTTCGCCGAGGCGTTCGGGTGGCTGGCCCAGATCGGGCTGTTCGTCATGCTCGGGCTGCTGGCCGACCCCTCGCGCCTGCCGGCCGCCCTGCTGGGCGCGCTGCTGGTGGGCGTGGTGCTGACGCTGTTCGCCCGCCCGGTCTCGGTGCTGGCCGCCCTGGCGTGGTTCCGGCTGCCGCGGCCCGAGCTGCTCTTCCTGTCGTGGGCGGGGTTGCGCGGGGCGGTGCCCGTCGTGCTGGCCACCGTGCCCGTCGTGGCCGGCATCAGCGGCTCGGAGCAGCTCTTCGACCTCGTCGTGGTCCTCGTCGTGGTCTTCACCCTCGTCCAGGCCCCGACGCTGGCGCCGCTGGCCCGTCGCCTCGGGCTGATCTCGGCCGCACCCACGCAGGAGCTGGACGTGGAGGTCTCGCCGCTGGGGACGTTGTCGGCCGACGTCGTGCAGGTGCGGGTGGGGCCCACGTCCCGGCTGCACGGCGTGGAGGTCTTCGAGCTGCGGCTGCCCAAGGGCGCCAACGTCAGCCTGGTGGCGCGCGAGGGCACGACGTTCGTCCCGCAGCCGCGCACGGTGCTGCGCCGCGGCGACGACCTGCTCGTCGTGACCTCCACCGCGGAACGGCGCCGCGTGGAGGAACGGCTGCAGGCGATCAGCCGGGACGGCAAGCTCGCCGGGTGGCGCGACACCTGAGGTCCCGCGACCGCCGCCCGGGCGCAGGAGCGGCGGGTGCGCTGGGCCCACGGGGGTGGCGCGCGCCGAGTACCATTGGCACTCGAACACCCCGAGTGCCAGTCGGGGTCCAGGAGATTGCGGAGAACAGGTGCCCACCTACGCCTACGCCTGCCAGTCCTGCGGACACTCCTTCGAGGTCCGTCAGTCCTTCAGCGACGACGCCCTGACGGTCTGCCCGGAGTGCTCCGGTCAGCTGCGCAAGCTCTTCAACAACGTCGGCATCGTCTTCAAGGGCTCCGGGTTCTACCGCAACGACTCGCGCGGGTCG
Source organism: Kineococcus rhizosphaerae (assembly GCF_003002055.1). Classification (NCBI taxonomy): domain Bacteria; kingdom Bacillati; phylum Actinomycetota; class Actinomycetes; order Kineosporiales; family Kineosporiaceae; genus Kineococcus; species Kineococcus rhizosphaerae. The sequence goes on from NZ_PVZF01000009.1 coordinate 159,143, forward strand.
TCCAGCTCCTCGGAGAGCTCCTCGGGCTCGACGCCCGCCGCGAAGAAGGAGTCCGCCCCGGCGGCCTCGTCCGGCTCCTCGTCGAGCTCCTCCAGCTCCTCGTCGAGCTCCTCCGCCGGCTCGAGCGGGTCCACCTCCGCCGCCTGAGCCGCCCGCCCGTGACGTCCCGGTGTCCACAGGCCGCCGGGACGGCGTGTCGTCCACAGCCGGGTCGGGCGCGGGCCCCGGCGGCCGCCGGTCGCGCCTAGCGTCCGGGCGTGCCCGAGATCGCGACCGCTCCGCCCGCCCCGCTGGGTCCCCTCGACCGCCGTCGCCGGCGGCTGGGCCGCCGCTGGGCCTCGGCGGGGCTGGTGGCCGCCGCCGGCGGGGTGGCGGTCTCCGCGCTGGCGCCGTCCGCCCCCGAACTCGACGCGGTGCTGGTCGCCGCGCGCGACCTGCCGACGGGAGCGGTGCTCACCGCGGCGGACGTCGAACGCGCCGACCGTCCCGCCGACTCGCTGCCGGACGGCCTGCTCACGCCCGGCGCGGTCGTCGGCGCCGTGCTGGCCTCCCCCGTGCGCCGCGGGGAGGTCCTCACCGACACCCGGACCACCGCGGGTCCGCTGCTGACGGGGCAACCGGCGGGGACGGTCGCCACGACCGTGGACGTCGGCGACCCGGCCCTGCTCCCCTCGCTCGCCGCGGGGACCCGCGTGGACGTGCTGGCGCGCACCGAGGACCCCCTCACGGGTGCGGCGACGGGGGCGGACCGGATCGCCGTGGACGTCGTGGTCCTGCGCGTCCCGGCGCCGGCGGACGCCTCGGGCCCGCTCGGGGTGCCCGGCTCCCCGTCGTCGCCGGGGGCGTCCGTGCTGGTGGCGGTCGACGCGGCCACGGCCGCGCGGCTGGCCGCCGCGGCGGGGCACACCGTGCTGACGGTGCGCTCGTGAGGTCAGTCGCTGCCGGTGCGGGACGAGGGCACGGCCGCGGCCGGCCGGCCCTGGGCGCGCAGGAGGCCGAGCACGGCGCCGGCGGTCATGGGGTCACCGACGTGCTCGCCCTGCGCGCTGTGGCAGCCGAGGGCGGCCAGGACGCGCTGGGTGCCCGCGTCGGCCACCCCCTCGGCGACCACCCGCAGCCCGAGCTCGCGGGCCATCTGGATGGTCGAGCGGACGATGACGGCCCGGGCCCGGTCCCGGGTCATCCCGGTCACGAAGCTGCGGTCGATCTTCAGCTCGTCGACCTCGAGGTCGGTGAGGTAGGTCAGCGAGCAGTGGCCGGTGCCGTAGTCGTCGACGGCCACGGCGCACCCGAGGGCCCGCAGGCGGCGCACGACGAGGCGGGCGCGCGCGGGGTCGGAGACGATGCCCGTCTCGGTGATCTCGAGGACGACGGCGGAGGCGTCCACGCGGTGCCGGCGCAGTCCGTCGGCGACGAGCGTGGGCAGGTCGTGGTCGGTGAGCAGCCGGGCCGACAGGTTCACCGACACGGTGAGCCGGTGCCCCTCGGCGCGCCAGCGCCCGACGTCGGCCAGGGCCTGGTCGAGCACGACGGCCGTGACCCCCTCGACCAGGCCGGACTGCTCGGCGAGCGGGATGAACCGGTCGGGCGCGACGGCCCCGAGGTCGGGGTGCCACCAGCGCACCAGCGCCTCCGCGCCCACGACGACCCCCGTGCGCGGGTCGACCTGCGGCTGGTAGCGCACGAAGAGCTCACCCCGGTCGAGGGCGCGGCCGAGGTCGCCGAGCAGCCGCAGCCGCTCGACGGAGTTCCCGTCGCGGGGCCCGGCGTAGGTGCACGCCCGGCCCCGGACCCGCTTGGCCTGGTAGAGGGCGACGTCGGCGCTGCGCAGCAGCGACGGCGCGCTCGTCCCGTGCTCGGGCGCCAGGGCCACCCCCACGCTGGCCGGCAGCAGCACCTGCAGGTCCCCCACCCGCAGCGGCCGGGACATCTCCTCGACCACGGCCAGCGCGAGCCCCTCGGCCTCGAGCCCGTCGGCGACGAGGAGGCCGAACTCGTCCCCGCCGAGCCGGGCGACGACGGCCCCGGCCGGGGCCTGCGCGACGAGCCGTTCGCCGACCTCCCGCAGGAGGGCGTCGCCGACGGGGTGCCCCAGGGTGTCGTTGACGTCCTTGAAGTGGTCGAGGTCGACGACCAGCAGCCCCGGCCCGGTCCCGGCGCGGGCGGCCCCCCGCAGAGCGCGGGAGGTGGCCCCCAGCAGGGCGTCGCGGTTGGGCAGCCCGGTGAGGTCGTCGACCACCGCGCTGCGCTCGTGCCGGCGGGCGGCGGCGGCACCGACGAGGACGGCGCCCAGCGGGACGCAGACCAGCAGCAGCAGCCAGGGGCCACCCTCGGCGCTGACGGCCACGACCGGGGCGGAGGCGACGACGGCCAGGACCAGCAGGAGACCCGAGGACGGTCCGGGACGCACCAGGGACCGGGGGGCGCGCTCGAGGAGGCGCCAGCCGGCGAGGACGGCCCAGCACTGCACGAGCGAGCCCGCGACCGCGGCGGCCAGGACGGCGGGCCACCGGCCGGCGTCCGGCAGCGCCGGCCCGGTCGTCGTGCCCGCCCCGAGGAGCCCGGTGAGGACCAGGGCGCAGGTCAGGACCCCGGCGACCGAGGTGCCGGCTCCCACGACGACGGCCAGCGGCCCGGCTCCGCGGCGCACGTCGCGCACGACCGCCGGGACCAGGCGCACCAGGAGGGCCAGGCAGAGGGGGCCGAGCGCCACCAGGGCGACCAGGAAGCCCCAGGACAGCGGCAGCGCCTCCCCGCGCCCCCCGGTGCGGGCCGTGACGGGCCGGGACTCGGCGGCGAGGACGACGAGGGCCAGCACGAGCGCGGAGGAGGAGACCGGCCACGGCGAGGGGGCGGCGAGCGCCGCCGCGCCCGCCGCGACGAGCAGCGCGACCGCCACCGCGCCGGCGACGGCGGCGGGCAGGTCGGTGAGCGCCGGGACGCGGGGCCGACCGTCGGGGCGGGCCTGACCGGCGGGGCGGGAGCGTCGCCGTGGGGCCGCGGGCGCGGTCGCCGAGCGCTGCATCCCCACCCCTTCCGTCACCGAGCCCGAGGGCCTGCCGGGACCTGCCGCAGGCCCCCCACCGGGGGACACCGGTCGAGGTTCCGCGCCCATCATGGGGTGGGTGACGCGCACGGCAGAAGGCTTGCCGCGGGTGGAGTTCGAACTTTCGACCCAGAGTGATTCTGGTTGAACCTTCAGTCAGCATCTTGTGTCCGACGGCAACACTTTCGTCACCCTCAGTGGGTCGTCGCCCTGCGGAGGCCCCGCCGCGCCCGGGGTCAGTCCCAGTGCGGAGGGCGCTGGGACAGGTACCAGTCGTCGTCGAAGCCCGACCCGGACCGCTCGCCCCAGCCCTCGTCCCGGTCGTCGGCGGACCGCTCGTCCTCCAGGGACACCTCGCGCTCCTCCTCGGGCTCGGGAGCCGGCTCGGGAACGGGCCCCGCGGCGGGTCCCGCGGCGGGTCCTGTCTCGCGGGCGTTCACGACGCGTCCGCCTCGGCCGGCACGGGCGTGCGGTCCTCGTCCCGCACGTCCACCGCCCCGTCGGCGGGCTCCGCGGGTCCGGCCCGGTCGAGGTCGACGACCCACGGCAGCTCGTGACCGGCGTCGGCCAGCGTGTCCCGCCACAGCGCGGCGAGACGGCCCGCCTCGGCGTCCGCGTCGGCGAACACGTCGGCCGTCAGGACCCGCACGTAGCGCCAGCCGCGGCGCTCGAGCTCGGTGGGGCCGTCGACCTCACGGTCCACGACGTCACCCGCGGCCCAGGCCGCGTCGTCGAGCTCGACGGCCAGGGCCGGCCCGACGCCGGCGCGGGCCCGCTCGTCGCGCACGACGAGCGCCAGGCGGTGCGACGCGCCGACCTCGCACTCCACGGGCAGGCCCACGCGGCGGCAGGCCGCGGCGAGCGCCCGCACGACCGCGTCGGCCCCCGGGCGGTCCGGCGCCGACCCGCCCGGCTCCTCGGCCAGCAGCTCGTCGCGCTCCCAGGCGACGGCCGTGCGGGCGAGCAGGTCCCGGCCGTCGGCGAGGTCGTCCTCGCCGGTGCGCCCGGCGCTCCAGCCGGAGTCGTCGAGCACGAGCGTCGTGCGCAACCGGCTGCGCGTCAACGCCATCCACGCCTCGGCCCGCCCCGTGGGGACGCCGTCGCCGCCCTCGCCCGCAGCGCCCAGGGCCGGGCCGTTCAGCACGGCGTCGGTGACGACGAGGACGTGGTCGCGGCGTTCACCGGTCCAGCGCACGGGGGTGCCGACGAGCAGGGGCTCACGGCCGACGGCCAGCGGGAGCTCCTCCTCCAGCGCCTGCCGCCGGACGGTGTCGGCGAGCAGCTCGGCGCCGGCCGCGTCGGGCACGACGATCCCCAGCGACTCCTCCGGGTGGGCGCGCAGCGCGGCCAGGGCCGTGTCCAGCACCAGGTCCACCAGGGCGTCCGGACCCCGCCGGGCTCCCGGCGGCCGGTCGGACGTGCGGGCGGTGGCGCGTCCGTCGCGGCCCGGGCCGGGCAGCGACGTCTCGGCCACGGGCACCGGGACGGCCGACAGCAGGGTGTCGTCCAGGAGGGCGTGCTGACGGTCCAGCCGCAGCGTGGGCAGCACGGCCCCGACGTCGGCGAACAGGCTCTGGGCCACCGGCCGGGACGGCGACTGCTCGTCCCGGGCGGTCGCCACGTCGGCGGGGCCGGGCAGGTCGGGGTCACCGACGACGAGGACGCGCACGCCGCGCGAGAGCGCCGGCAGCGCCGAGGACGTCGTCGTGGCCTGCGCCCCGAGGACGACGAGCAGGTCGGCGTCCTCGACCCGCTCGGCCAGGGCGGCCACCCCGGCGGTGGACAGCGCCGTGACGGGCAGCAGGTCCGCGTCGGAGGTCCTGGCCCGGGCGTCGAGGTCGGCCCGCACCGCCGCGGCCCGCACCCGGCGCCGGGCCGCCACGGCGAGCTGCAGCTCGTGGCGCGCCGAGCGCAGCGCGGCCGCCTCCCCCGTCCCGACCAGCGGGTCGACCATGGAGACGGCGTCCAGGACGCCCGACCACCAGGCCGCTTCGACCTCCGAGGGCAGGTGCAGGCTGCCGGGGCCCGTCCAGCGCGCCCGCAGGTCCTCCAGCAGGCCGTCCCAGCCGGCCGCCTCGAGCTCCTCGAGCAGCACGGTGCGCCGCGGCAGGGGCTCCAGCGCCGCCGCGTCGGCCGCGAGCGCCCGCAGCAGCGTGGTGAGCTCGGGCAGCTGGACCTCCAGCAGCGACGCCGCCCCGAGCCCGGTCCAGGTGCGTTCGGGCAGGACCAGGGCGAGCTCGGTCAGCTCGTGCCGGACGGCGTCCACGGCCGCGGCGAGGGCGTCGAGGTCGTCGGGGACGCGGGGGGCGTTGTCCCGCACCGACACGCGCTGCCAGCGCAGCCGCTGGGAGCGGGCGGCCTGCAGCCAGTCGTGCAGGGTCGGCAGGTCCTCGGCGCTGACCTCCGGGCGCAGCAGGGCCCGGGCCTCGCGCCGCAGCCGCCAGCGGCGCACCCAGCCCTGGCGCACCTCGTGCTCGCGCCGCCACTGCGCGGTGGCCGTGGCCGCGGCCACGTCCCCCAGCGACTGCGCGAAGACCTCCGGGCCGAAGCGGTCGACGGTGGCGCGCACGCCGGCGAGCAGGTCCGTGCGGTCGACGGCCTCGGCCACCGAGGCCGCTCCCCGCAGCCCCGCCGCGTCGCAGACGGTCGCCAGCAGGGCCCGCAGGGCGGGCAGCCGCTGGCCCAGGAGGTCCTCGACCCGGCCCAGGGCCCGGGCCGCCGCCTCGGGCGTGCGCAGGGCCGCGCCCGCCCACGGCGTGGTGCCGGGCCCGACGGTGAAGGCCCCGAGCTCGACGGCCTCGACGACCGCGTCCTGCCAGTGGGCGAGGTCCTCGCGCGAGCAGGCCGTGAGGGCCTGCCCGCGCAGCCGGCGGCTGGTCGTGGGGGGCTGGGGCCGTTCGGCCAGCGTCAGCAGCGCCTCCACGGCCTCGGCGGCGCTGACGGCCCACGGTTCGCGCAACCGGTGCAGCGCGCGGGCGTGCTCGTCGAGCACGGTGGCCGGGCCGCCGACGTCGGGGTCGGCGCCCGGGGTCCGGTCGGTCAAGCAGCGGGCCTCGAGCTCGCGGCGCGCCGCCGCCCGCTGCAGGCCGGCGTCGTCGGCCGAGTCGTCCAGGTCGGCGACCAGGTGCAGCAGCAGGCGCCCGAACCCGTTGTCGCGCAAGCGCTCGTCGACGGCGCGGCGGTCGGCGGCGGAGTCGGCGACCAGCAGGACCCGGCGACCGGCGGCGACCTCGGAGGCGACGACGGCCGCGGCCACCTGGGTCGCTCCGGTGCCCGTGGGGGCGTGCAGCCGCAGGTCGTGCCCGGCCAGGACGGCCTCGACGGCCTGCCGCTGCGCCGGGTCCAGGCAGAACCCCTCGGCGGCGGGCGGCACCCGCTCGTCCCCGGCCAGCGGGGGCGGCGCGGCCACGGCGCGCTGCTCGGCGATGGCCGCCACGACCCGGTGCTCGCGCGCGAGCGCCCCCCGCCGGCGCAGGTCGGCCAGCAGGTCGGCGCCGGGGTCGGCGAAGGTGCCCAGCAGCAGCCGGCGCTCGACCCGCAGACCGCGCACGCCGGTGAGCTGGCGGCGCAGCTCGTCCATCGCCGGGTTGGGGTCGAAGCCCCAGTGGGCCCCCACGGCGGTGGCGATGCGCCGGGTGTCGAGGTCGACGCCGAGCTCGCTGCGCACGACCCGCACCAGGACGGGGTTGACGATGACCTCCGGCGCCAGCTGCACCACGAAGTCGTCGAGGGCCTCGGTCGCCGGCGTCAGGGTGCAGCGGCGCAGCAGGACGGGCGTGCGCCGCGGCGCGCGCAGGGTCGACGGGAGGACCGCCTCGGCCAGCTCGCGCGCGTCGGCCTCCTCGGCCAGCGACCAGCCGGCGGTGCCGACGGCCACGGCCAGCGACCGCGTGCCCCGCTGCGCCAGCAGCGCCCCCGCGAGCCGGTGGGTGGTGCGGGCACGGCGCCGGGCCTCGGTGAACGCCCCGGACTCGCGCACGAGGCTGCTCAGCGGGGCGGGCCCGCCCGCGAGCAGCTGGGCCAGGCCGGAGGGGTGGGCGGTGGTCAGGTCCAGCACGGCGTCCGTCCCCACGGGGCAGTCCAGCAGCGCGGACGTGCCCCCCAGGGCCTGCGCCTCCGCCCACCAGCGCCGCCGCGTGGAGTCGGGACCGGTCGCGGCAGAAGACGTCACGCCTCCAAGGTTAGGCGTCGCGGACCGGTGATCCGGTCAGGCGCGACCGGCCGGCACCCGCCCGGGCGAAGGGCCCGGCGGGGCCGGCTCAGCCCAGGGTCTCGCTGGCCCCGTCGCGCATCGAGGGCACGACCCGGGCGGGGCCCTGCCCGCGCGAGAACGCCACGAGGGTGACGTCGTCGCGGGCCCGGCCGCCGCTGTGGCGCCGCGCCACGTCGAGCGCCTCGTCGACGAGGGCCTGCGGGGTCAGCTCCGGCAGCCGTCCCAGCGCCTTGAGGACGCCCGCGATGCCCAGCTCGTCCGTGCTGCCCGTGGGACGGGCCTCGGTGAGCCCGTCGGTGAACACGACGAGCAGCGATCCGGGGGCCAGGGAGGCGGTCCGCGTCCGCCAGCTGCCCGGCTCGTCGAGGTGCAACCAGGACAGCAGGGGGCCGGTGGGCTCGAGCTCGGTGACCACCCGCACCCCGTCGCCGTCGTCGGCGCGCAGCACCAGCGGCGCCGGGTGCCCGGCGTTGGCGTACGTGACCGTGCCCGAGTCCGGGTCGACGACCACGACCACGCAGCTGGCGAACCGCTCGGCCTCGTCGGAGAACACGCGCGCGGCCATCGCCAGCGCCAGGTCCGGTTCGGGGGCCAGGTGCAGCGCGGCCTCCAGGAGCCGCTTGAGCTGGATGGCGACGATGCCGGCCCGGGCGCCGTGGCCGGACACGTCGGCCACGACGACCGCGAACCGGCCGTCCTTCAGGGGCAGCACGTCGTACCAGTCCCCCGCCAGCAACCCCTCGGCCGGGCGCAGCGCGGCCGCCGAGGACCACCCGGGCACGACGGGCAGGTCGTGCGCGGTCAGCTGGTCGCGGACCTCCGCCACCAGGGGCTGCCCCTGCTGGAGGGCCTCGCGCGCCGAGACGGCGTCGGCGAGCTCGTCGAGGATGCGCCGGCGCATCGTCTCGGCCGAGGCGGCGACGGCGGCCAGCTCGGGCGGGCCGGGCAGCGAGACCGGGGTCTGCAGGTCGCCGCCGCCGACCCGGAGCAGCTGCTCAGACAGCGACCCGAGCGGGTGGATGACCCAGCGGCGGACCAGGTAGAGCACCGCGGGGACCAGGAGCAGGGAGACGGCGGCGACGACGAACTGGATCTCGCGCGCACGGTTGCGTTCCGCCACGGCCTGGTCGCGCTCACGGTCCTGCAGGGTCCTGAGCGTGGTGTGCAGGGGGTCCAGGTCGCGGTAGAAGGTCAAGAAGGCGGCGGCCGCGGGCTCGTCGGCGATGGAATCGCTCAGCCCCTGAGCGTCCGCCCTCTGTTTGTAGTCGCCCTGCGCGTCGACCTGGGCGCGCCAGTCCGCGGCGTCGGCCAGCACGACCTCCAGCTCCTGGCGCACGACGGGGTTCTCCTCGCGCCCGGCGGCGGCCACCAGCACCGCACGGGTGTCGTCGTACTTCTGCAGCAGCTCCCGGCGCGCCGCACCCTGGGTCCGCAGCCGGTCCAGGGTGGAGGCCGTGATGTAGAGCTGGTGGGTCGACTGGGCCTCGACCATGGTCCGCTGCAGGGCGTCCACCTGCTCGACCAGCCGACCTGCCGCGCTGGAGGTCTCGGCGGCCTCGTTCTGCGCTCCCCGCAGGGCGCTGCCCAGCAGCAGGACGGTCAGGACGAGGACGATCACGAGGAACGCCCCGCCCATGACCGAGACGCGCCGCTGCAGCGACGTGCGGGTCATGAGGCGGTGCCACGCGCTGGTCACGGCCACCAGGTCCGCCACCCCCTCGTCCGCGCACCGGTGGCGATCACCGGCGGGTCGGCTCACACCTTGTCATCCCCGGGCCCCGAGGTGTCACACGTGTCGGCCGTCCGGGGGGTTCCCGGGCGCGCGCCGAGCGTGCGGACGCGGTAGGGCTGAGGGGTGAACGACTCCCGCTGGCCCTCCGACCTGGTCCTCGTCCGGCACGGGCAGTCGACGGGGAACCTCGCCGACGCCCACGCCCGTTCCACCCACGCCGAGGTGGTCGACGTCGCCGAGCGCGACGCCGACGTCCCCCTGTCCGCCCTCGGCGTGGCGCAGGCGCAGGCCGTGGCGCGCTGGCTGGCGCAGGACCCGCAGGCCCCGCCCGTGCCCGAGGTGGTCGTCGCCTCCCCGTACCTGCGGGCCCGGGACACCGCTGAGGCGATCGTCCGCGGGCTGCACGAGCAGGGGGTGGACCTGCCGTTGCGCACCGACGAGCGGCTGCGCGAACGCGACCTGGGCTGGTGGGACGGCCTGACGGGCCGGGGGGTGCGGGCCCGGTTCCCCGAGGAGGCCGAGCGCAGGCGCCGCATCGGCAAGTTCTACTACCGCCCCCCGGGCGGGGAGAGCTGGTGCGACGTGGCGCTGCGGGTGCGCAGCGTCCTGTCGACGCTGCGCGAGGACCACCCGGGGCAGCGGGTCCTCGTCGTCTCGCACCAGGCGGTGATCATGAACTTCCGGCTGGTGCTGGAGGACCTCGACGAGCCGACACTGCTGCGCCTGGACGCCGAGGAGCCGCTGGCGAACTGCTCGGTGACCGCCTACCGCGGCGACGGCGGGCGCCCCGTCCTGGACCGCGCCGGGGACGTCAGCGCCGTCCGCGACGTGCGGGTGACCGACGACCCGGTGGACGACGAACCCCGAGGGGCGGTGGCGCGGTGAGCGCGACGGGCGCGGACGGGGCGGTCACCGTCACCTCCGCGGTGCTGCGCGAGTGGCCGCTGCCCGCCCCGGGGGTCGGCAAGGAGTCGCGCGGGCGGACGGTCGTGGTCGGCGGCAGCACGCGCACGCCCGGGGCGGTGCTGCTGGCCGCGGAGTCGGCGGTGCGCGCGGGGGCGGGCAAGCTGCAGGTGGCGACGACGCGCGACACGGCGACCGCGCTGGGCGTCGCCCTGCCCGAGGCCCTGGTGCTGCCGCTGGCGCAGACGCCCGGCGGGGGGATCGACCCGTCCGCCGGCACCGACGAGGAACTGCTGGACCTGGTGGGCGGCGCGCACGCGGCGCTGCTGGGCATCGGGGCGATCGGCGAGGACGACGTGCGGGCGCTGCTGGAGGCGCTCGTGCCCCGGGTGGACGACGGCGTCGTGGTGCTCGACGCCCTCGGCCTGGCGCCCGTGACGGCCGACGCGACCTTCCTGCACCACCTGCGGGGCCGGGCGGTCCTGACGCCGAACCTCAGCGAGCTGGCCATCGTCCTGGGTGCCGCGCCCGAGGAGGTGGAGGCCGACGTGGGCGCCGCGACCCGGGAGCTGGCCCGGCGCAGCCGCTGCACGGTCGCGGCCGGTGGCGGCGAGTCGTGGATCGCCGACCCCGACGGCCGGTGCTGGCGCGACCCCTCCGGGGGTGTCGGCCTGGGCGTGTCGGGGTCCGGGGACGTGCTGGCGGGCATCGTGACGGGCCTGTGCGCCCGTGGCGCGGACCCGACGCAGGCCGCGGTCTGGGGTGCGCACCTGCACGGTCGTGCCGGTGACCGGCTCGCCAGCGCGGTCGGCCGGCTCGGCTTCCTCGCCCGGGAGCTGCCGGCTCAGGTGCCGGCCGTGCTCGCCGAGATCGAGGTCTGACTCAGGCCAGCAGCGCGGCGGCGCTGGCGACGACGTCGGCGGTCGGGACCTGGAGCTGCCAGGTCGTCGCCGAACGGTTGTCGCAGGCGTCGGGGTCGCCGCCCGCGCCGGCCCACGTCTGGGGCTGGGCGGTGACCTTCCACGCGGCGCTGCCCCGCTGGCGCGCGCGGGCCGCGAGCCCGGCGTCACCGGCGCGCTGGGCGGCCTCGGCGAGGACGTCCACGGCGCGACCGAGGGAACGGGCGTCGTAGAAGGACAGGGTCAGGCCGGTCTCGGCGGCGGAGGTGGAGACGAGGATGCACCCGGACTCCTGGAGCGCCACGGCGAGGGCGGCGACGGCGGCCTGCTCGCGCGGGGCGCGCCGCGGGGCGGGGACCCGGTGGGTGCCGGCGCCGGCGGTGCGGGTGGTGGTGACGGACATGCGGGACGACTCCTCGAGTGACGGCAGCGGCCGGGTGTCGGAGTCCCCGTCGACTGCGCCCGACACCCGAACGAGCCATCGGTCGGTGTTCCTTGCGCCTTGAGTGTAGGCACTCCGTTCGGGCGATCCCGACCACACCCCCCGCGTGTTCGCTTGCAGCACAGGCCGTTTCCAACTACCGGGCGTCGTAGTTCGGGGATGTCGAACGAACCGGGACACCGTGCGACCGTCGCCCCGGCGAGCCCGGTAAGGTGAGGACAGCGCCTCTATAGCTCAGGGGATAGAGCATCGGTTTCCTAAACCGTGTGTCGCAGGTTCGAATCCTGCTAGGGGCACCGCGCCACGACGCCGGCCGGAGCGCCGGCACGGATCCCCGCCGCCCCGCGAGGACGACGGGGCCCCGCCTCACCCCCCGGCGGCGATGTCCACCCACCCGAGCTTGCCGTTCGTCCCGCCGATGCCGTCGAGCGTGAGCCGGCCGTCGGCCACGACCACCCGGGCGCTCGCGGTGAAGAAGCGGGTGGTGGACGTCGGCGTGGTGGGCGCGAGCACCGTGACCTGACCGGGCTGGCCGCGCTCGGCCGTCACCGCGTACGTCGAGTTGAACGCGGTGGCGTCCCCCACGCCGACCGTGACCGTGTAGGTGCCGTTGGGCAGCGCGTACTCCCAGGTGCCCCGGGTCTGCGCCGTCGCCTGGGACAGGATCAGCGTGTCCGAGCGCTGGTCCGGCGAGGAGGCGGACCCGCGCACGCGCCCGTTGCCGACGAGCGAGAGCGGCTGCCGGCTGGTCTCCCCGACCCAGCCGTAGCCCCGGGTGGTGTCGTAGGCCTGCCCGTAGTCGCGCACCGAGTCGGCGGCCAGGGGGCCGGTCTGCGTGGTGAAGTCGACGCTGGCCCCGCCGAACCCGCTGGCGGGCACGACGTCCACGAAGTCGAGCTTGGTGTTCGTGCCGCCGGTGGCGTCCAGCGTCAGCCTGCCGTTCGTCACGGCGACCCGGGCGGTGCTCTTGCGCCACGGCGTGGACGACGTGGGCACGAAGCCGTCGACGACGACCTTCTCGCTGCTCGTGCCGCCCTGCGCGACGATCCGGTGCCGGGAGTTGGTCGCCGTGGCGTCCCCCACGACCACGGTCACGTCGTAGGTGCCGTCGGGCAGCGTGGTGACCCAGCGTCCCGGGGTCGTGTTCCCGCTGCCGGCGGGCGCCTGCACCAGGATGAACGAGGTGTAGCGGACGTCCGGTGCGGCGCTGGAGGTGCGCACCCGGGTGTTGGCGCTCAGGTCCAGCGGGTTGCCCGCCAGGTCCTGCCACCCGCGGGTGCCGTCGAAGGGCGCCCCCGCGTCCCGGCTGTACCCGTCGGCCAGCGTCGCGGTCTTCGGCTGGAAGCTCACCTTCAGGCTCGTGCTGGCCGGCTGCGCGGGTTTGAGCAGGGTGATCGCGCCGCTGGTGAGGTCCGTCTCGTTGAGGTACTCCGCGACGTAGACGACGCCGCTGACCGGGTCGGTGACCACGCCGAGGGGGTTGGTGAAGACGAGCCGCTGCCCGGGGGCGTCGGCGTCGGCAATGGTGGCGGAGGAGACGGGCTTGCCGGCGGAGTCCAGGCTCACCGCGAGCAGGTCGTCACCGTTGGAGTACTCGGAGACGATGAAGCTGCCGCGCAGCTTGCCGCCGAAGGCGCCGGTGCTGCGGTACTCCGCCGCCCCGTTCGGCGAGCGGTGCACCCCGAGGTTGAGGTCGGGCGACTGCCAGTCGGCCTCGGGCCTGGTCCCCACGGGGTACTGCCGGACCTCCCAGGGGTCGACGCCCGAGGTCGGGTTGGCCCCGTTGAGCGCGTAGTGGCCGGTGGAGGGGTTGGGGTGGCCGTAGTACTTGCCGGCGACGATGCGCGTGAAGAAGTCCGCGTAGGCGGGGACGTCCTCGAGGTGCGGGGACGCCCCGTCGGGCGAGGCCGGGGTGTTGCCGCCGTCCGCGGACTCGTTGACCGGCGCGTAGAGCTTGCCGTTGGAGGCCCAGACCAGGGTGTAGGGGTTGCGGACCCCGGAGGCGTAGACCTTCACCGGGGCCCCGGCGGCGCCGGGCCGGTAGCCGACCGCGGGGGCCGACCCGTCGGCCGGAGCCGGGTCGGAGGTGTCCGTGTTGACGTTGACCGCCACTCCCGGCCGGAAGAGCGTGGTGTCGTGGACGTCGGCGACGAGGATGGCCGCCGACATCGGCTGCTCCCCGCGGTCGCCCCAGTAGACGTCGGTGTCCCCGTAGGCGGTGTTGGCGCCCTGGGCGATGTAGAGGCGGCCGTCGGGACCGAACGCGAGGCCGTTGGTCATGTGGTCGTACCGCGAGCGCGGCAGGCCGATGATCACCGGGCTGGCCGTCGCGGCGCTGAGCGCGCCCCCGCTCTTCAGCCGCAGCAGGGAGACCGCCCCGGAGGAGCGGGGCGCGTCCTCGGCGATCCCGTAGTTGTTGGTGACGTAGAGGGCCGTGGGGTCGGCGGGGTCGAAGGCGAGACCGGTGATGATCCGGTCGCCGAAGGGCTGGACGGTCTCGGGGGCGGACAGGGTGCCGTCGGCGGCCCGGGCGTAGCGGACCAGGGACCCCGTGTAGGTGCCGACGTAGAGGCGCCCGTCGGGTCCCAGGGCCATGACGGAGGGTTTCGCGACGCTCGTCGTGGCCGCGCGGCGGAAGGCGTAGGGCGAGACCGGTGGTGAGCTGTTGTCGGTGCGGAACGCGCTGGAGTAGCTGAGGAACGCCTGCCCGTCCTTGGTGCGCAGCGCGGTGGTGGTGCGCACGGTGTACTTGGTGTTGGCGGAGAGGTTGCGCGCGGGGGTGAAGCTGATGGTGCCGCCCGCCGCGTCGCTGTTCAGCGTCAGCGGGACGTCGCCGTCGGGGCCGACCAGGTGCACGCTGGCCGCGGTCGTCGTGTCGTCCACCGGCTCGGTGATGGCGAGGCTGACCGAGGTGTCGAGCCGGACGCCGGTCGCCCCGTCCGCGGGCAGCGTCGAGGTGATGCGCGGCGCCGGGACGGCGGGGGTCGCGGTGGACGGCTCCAGGGTGAGCGAGGTGAGCTTGGTGTTCACCCCGCCCGTCGCGTCGACCGTGAGGCGGCCGTCGTCGACGGCGACCACCACGGTCGCGCTCGCCGTCGGCTGGGCGGCCGTGGGCACGAAGTCCTTCACCGCCTCGACGCCCTCCACGCTCACCCGGTGGGTGCTGTCCAGGCAGCAGTACGCCCCGGTCGCGGTCTTGCCCGTGTCGCCCACGCCGACGGTGACCGAGTACACCCCGTCGGGCACGCTGTACTCCCAGCGCCCGCCCGCGACGACGAGCCCCGAACCGCTGGGCCGCTGCAGGTGGATGAACGAGTTCTCGGGGCTGGTGCCGGTGCGCTGGCGCGTCTCGGCCGACAGGTCCACCGGGGTCTCGTCCGCGAAGCGGACCCATCCGTAACCGCGGGTCGCGTCGAAACCCAGGCCGGTGTCGGTCGTCCAGCCGGCCACGGCCGGCGAACTCGCCGGCGCGAAGTCGATCTGCGCGGTCGTCGGCGGTGCGGCCGCCGCGGTGGTCGCCGCGGTGATGGCCGACGCGCCGACGAGCCCGGACGCGGCGAGCGCCGCGCCCAGGACGGTCAGCGCTCTGCCGGTGCGCCGGTAGGCACCCATGTGTTCTCCCCCGAATCCCCCGCCGAGCACGGTGGCCGCACGAGTTTCCACGGCGCTGATCGGCTCGGTCGGGACGACGGTAGCGAGGCCGCGCGGGCAGGAGAAGGACATCGGGGGAATCGGCGGCTACCGCCGATCGAGTGAACTACTCACGGTCCACAGTTGGTCACTCAGAATGGTTCTCGTGGTGCCCGCCGGGGGAGGAACCGGCCCGGCGCACGACCGGGCTCAGCGCCGCAGGCTCACCCGGGGCAGGTCGGCCCGCGACACCCCCTGGGCCGGGACGAGGCTCTTCGGGCGGCAGCAGGCGGGCGAGCAGAAGGTGTACATGACGACGAGGCGGTCGACCGTCTTGGCGTGCCCCCCGCGGTGCAGGCCGAGGGTGTCGGCCCAGGCGACGTCCCCCGCCCGGCCCAGCGCCTCGACCATCACCGGCTCCTCGAACGTGGCGTCGATCAGTTCGTCCTCGACGCGGAACCCGATGCCGTCCCACTGCGACGGCAGTTTGATCTTGCGGCCCTGCGGGGTGTTGGTGCCCTTGACGTACCGGAGCGGACCGGCACCGGCGGGCACGTCGTCGACGTAGAGGAACGCCTTGAGGATCTTGGTGTCCTCCAGCAGGTCGCGGTGCCACTTCTGGGACTTCGAGGCCGGCGCGTCCGTGGCCAGGTTCTGCCAGACGTTGACGTCGTGCAGGCGGACCCGCGTCTCGAAGTACGCCTCCGCGATGCCCAGGACCTGCTCCTGCAGGGCGAACTGCACCAGCGGGTCCCTCGGGTCCACCTCCGGTCGGGTGCCCAGGAGCTCGACCAGGTAGTCCTTGGAGCGGGCACCCACCCCGTCGCGGGCGAGGGCGGCCCGCCGCTCCTCGATCACCGTGGCGTGCTCGGCCTTCAGCGCACGGACGCGGTCCTGGACCCGGTCGAGGAGCGCCGCGTCCGGACCGAGCAGCGCGCGGCTGTCGGCGACGATGACGCCGTCGCGCCGCAGGGTGCGCACCACGTCCTGGGCCGGGGCCGACAGGGCCGGGGGGTTCTGCCGGTACCGCAGGGTGGAGACGAGGTTGAACCCGTAGCGGGACACGACCGGGTTCTCGCAGCGCACCCTCCGCCACGCCTGCCCCAGCGACCGACGCGCCTTGCGGAAGACCTGGGGAACCTCACCGGTCGCCCCCTGAGCCGACACCTCTGCCACCACGTCCTGCCTCCGCCCGCTCCACGACCCGTTGCCGATCCCTGCGTCCGGCGGAGTTCCCGGCAGGACGGCGCGGCAGCCGGCCGAGGGCCAGCCCCGACCGTTCGCCCCGACCTGTCGTCCCCCCGGGCGGACCACGTGTCACACCCGCGAGGGGGATTCTAGGTGGCCACCCACCGCCCGTGGGCGCGCTGTCACGGAGCAGTTCGCGAACAGTGACCGAAGACCTTCCGGACTGAAACTCTGAGTGGTGGATCAGTCACTCAAACGACAATATTTCGGGCCCCCGCCCCGCGCACCGGACCCGCCACCGCCGCCGCGTGACCAAGACCACGCGCCACCGACCTCGCGACGGGACCACGCGCTGCCCGCCGACGGCGCGCAGGCCGCCTCGAACGCCGCCCGACGACGGCACGTGCCGATACGCTCCGAGCGACCCCGGTGCCCACCGGGTCGATCCCGCCTGCACCCGGCGGCTGCTCGTGATCACCGAGTCGCCGGGGCCGACGACTGGGAGGTCCCCCCACGTGAGCATCGGTGAGTTCCTGATCGCCCTGCGCCGCAGACGCGCGCTGGTCGTTGTCCTCCTCCTGCTGCCCCTGGTGGCGGCGGTGGTGTTCTCCCTGGTGCGGGGGAAGACCTACGAGGCGACCGCGCAGGCCTTCGTCAGCACGCCCTCCAGCGTCGCGGCACCGGACCAGGTGGTGCAGGGTTCGCAGTTCGCGCAGACCCGCGCGGAGTCCTACGCCCTGCTCGCCCGCACGGAGACCGTCACCGGTCCCGCCATCACCTCGCTCGGGCTCAAGCTCACCCCCCAGCAGCTGGCCCGCGAGATCTCGACGTCGGTCACCCTCGACACCGTCATCATCGACATCACCGTGGAGGACACCTCCGCGCAGCGGGCCGCCGACATCGCCAACGCCGTCGGCAAGCAGCTGGTGAGCGCCGTCGGCACCCTGGAGGCGCAGAGCGGCGCGACGAGCCCCGTCGCGGTGACCATCGTGCAGCCCGCCACCGCGCCGACCTCCCCCGCCGGCCCGGGCTGGCTCCTCGTGCTGGGGCTGGGCCTGGTCGCCGGGCTGGCGCTGGCCGTCTGCGGCGCCCTCGTCGCGGAGTCCCTGGCCGCCTCGCGCGCCCGCGCGGTCCCCGCCGGGACCTCACTGCGGGGTGAGGGCGCGCCGCGGGAGACCCGCGCCGGCAGCGGCAGCTGATGGCGGCGCCCGTCTCCTCGGCGCCGCAGGCGCCACCGCGCCCCTCCGCGGGAGCCCCGGGGGGTCCCGGGGTGGCGACGGGGACCGGGCCCCTGCCCACGCTGCAGCGCCCCCCCGCCCGGCACGGCACGCTCGCCTTCGTCCTGGCGTTCGCCGCGGTCGTCGTGAACCTGCTGGACGTGTGGGTCTACCCCACGGCGACCAGCGACGCCGTCGGCATCAAGGCCGCCGGGATCCGGGTCACCGACCTGCTGGCCGTGGCCGCGCTGGCGATCGGGGCGGTCAACGTCCTCGCGGGCCGGGTCGCCCTGCCGCGGCCCGTGGTCCTGCCCCTGGTCCTGGTGACCGCGGCGTGGACGGCGGGGACGGTCGTCGGCCTGGCCAACGGCCACGACGGCCGGCTGATCTTCGGCCAGTGGCACCTCGTGCTCTACGTCTGGGCCCTGCTCGTGGCGTGGGCCGGGGCGCCCGACGCGCTGCTGCGACGCGGCGAGGTCCTGCTCCCCTGGCTGACGCTCGTCGTGGCCGTCGGGCTGGTGCTGACCGGCGGCGGCGGCGACCCGTACACCGTGGTCGCCGCCGTGGCCGCCGTCGCCCTCGTGCGCAGCCGGCTGCTGGTCGCGCTGCCCCTGCTCGTGCTGGCCGTCGTGCTCGTCGGCCTGGGCGGCCAGCGGGCCGCCCTGCTGTTCTCGCTGCCGCCGCTGGTGCTCGCCGTGCTGCTGCGGGTGCGCAGCCGCCACCCGTCGCGGCGCGCGCTCGGGGTCAGCGCCGCCGTCACCGCCGTCCTGGCCCTGGTGGGACTGGCGACGGCCGGCACCGTCGCGACCTTCGTCTCCAAGGTCGTGGACGCGACCTTCCGCCGCACGGGGAAGGTGGAGTCGAGCCACTCGCGGCTGGACCAGGCCACCATCGCGCTGCGGGAGATCCGCGACTCGCCCTGGCTGGGGCGGGGACTGGGCTTCGAGTACAAGCTCTACGACCGGCCCACCAACCGCTCGGCGATGACCGCCCTGACGCACGACGTGTACCTCGACCTGCCGCTGCGCCTGGGGCTGGTGGCCACCGGCGTGCTGGTCGTGGTCCTCGCGGTGTGCGCCCTGCAGGTCCTGCTGCGCCTGCCGCGGCTGCTGCCGCTGCAGGTCGCCGCGCTGGGGGTGCTGCTGGGCCTGCTCGGCAAGGGCGCGGTCGAGTCGATCCTCGACAAGCCCCGCCTGATGCTCCTCGTCGCCTGGCTCGTGGTGACCGTCCTCACCGCGCGGCGCACCCTGCCGCACGCCACCTCCCCGGAGACCGTCGCGACCCGCTGAGCGTTCGCCCACCCGCCCGCGGTGCGCGTCCCGCCGGACGCGCACCGCGGGCGCGACCACGGCACCGCCCGCCGCTGCGGACGTCACTGCGGACGTCACTGCTGACGTCGCTGCAGGTGCCGCCGACCGGCGGGTGAGACCGGTCTGCCGGGTCGGGGCGCGACGGGCGGGTGACGCGCGCCGGGCCCGCGGTGCCGGCCGGTCCCGGACGGTGGAGCCGTGGCCCGCCCCGGCCTGGACGTCTCGACGCCCGTCGCGCCCGGACGTCCTGCGGCGCAACCGGTCCCGGGCCGGCGCACCACCGCGGTACGGACCGTCCACCGACCACTGCTGGACCACCGGGTTCCCGCGGACATACCGCACAGTCGATCGAGAAACCACGTCATCCGCGTGTGAAATAACTCTCGTACCCCTTGATCACCACCGGCGCACCCCTGCTGACCTGCGACGAAGTAGTTGAACGCGCGCCGTGAGTCCGTCGATCGTGACGCCTCCGGGGGGCGAAATGGTCACGCAAACTAGCGATCTGGTCACTCTTTCGGGCAGATTGCCACCCGATCGGGCTAACCGATCACATTCGACGCCGCACCCAGCGGCACACCGAGTGCGACGCGGTGACGCGGGGAAGGGCTGTGCGGTCAGGGGGGGGCAAGGCCGAGTGCAACCGTTCTCCGGCGCGTCGCTCTCCTGAACCCGGAAGAGAGCCATGCCCCTCCTCACGCCATCCTCGACGTCCCGAGACGACAGGCCCACCGGCACCACGACCACCCGTCCGCTGCGCACCGGCGCGCGGACCGCTCTCGCCGCCCGGTTCGGCACGGCGCTCGCGGTGGCCGGCACCCTGCTCGCCGGGGCCGTGCTGCAGGCCCCGCCCGCCCAGGCGGGGACGGGCACGCTGCACGGGGCGTTCGTCCGCCCGGCGACCGACACCGGCGCCTTCGCCAGCCTGACGGGCCGCAAGCTGCAGCTGGTGACCGGGTTCCTGCCCGAGACCAGCTGGTCGCAGATCACCGACCCCTACCCCATGAACCAGTGGAAGGGGAAGGGCTACCGGATGCACTGGTCGGTGCCGATGCTCCCGGACTCGGGGGCCTCCATCCAGACCGGCGCCACCGGTGCCTACAACAAGTACTTCGTGAAAGTCGCCCAGAACCTCGTCAACACCGGCCAGTCCAACGCCATCGTGCGCCTGGGGTGGGAGATGAACTGCTCCTGCCAGACGTGGAGCGCGAAGAACGACCCCACCTCGTACATCAAGTACTGGCGGCAGGTGGTCAGCGCGATGCGTGGCGTGTCGGGGCAGAAGTTCACCTTCCTCTGGGCCCCCGGCAGCGGGAACTCCCTCGGGACGTTCGACACCGACCGGGCCTACCCCGGGGACGCCTACGTCGACGCGATCGGCGCCTCCCTCTACGACCACAGCGAGAACTTCGCCCCCTCGGACTACGTGGGGCGCTGGGGCCACTTCTACGACCAGGACTACGGCCTGAAGTGGCTGGCGAGCTTCGGCAAGCAGCACGGCAAGCCGATCGCCCTGGCCGAGTGGGGGCTCAGCAGCCTCTCCAGCGGGTGGGGCGGCGGCGACGACCCGTACTTCATCAAGAAGGTCTACGAGTACGTGGCCACCAACAACGTCCTCTTCGAGAGCTACTTCAACTACGACCCCAGCAGCGCCGAGCGGCACCGGATCACGGGCAGCACCTTCCCCAAGGCCAAGGCGCAGTACGCGCAGCTGTGGAAGCAGGGTTTCGTCGCGAGCGCGACGGCCACCTCCACCGGTCGCGTCGCCACCTCGAGCGACGTCCTGCAGTGGACGAAGAACTCGGACCGTTCGGGGACCGCCTACGCGCTCTCGGGCGCCTCGATCCACGACTTCGCCTACGTCACGGCCAAGGTCTCCTCGTCGCAGGCCAGCCGGGTGAGCTTCTACCTGGACAAGGCGACCTCGAGCACGCCGACGCACAGCGAGTCCGACGCCCCGTTCGACCTGTACGGGGTCTCGGCCATCTCCGGGCGCGCGAACCCGCTGGACGGTTCGGCGCTGAGCGCGGGCACGCACACCCTGACCGTCGTGATCACCGACTGGAAGGGCGCCAAGCGGACCGTCTCCTCGACGTTCACCGCGGGGTGAGGTCCGCGCCGGGGGTCCCGACAGGACCCCCGGCGCGGCCGGGTCGTGGCGGCGGCAGGACGACCGGTGGGCCGCACCGCGGGGGCGTTGTCCGCCGCCGTACAAACTCTCCGCGCTGGATCACTTGCTCTGCGTGAGATGGATCAGGGTGTTGCTCACATCTGAGGGACGGATGCACTGCGACCGGTGACCAGGACCACCCGAACGCAGTACCGTCAGCCTCGCGAGCGGCCTCTGCAGCGGGCCGCCCCGGACACCGGAGGGCATCATCACCTCGACGCGCGACCGCGGCACGCGGTACCGACTCACGATCGCCGCGACCGCGGCAGGCACCGTGCTCCTGCCGATGGTCCACGCCTCGGCAGCCGGCGCGGCCACGGTCGACCCGAGCACCCGCACCAGCGCGCGGGTGAACTTCCAGAGCCAGGCCGCCACCGCGCCCGCCGGTTACACCGCGGACTACGGACAGGCCTGGAGCGACACCACGGGGTCCGGGTGGCTGGACGACAACACCTCCGCGCCCGCCTCCCTGGTCGGCAACGGCCGCCAGCGCAACTCGAGCGTCTCGCCGGACAAGCGCTACGACACGTTCATCCAGATGCAGCAGACGACGGCCTCCACCGGCGGCACGCTGACCCCGGGCCGGTGGGAGTACGCCCTGGCCAACGGCACGTACGACGTGACGGTCGCCGTCGGGGACGCCACCGCCTACAACTCCACCTACACGATCACCGCCGAGCCGGGGACCCCGAACGCCGTCACCGTGATCGACGCCGTCAAGCCCACCTCGGCGGCCCCCTTCACCACGGTCACCAAGCGCGTGACCGTCTCCGACGGCCGCCTCACGCTCTCCCCGCGCGGCGGCGTCAACACCAAGATCGACTTCGTCGACGTGGTGGCCGTGCCGAGCACCCCCACCGACACCACCGCGCCGGTCGCGACGGTCTCCCTGGCCGGTGACCAGGACGGCACGGGCGCCTACACCAGCGACGTCACCGTGACCGCCGGCGCCACCGACGAGGCCGGCGGCAGCGGGGTCGCGGGCATCACCTACTCCCTCGACGGCGGTCCCGCCCTGCCCTACAGCGGCCCGTTCGCGGTCGCCGACGCCGGCGCGCACTCCCTGACCGTCACGGCGACCGACGGGGCGGGCAACACGGGGACCGCCACGACCTCCTGGACCCGCGCCACCAGCGAACCGGCCGGCACCCTCGTGGTCAGCTCGCCCGACGACGCGGTGCTCGGGCTGCCCACCTCCCGGCTGATCTTCAGCACGGTCAAGTCGCGCCCGACCCCGCCCGCGCGGGCCTTCACCTTCACCAACACCGGCGGCACCGCCCTGACCCTGTCCGGGCTGGCCACGGGCGGGGAGGACGCGAGCAGCTTCGCGCTGGCCCCGGGGCAGCCCAGCAGCGTCACGGTGCCCGCGCACGGCACGACGAACGTGCAGGTCGTCTTCACCCCGACCGACCCGACGAACTGCCCGACCTCCACGAACACCACGGCCATCGCCGACATGATCCGCAAGGCCACCCTGACCTACACCACCAGCAGCGGTGCCGGGTCGGTCGACCTGTCCGGCGTCGTCACCTGCAACGTCGAGGGCAACAACGAGCCCACCCTGCAGCAGGTCACCGACAGCCTCGGCTACAACGTCAAGACCTACCGGACCTACGGCAACGAGCGCTTCCTCGGCGCGCAGCGCTACCAAGCCGGCTCGGACGAGGTCTACAGCCCGTACTTCACCGCGGCCACGCCGGGGACGCCGGTCACCCTGACCCCCGTCGCCCACTACGGCAGCCGCAACACCGCGGCCTCGGGCTACGGGCGCACCGGGTGGATCGCGCAGGGCGCCGTCGGCGCCACGGCGTGCAGCTCCACCTGCAAGCAGCTGTTCACCTTCCCCGGTGACACGTCCTCCTCCTACACGGAGAACCAGAAGCTGATGCCGGCCGTCACCGGCACCACCTCCTTCACGCCCACCGGCGGCTTCGGGCTGTACCACGGCGACTACGGCGACGTGAACTACACCGACGACGGCTTCAACCTGGCGCGCACCACCACGGGCGCCACGATCAGCCCGGCGCACTACGTGCACAGCATCCGCGTCTACCCCGCCTACACGGCCGACCGGACCCTGATCCCCGGCACCTGGATCGTGGGCGTCGACATCACCCGGGTGCCCGCGTACAAGAACAACGACTTCGAGGACGTCGTGTTCGTGCTGCGCAACGCCACACCGGCCGTGCCCGCGGCCCCCCAGCCCGGCGCGGCCACCACGGTGAACCTCGCCGCCGGCGGCACCGTCGGCAGCGGCTGCCAGGTCACCGGCTTCGACGGCGTCGTGCCGAACACGGCCGGCACCCAGTGCAACGCGGCGAACCTGGCGTTCACCTCCGCCGGCCTGCAGATGACCTCCACCGCCGGGCAGTTCCCGAACGGCAACCAGCAGAACGCGTTGTACAAGTCGTTCGACGCCTCCACCGGCCCGTTCACCGTCACGGCCCGGGTCAAGGGGCCGATCACCACCCTGTCCCAGCCCTACCAGCAGGTGGCGGCGTTCTTCGGCCCGGACCAGAGCAACTTCGTCAAGGCCGAGATCGAGTACCAGGGCACCGGCACCGACCCGCACGCGACGTTCTTCTTCGACGAGAAGGGGACGGCGAAGACGATCGCCACCACGTCGCTGCCCGGGGTGACCTCGGCCAGCACCGTGGACCTCATCATCAAGGCGAACACCAGCGTGCCGGACCCGATCGCCTCGACGTCGGACCCGAACAAGGTGCGCGGGTACCCGCTCGACCAGGTGTCGGTGTACTACTCGATCGACGGCGGGGCCGCCGTGCAGATCGGCACCGCGCCGGTCAGCCCCGCCGACGTCTCGAAGTGGTTCAGCCGCTCGGCCCGGGCCGGGGTCCTGGTCTCCGGCGGGGGCAGCAGCACCCCGTACACGGCGACGTTCTCCCGCTTCGCCGTCACCGCCGGCTGATCAACCACCCGGCACCACCTGCACCACCGCACCACCGCGCCGCCGTCGTCGCGCCGTCACAGCCCGGCACCGCGGGAGGACCTCCCGCGGTGCCGGTGACCACCGACAACCCACGACCGCTGCGGAGGCACCCCCTGAGAAGCGTCATGGTCACCAAGTTCACGCCCTTCCCCGCCGACGGCGGCGGCAAGCTGCGCTCGCTGGCGGTGCTGCGCCGGCTGGCCTCGATGGGCCCGACGACGCTGTGCTGCTTCGCCGACGGCACCGGTGACGCCGACGCCCTGCGGGCGGAGGGCATCACGGTGCACGAGGTGCCGTGGACCCCCGGGCCCCTCACCGTGGCGAAGGGGATCCTGCCCGCGGGCAGCCTCTCGGCGGCCCGCTTCCACGACGCGCGCCTGGCCGCCGTGGTCCGCGAGCAGGTGGCCCGGCAGCGGCCGGACCTGCTGCAGGTGGAGTACTCCCAGCTCGCGCCCCACCTGCGCGCCGAGGGCGCCAGGGTGCGGGCGCTGGACTGCCACAACGCGGAGGCCGCCCTCGTCGCCAGTTACGCGGCCTCGGCGCCGCCCCTGCGCAAGGTGGCGGCCCTCGTCGAGGCCCGCCTGCTCGAGCGCGTGGAGCGCGCCGGTCTGCTGGCGGCCGACCTCGTCTCCGTGGTGAGCGCCAAGGACGCCGAACGCCTGCCGGTGCAGCCGCGCCGGCTGGTCACCGCGCTCAACGGCTGGGAGCCCCGCCCCCTGCTGGAGCCCGCGAGCGACCCCGTGGCCGTGTTCGTCGGCGTGCTCGGCTGGCAGCCGAACGCCGACGCCGCCCAGTGGCTCGCCCAGCAGGTCTGGCCCCACGTCCGGGCCTCCCTGCCGCAGGCCCGGGCCTCCCTCGTGGGGCGCAACCCCTCCCCCGCGACGCTCGCCCTCGCCGGCGACGGGCTGACCGTCACCGGCACCGTCCCCGACGTGCAGCCCTACCTGCAGCAGGCCCGCGTCGCGCTGGCCCCGCTGCGCGCGGGGGGCGGCACGCGGCTGAAGATCCTCGAGGCGCTGGCCGCGGGCCGCCCCGTCGTGGCCACCTCGGTCGGCGCCGACGGGCTGGAGGACCTCGTCGGGTCCGGGGTGGTCGTCGCCGACGACCCGCGCGAGTTCGCGGCCCGCGTCGTGGAACTGCTCGACGACCCCGCACGGGCGCAGGACCTCGGGCGCGCGGGCGCCGCCGCCGTGGCGGACCGCTACAGCTGGGACCGGGTGCTGACCCCCTGGGCGGACGCCGTGCAGGAGCTCGTCGCCCGCGCCGACCCCGAACCGCCCCGGGCCTCCCCCGCCCGCACCCTGCCCCGTCCCCGACCGGGGCAGGCCCTGGCCGGCGACGGCGTCGCCGGGTCGGCGTCGACGGTGATCACCGACCTCCAGCAGTCCACCCTGGCCGCCTTCCGGCCGCTGCTGGAGGGCCGCGACGTGGCGCTGCTGGACTTCCCCAACCACAGCAACTGCGGGGACAGCGCCATCTGGCGCGGGGAGGTCGCCGTCGCCGAGGCCCTGGGGTGCCGGGTGGTGTACCGCTGCGAGACCGGCACCTACCGGCGCGAGGACATCGCCAGGCTGCCGGAGTCCACGGCCGTCCTCCTGCACGGCGGGGGCAACTTCGGCGACCTGTGGCCGCACTTCCACGCCTTCCGCGAGCGGGTCATCGCCGACTTCCCCGACCGCCGCATCATCCAGATGCCGCAGTCCATCCACTTCCAGGACCCGGCCGCGCTGCGCCGCACGCAGCAGCTCATCGCCGCCCACCGCGACTTCGTGCTCGTGGTCCGCGACCACCAGAGCCACGCCCTCGCGCGCACGTCCTTCGACTGCCAGGTCCTGCTCGCCCCGGACATGGCCTTCATGCTGGGCGCCCGTCCCCGCACCCACGCCGCGACGCAGCCGATCCTGGCCCTGGCGCGCACCGACCACGAGACCCTCGGCGAGGCACTGGACCCGGTGGCCCGGGCCGAGGGCCTGAACCCCGTCGACTGGGGCCGGCCGCGCCCGCCGGCCCACCACCCCGAGGGGTTCCTCATCCGGCTGGACCTCGGCCTGGACCGGTTGCCGCCGCCGCTGCGCACCCTCGGGCTCCTGGAGCGCCGGCAGGGGTGGATCTACGAGTGGCAGGCGGAGAAGCAGCTCCAGCGGGGTCTGGAGCACCTCAGCCGTGGGGAGGTCGTGGTGACCGACCGGCTGCACGCGCACCTGCTGGCGGAGCTGCTGGGCATCCCGCACGTCGCCATGGACTCCGGCTACGGCAAGATCCGCAGCTACCACGAGACGTGGCTCGCCGACTCCCCCCTGGCCCACGTCGAGACGACGGCCAAGGGGGCCGTGGAGAAGGCGCGCCAGCTGAGCGAGGAACTGGTCGCCCGGTGACGGCCCCGTCGGACCCCTCGGCCCCGGAGGCGGGCCCGGCGTCGCCCGAGGCCCCCGCGACCGGGCGGGCGCACGGCGTGGGCGCGCGCGCGATGCGCGGCGCGCTGTGGTCGGTGCTGGAGAAGTGGGGTTCGCGCCTCACCCAGCTGCTCGTCTTCGTGCTGCTGGGCCGGCTGCTGGACCCGACCGTCTTCGGGGTGATCGCGCTCGCGTCCGTGGTGCTGGACCTGGTGCGCATCCTCGTCGACCAGGGTTTCAGCCAGGCCATCGTCGTGGAGAAGGAGCCCGACCGGGCCTTCCTGAGCACCGCCTTCTGGGTGGGTCTGGCCACCTCGGCGGCCCTGACCGCGGCGATGTTCTTCACCGCCCCGCTCGTGGCGGACTTCTACGACGAGCCGCAGCTGGTGGGCGTCCTGCGCTGGCTCTCCCTGGGCTTCGTGCTGCAGGCCGCCTCCAGCGTGCCGACGGCCCTGCTGTCCCGGGAGTTCAGGTTCCGCGAGCTCGCCCAGCGCCGTCTGGTGTCCGTCTTCCTGGGGGGCCTGGCCGGGGTGGTGCTCGCCGCCTGCGGGGCGGGCGTGTGGAGCCTGGTCACCCAGACCCTGGTCACCACGGGCAGCGCCGTCGCCATCCTCTACGCGGCGACGCGGTTCCGCCCCAGCCTCACCTTCGCCCGCGGGCACTGGCGGCGGCTGGTGCGCTTCAGCGGTGGCGTGCTCGGGGTCGACCTCATGACCTGGCTGGTGAACAACGTCGACAAGCTCATCGTGGGCGCGGTGCTGGGCACGAAGGCGCTGGGGTACTACTACATCGCCTGGCGCATCCTCATGCTCGTCACCGAGGTGATGACGGGGGTGATGTCCGCCGTCGCGCTGCCGGTGTTCTCCCGGATGAGCGACGACCGGGAGCTGACCGTCCGGGCCCTGTTCCGGGCCACCAAGCTCTCCGTCTCGCTCGCCGCGCCGATCTTCATCGCCGTCCTGGTGCTGGCTCCCGACCTCGTCCCGGTGGTCTTCGGGTCCCAGTGGCGCGACGCGGTCCCGCTGACCCAGGTCCTGAGCGTGGTCGGCCTGGTGTACTCCGTCACCTTCTTCGACCGCAGCGTGCTGTACGCCGCGGGACGGCCCGGTCTGGAGCTCATCGTCTCCGCGGCCACCGCGGCGGGGACGGCGGCCGCCGCGTTCGTCGGCTCCCAGTGGAGCCTGATGCTCGTGTGCGTCCTGCTCGCGGTCCGCTCCTACGG
Source organism: Kineococcus rhizosphaerae (assembly GCF_003002055.1). Lineage (NCBI taxonomy): Bacteria > Bacillati > Actinomycetota > Actinomycetes > Kineosporiales > Kineosporiaceae > Kineococcus > Kineococcus rhizosphaerae. The sequence continues at coordinate 186,458 of NZ_PVZF01000009.1, forward strand.
CCTGTGGCCGTTGCGCCTGACGTTCCTGCACAAGGTCACCGGGCTGTCCGTCGCGCGGTACCTCCTGCAGTGGGTGCGCCCGGTGCTGGCCACCGCGCCGGCCGCCGGTGCCGGCCTCGCCGTCCGCGCGCTGCTGGACGACACCTACCCGGTGCTCCGGCTGGTCCTGGCCGGGACGGCGATGGGGGCGGTCTTCCTGCTGGCGCTCCTGGTCATCGACCGCCGCTTCGTGCGCGAGACCGCCTCGATGCTCCGTTCGGCCGGACGGCGTCGGGGCGGCGGCGGTGCCCCGGCCCCGGTGACCGCCCCGGCCGGGGCGGAGGGCTGACCCTGCGCCGCAGGACCCTGCTGGCCGCCGTCGCCGGGACCGTGGTGCTGGGCAGTGCCGTGACGCTGGCCGTCACCGGGGACGGATCCCCGGAGGCGTCCGTCCGGCCGTCCTCGGAGCGCTCGGGACTGCCGTGGCCGAGCGGCGGGTCGGACGACGCGGGGATCGCCGAGTTCGAGCGCTGGCGCGGCCGGCGGGCGGACGTGCGGGTCATGTGGAACAGCACGAGCACCTGGGCCGAGGCCGAGCCCGCGCAGGGTCTGCGGGAGGCGCGGGAGCAGGGCGAGCCGCGGCTGATCAGCTACGCCGTCCCCCTCGTCACCGAGGAGTCCGGGCAGGACCTGCGGGCCTGCGCCGCCGGGGCCAACGACCGGCGCTTCCGCGTCATGGCGCGCAACGTCGTCGACAACGGTTTCGGCTCGGCGATCGTGCGGATCGGGTGGGAGGGTTCGGCGAGCTGGTACCCGTGGGGGGTCACCAACCCCGTGAACGGCGGGGTGCAGGAGGCGCAGCGCGCGTTCCGGGAGGGTTTCCGCCGCTGCGCCGCCGCGTTCCGCGAGGTCGCCCCGGACGTGCGCATCGAGCTGAACTACGGCTCGGCCCGCGGCCGGACCAACGTCGCCGACGTCTACCCGGGGGACGAGTACGTGGACGTCGTCGGCAACGACGTGTACCTGTCCCCGGACGTCCGCAGCGCCCAGGACTGGCAGCGGGCCTGCCGCGCCGGGACCGCCGAACGGCCGGTGGGTCTGCAGCGGTACGCGGAGTTCGCGCGCGCGCACGGCAAGCTCTTCGCCGTGGCGGAGTGGGGGCTGGACACCACCGAGGCCCCGGACGCCGACGCGGTGGCCTACGTCGAGGGCATGGCGCGCCTGTTCCGCGACCACCGCGACGTCCTGGCCTACGAGGGGTACTACAACCGCACGAACGACGCGGCGGCACCGTGCAGGTTCCGTCTCGACGAGGGCTGCAACCCCGCGGCGGCGGCCGCCTACCTGCGCCTGTTCGGCGCCGCGGCCACCGCCGCGTGACCACGACGACGGCGGTCGCCGGGGTTTCCCGGCGACCGCCGTGGTGGTGCCGCGCCACCGGACCGGGTCCTGGTCAGGAACCCGCCGGTGACGCCGTGCGCAGCACCCTGTACCGGCGCGTCAGCGTCTGGGCCGGTCCTGCGGCTGGGTCAACCTACCGTCGTGCCGCCGACGGTGAAGGTCGCGGTCTGGGTGATCGAGGGCAGGTTGTAGCGGCTGACGACGACCGTCATCGTGTGCGTGCCGGGCGTCCAGGTGCTGACGTCGGTGGGCAGGGCGGTGGGGGAGATCGGGGACGTGCCGCCGAAGTCGTAGGGCGCCGTGGACTCCGTCTTGCTGGGGGTCCCGGTCGCCGCCTTGTCCAGGTAGAAGTACACGGCGCGCGTGGAGCTCTTGGGGACGTTGACGTCGATGTAGTTCGCGCCCTGCAGGTTCGCACCGTTCAGGTCGTACTTGGTGGAGTTCACGTCGGCGTCGACCCGCACCCGGATCAGGGTCGTGCTCGTGGCGGCGGTGCCGGTGGTCACCGGCGTTGCCGTGGGGGCGAAACCGCCGACCCACAGCTTCTGGTAGAGCGCGGCGGCCTTGGGGAAGTTCCCGGTGTTCAGCGCGTGCTTCTCGCAGTCGGTGACGTCCTTGTTGAAGTAGCTCTCGTACGCCACGTCGTTGTTCGCGATGTAGTCGTGCAGCTTCTGGACGAAGTAGGTGTCGTCCCCGCTGTCCCAGCCGTCGCAGCTCTTGGTCAGGCCCCACTCGGAGAACGCGATCCGCTTGCCGTGCGCCTTGCCGAACTCCGCCAGCCACTTCAGCCCGCCGGCCTGGTTGTACATGTTGGCCCAGCGCTCGACGTACTGGTCGGGGCGGAAGCTCTGGCTGTGGTCGTAGAGGGACTGGCCGACGATGTCGACGTAGGCGTCACCGGGGTACGCCGTGGCGGAGTCGAACTGCCCCATGTTGTTGCCGCTGCCGGGCGACCAGTTGAAGGAGAAGTTCGCGCCGGGGACCGAGCGCATGGTCGTGACGATCTGGCGCCAGTAGGCGATCCAGGAGGCGGGGTCCTTCTTGGCGCTCCACTGGAAGCTGTCGGAGTTGAACTCCCAGCCGACCCGCAGGATGGCGTTGCCCTGGTTGTTCTTGACCAGCAGTTCGGCGAGCTGCTTGAAGTAGGTGTTGTACTGCCCGGTCGCCCCCTGCTGGATGGACACCCCGGAGGTCTCGGGCAGCATGGGGACCGCCCAGGCCATGCGGTGGTAGCCGCCGGAGTACAGGCCCACGCCCCACTGCCAGGAGGAGATGTCGCTCCAGGTCGCGTCGGGCAGGAAGGCGGTCGTCACGGCGACGTCCTTGCCGGTCCACTGGCCCCACTCGGTGACGGGACCGCGCGAGCCGGTGGAGAACACGCCGGTCTGGACGTCCGCGTAGGCCGAGGCGGACGAGGCGCCGACCGTGGCGGTGGCGACCAGCGTGGCGCCCGCGACGGCGGCGGCGGCGGCGAGGCTGGTGAGACGGGTGCGACGGGAGGTGCCGTTCCTGCGCATGGGAGGGGTCCTCTCAGGACAAACGGTGCTGGGCGAAGGTGGTGCGCCGGCCGCCGGGTCAGCAGCTCAGCTCGGTTGCTGATGGAGTTCTCGGGCCCCCTCGGACCGCCCTTGAAGGATCGGTTCGCGTCAGGGCGAGACAAAACACTTTCGGGCGCGTAACGACCACGGGGAGTGACGATCTTCAGTCGTTCCCGCCTCGTCCCCCCACCTGGGAGGGGGTGCCGGTGACGACCCCCGACGGGGTCGCCGGGACGGGACCGCGGACGGCAGCGGGGCGGACCGGTGGGACACCGCCCCGGGGTGCCGGCCGGCGCGCACCGCGCTGCGCGAGAACGCAGGTCGTGGCAGGAAGGGCGGACGCCGGCACGTACCGGCGCTTGACGCGCGGGCGATTGCCACTAGAGTTTCTCGACACCGGCTGATTCACTCGATCGGCGGAGGTGCGACAGCACGTTGTCATCGATCGATGTGGAGCGTCGCGAACCAGTGGCCATCCCTGCGTAGCGCGAGAACCGACAGTCCGCCGAAGAGTGATCGAGCATGACGATCCGTCACCACACGACGTCGTCGCTCTCGTGGTGGGGTCCGGGACCCCTCGGCGCCGGTGCGCCGCGGGGATCCAGAGAACAGTCCGTGCGTGGACGGGGCCAGCGGGCCTCGACAGAGGAGACACCGTGGCGATGCCCGTCCGAACGACGTCCAGCGCTGGCGACCGGTCCCCGGGCCGGGTCAGCACCGCCGTGGCCCTGGGGTGCCTGGCCGTGACGGCCTACACGCACGTGGGGTACCCGGTCCTCGTGCGCCTCGCGGCCCGGTACCGGGGGCAGGCGGCGGCGGACGACGGGACGGACGCCGTGCTGCCCACCCTGACCGTGGTCGTGCCCGCCCACGACGAGGAGGAGTTCATCGGTCGCAAGATCGAGGACACCCTGGCCCAGGGGTACCCCGCCCACCTCCTCGAGGTCCTCGTCGTCGACGACGGCTCGCAGGACGGCACGGCGGACGTCGTGCGTGCCGCCGTCGCCGCGGGCGCGCCGGTCCGCCTGGTGCAGCAGGCCGTGCGCGGCGGCAAGAGCTCGGCCCTCAACCGCGGCGTGCGCGAGGCCGGCGGTGAGGTCGTCGTCTTCACCGACGCCAACGGCTCGCTGGTCCCCGGCTCCCTGCGAGCGATCGTGGCGCCCTTCCTCGACCCCCGGGTGGCGGTCGTGTCGGGGGCCAAGAAGCCCGTCGGCGCCGGTGCCCACGGTGAGGGCGAGTCGACCTACCAGCGCCTCGAGAGCGGCCTGAAGACCGCGGAGAGCGCCTTCGGCGCCGTGGTCGGCGCGGACGGCGGCATCTTCGCCGTCCGCCGCAGCACCTACAAGCCGATCCCGCCCGGGGTCTACGCCGACGACTACTGGATCCCGCTGGCCGCCCTGGAGCAGGGCCACCGCGTCGCCCACGTCTCCCGGGCCTGCGCCGTCGAGGCGGTCTCCCTGACCAAGAGGGACGACTTCGAGCGCCGCACCCGGATCTCGGCCGGCATCTGGCAGGGCACCGTCGCCAAGGCGCGGCTGGCCGACCCCCGCCGGGGCTGGGTCGCCCTGGCCTTCGTGTCCCACCGCGTCCTGCGCACCGCGGTGGTCCCCCCGCTGCTCGTCGTGGCCTTCGGGGCCTCCGCCCGCGCCGCCCGGCGCAGCGTCCCGATGCGCGTCCTGTGGGGCGCGCAGGTCCTGGGCTGGTCGGCGGCCGGTGTCGGTGCGGTGACCAACTCCCGGTCGCTGGCCCTGCCGTACCAGTTCGCGCTGGTGAACGTCGCCGCGGTGCGCGGTGGCCTGCGCCAGCTCCTGGGCCGCCAGAGCGGGCTGTGGAAGCAGACGAGCCGCGGTGCGTGGTCCGCCCCCGGGGCCGTGGACCAGCCGCAGGCCTCCACCGAGCACGTGGTCATCGACCTCACGGCCGCCGAGCAGGCGTCCGCCCGCACCGGCCTCGCGCAGGAGGAGACGGTGGACGCGCCGGTCCGCTGACGCCGTGACCCGCCGAGCGGGACGTCGTCCCCCACCGACGACGGTCGGCGGGGGACGCGCGGCTCAGCCGGCGACGGCGTCCCCGGCCCGGACGTCGTCGAGCCGGATCTCGCGCAGGTCCACGACGGCGTCCAGCGCCTGCACGAGGCGCTCGGTCACCTCCGCCACCTCGCCGAGGCCGTCGACCGAGCGCAAGACCGCCCGTTCGGAGTAGACCTGCACCAGCGGAGCGGTCTGTTCGAGGTACACGCGCTGCCGGTTGCGGATGACGTCCTCGGTGTCGTCGGACCGTCCCTGGGCCTGCCCGCGCGCCACGAGGCGGCGCACCAGCTCGTCGGTGTCGGCCGTGATCTCCAGGACCCGGTCGAGCTGCGCGCCGGACTCGGCGAGCATCCCGTCGAGCTCACGGACCTGCTCGGTGGTCCGCGGGTAGCCGTCGAGGATGAACCCCGCGGCGGCGTCGGGCTGCTGCAGCCGGTCGCGGACCATGGCGTTGGTCACGCTGTCGGGCACGTACTCCCCCGCGTCGAGGTAGCGCTTCACGGTGAGACCGAGCTCGGTCTCACCCGCCACGTTGGCGCGGAAGATGTCCCCTGTGGAGATGGCGGGCACGCCCAGCCGCTCGGACAGCAGCGCCGCCTGGGTGCCCTTGCCGGCGCCCGGCGGGCCGAGGAGGACGAGTCGCGTCATGGCATGAACCCTTCGTCGGTGGTCGAGCTGATCATCTCCGAGTCGTGCCTCGAGCGAGCGTCAACCAGGTGTCCACCACAGTGTCGGGGTTGAGCGAGACGGTGTCGATCCCCTCCTCGAGCAGCCAGCGGGCCAGGTCGGGGTGGTCGCTGGGGCCCTGACCGCAGATGCCGACGTACTTCCCGCGCTCCTTGCAGGCCCGGATCGCCGTCGCGATGAGGCTCTTGACGGCCGGGTCGCGCTCGTCGAAGGAGCCCGCGACGAGGGCGGAGTCGCGGTCCAGGCCCAGCGTCAGCTGGGTGAGGTCGTTGGAGCCGATGGAGAAGCCGTCGAAGTGCTCCAGGAACTGCCCGGCCTGCAGGACGTTGGAGGGCAGCTCGCACATCATGACGACCTGCAGCCCGTTCTCGCCGCGGCGCAGCCCGTGCCGGGCCAGCAGGTCGACGACACCGCGCGCCTCGGCGACGGTCCGCACGAACGGCACCATGACCTTCACGTTCGTCAGGCCCATCTCGTCGCGCACGAAGCGCAGCGCTTCGCACTCCATCGCGAAGCAGTCGGCGAAGTCGGGCGACAGGTAGCGGGAGGCGCCGCGGAACCCCAGCATCGGGTTCTCCTCGTGCGGCTCGTAGCGCTCACCGCCCAGCAGGTTGGCGTACTCGTTGGACTTGAAGTCCGACAACCGCACGATGACCGGGTGCGGGGCGAACGCCGCCGCGATCGTCGCCACGCCCTCGGCGACGCGGGAGACGAAGAACTCCCGCGGGCCCGGGTAGGCCGCGGCGCGGGCCAGGACCTGCTCGCGCAGCTCCACCGGCAGGGTGCCGGCCTCCAGCAGCGCCCGCGGGTGCACACCGATCTGCCGGTTGACGATGAACTCCAGCCGGGCCAGACCGACCCCGCGGTGCGGCAGCGTCGAGAACGCGAACGCCTGCTCGGGGGTCCCGACGTTCATCATGACGTCCACGTCGACGGCCGGCATGTCGTCCAGCCGCGTCTGCTCGACCGTGAACTCCAGCACCCCGTCGAGGACGAGACCGGTGTCCCCCTCGGCGCACGAGACGGTGACCGCGCGGCCGTCGGTCAGCACCGCGGTGGCGTTCCCGGCGCCGACGACGGCGGGGATGCCCAGTTCGCGGGCGATGATGGCGGCGTGGCAGGTCCGCCCGCCGCGGTTCGTCACGATGGCCGCCGCGCGTTTCATGACGGGTTCCCAGTCGGGGTCCGTCATGTCCGCCACGAGGACGTCGCCGGGGGTGAACGCGTGCATCTGCGCGAGGTCGTCGAGGACCCGCACGGGCCCGGCGCCGATGCGCTGCCCGATGGCCCGGCCCTCGACGAGCACGGTGCGGGGGGTGTCGCCCCGCTCCTGCAGGCGGTACCGCGTCAGCACGGCCCCCTCCGTCCGCGACTGGACGGTCTCGGGACGGGCCTGCACGACGTACAACCGGCCGTCGAGACCGTCCTTGGCCCACTCCACGTCCATGGGCCGGCCGTAGTGCTCCTCGATGAGCAGCGCCGTGCGGGCCAGGTCGGTGACCTCGGCGTCGGTCAGGCTGAACCGGACGCGCTCGTCGGCCGGCACCTCCACCGTCAGGACGCCCGAACCGCTCGCCGGGTAGACCGTCTTGACCGCCTTGGTGCCCACCGACCGCCGCAGCAGCGCAGGCCGGCCCGCCCGCGGCGCGGGTTTGTGGACGTAGAACTCGTCGGGGTTCACCGCTCCCCGCACGACCGTCTCGCCCAGACCGTACGAGGAGGTGATGAACACCGAGTGGTCCACGCCGGTCTCGGTGTCGATCGCGAACAGCACCCCCGAGGCGGCCAGGTCCGAGCGCACCATGCGCTGGACGCCGGCGGACAGCGCGACGGCCGCGTGGTCGAAACCCCGGTGGACCCGGTAGGAGATCGCGCGGTCGTTGTACAGGGAGGCGAACACGTCACGGACCGCCTGCAGCACGGCGTCGATCCCCCGCACGTTGAGGAACGTCTCCTGCTGCCCCGCGAACGAGGCGTCGGGCAGGTCCTCGGCCGTCGCGCTGGACCGCACCGCCACGGAGGCCTCCTCGCCCAGCCCGTGCACGAGGTCGGCGTACGCCGCGCGGACGTCGGCCTCGAGGTCGGCCGGGAACGGCTGGCGGGCCACGGCGTCACGGATCCGCTTGCCCACCAGCGTCAGGGCCTGCACGTCGTCGGCGTCCAGGGCCGCGAGCTCGGCCTCGACGAAACCGGCCAGCCCGTCGTGGGCGACGAACCGGCGGAACGCGACGGGGACACGGGGACCTCCGGGGGTGGGTTCGTCAGGAAGGACGGCGGGCGAGGTGCTGCAGGACGACGGTGGACATCTCCTCCACCGACGTCGTGGAGGAGTCGAGGACGGGCAACCCGTGGGCGGCGTACAACCGGCCCGCGCGGGACAGTTCCCACGAGCACTGCTCCCGGGTGCTGTAGCGGGAGCCGGGGCGACGTTCGGCTCGGACCTGGCTGAGCCGCAGCGGGGTCGTCGTGATGCCGAAGCAGCGCGACCCCAGGTCCCGCACCGGGCGGGGCAGGTCGGTGGTCTCGAGGTCCTCGGTCAGCAGGGGGTAGTTCGCGACGAGCACCCCGTGCTGCAGGGCGAGGTGCATCGTCGTGGGCGTCTTGCCGCAGCGCGACGGTGCCAGCAGCACGACGTCGGCCTTGTCCAGGGCCCGCAGGCTGCCGCCGTCGTCGTGCTCGATCGCGTACTCGACGGCCTGCGTGCGGGCGTTGTAGCGGCGGACGTCGCCGACCCCGTGCAACCGCAGCGGCCGGCGCACGCCGCTGGTCCCCAGGAGCTGCTCGACCCGGCTCAGGTGCAGGTCGAAGAAGTCGATGAGCGGGCACGCGCTCGTGTGCAGGATCTCGCAGATCGGGGCGAGCGCGGTCGTCGTGAACGCCAGCGGCCGCACGGGCCCGCGCACCGCCTCGTCGAGGACGGCGACCGCGGCGCGCGCGTCGGCCTCGGTGGCGGTGAACGGGATGAGCGTGCGCTCGAAGTGCAGGCCGGGGAACTGCAGGAGCAGTGCGTCGCCCATCGTCTCGGCGCTGATCCCGGTCGAGTCGGACAGGAAGAACACCGGCACGACCGAGGACCCGGCGGTGACGGTCGCGGTTCCTCCCGGCATCGACGCGGCGACCGGTCGCACACCAGGGAACTGTTCCCGGTCCCCGGTGCGGGCACAACGACCGCGTCGGGTGAAGTTCGAGGGTCCTTCACGCGGACCGACGGTTGCGGGCGGCGGCCACGGCCGCACCGCCCCGTCCCGGGCCCGTCGAAACCCCGGAAGTTCCGGAGGGGTCAGCTTCGCACCACGCTCCGCCGGACCGCGCCGCGGGTTCCGGGGCCGGGTCCCTGCACCGTCGCACGTCGTGCGCAACCCGGGGAGGGCCCACCCGGACCCGTCCGGATGAACCTCCGTCCCGGGCGGGCGCGAGCGGTCGCCGTCCCCTAGCTTCGCGGGACCGGTGGCGGTGCCGCCCCGGACCGCCGCGACCCGAGGACCACACCATGCGTCTCACCCGTCGTTCCACCCTGCCCGCGCTCGCCGCGGCGACCCTGCTGGTGGGTTTCACCGGCAGCGCCGCCCAGGCGGCGACGCCCGTGCCGAAGGTGGGCACCCCGTTCCCCTACGTGGGGCTGGTGCGGGCCGCGGGCGCGGACCGGTACGAGACGGCCGCGGTCATCTCGCAGGGGTCCTTCCAGCCGTCGGCGGGCTCCTCGGTGTTCGTCACCAGCGGCGAGGCCCCCGCCGACGCCCTGACGGCCGGCCCGGCCGCCGCGAGCCTGGACGCCCCGCTGCTGCTGACCCGGGCCGGCGACCTGCCCGCCCCGACCGCCGCCGAACTGGCCCGGCTCAAGCCCACGACCGTCTACGTCGTCGGGGGCACCGACCGCGTCTCCGACGCGACGCTGACCGCGATCGGCGCCGCCGCCCCCGGTTCGACCGTCGAGCGCATCGCGGGCGCGGACCGGTACGCGACCGCCGTGGCCGTGGCCGACGCGTTCTTCCCGAACCCAGAGGGTGTCGTCCTGACCCGTGGCGACACCTTCCCCGACGCCCTGTCCGGCGGGGCGGCCGCCGCGTCCAGCGGGGTCCCGGTGATGATCACCGAACCCGGGCAGCTGCCCGCCCCGGTGGCGTCCTGGATGGCCGCGCACACCTTCGCCGCCAGCCTCGTCGTCGGCGGCCCCGACTCGGTCAGCCCCGACGTCGCCACGGCGCTGGCCGCCCGCACGACGGGGTCGGCCCCGACCCGCATCGCGGGCGCCGACCGGTACGACACCTCCTCGGCGGTCGCCGCGAAGGTCTTCCCGAAGGCGACCACGGTGGTCCTGGCCACGGGCGACAACTTCCCCGACGCCCTCGCCGGGGTCCCCGCCGCCGCCGTCAACGCGGCGCCGATCCTGCTGCTGCCCCAGACGTGCTTCCCGGCCTCGACGTTCGACTACCTCAGCACGTTCACCGAGGGCGTCAGCGAGATCATCCTCGGCGGCCCGACCGCGGTCACCCCGGAGGCGCTCAGCGTCGACTGCTGACGCGCAGCGGACCGACGGGCGCCGGGACCGTGGCGCCCGTCAGTCCGTCTCGGGGCCGCGGCAGTAGGGGCAGTCCTCCCCGCACCCCGCACCGGCCCCACCCGCGTCCCGGACCCCGTCCCGGACCCCGTACGAGGCCGGGGGACGCCACCCCCGGGCCTCGGGTTCGCGCACCACGGTTCCAGCTCCTGCACCAGTTCCTGCATCCACCACGCGTTCCACTGTGGCACCGCACCCCGCACCGACCGCCGCGACGCGCGGAGCCCGCACGACCTCCCCCACGGACGTCCGCCGTCCCTGCGCCGATCCACCACGCTCCGCCGGGCGAGGGGCGATCGGGAGCTCCGCGGGCACCCACCCGGTAGCTTCTCGGCGTGAGCAGCCACCCCGCAGACCAGCACGCAGACCTCCACCGCGGGCTGCTGGCCGTCCTGCGCGGCGGCCCGGCCGGCGGCGCGGTCGACGGCCGGGCCCCCGAGCCCGGCCCGGCGCCCGCCACCGTCTCCCTCGTCCCGCGGACCGCGACGTCGCGCCACCAGCTGGCCGTCGACACCGTCCTGGGCGGCGCACCGGTCCTCGTCGACGTGGGCGCTCAGGGCCCCGTCCTGCTCGTGGGCCTGCTGACCGCCCTCGCCGCGGCGGGCCGCCGGGTGCGGCTGCTGCCCGGGGCCTCCACGGAGGCGGCCCGCGAGGAGCTGGGCCGGCTCGGCCTGGCCCACCTGCTGGCCGGCACCGCGGAGGACGTCGCACGCCGCGGCGCGGACCTGCCGCCGACCGACCCGAACCGCTGGCTGAACCTGCTGCGCGACCTGGACGCGCGCAACCGGTCCTGGTTCACGGCCCGCGAGGGTGCTCCCAGCCGGTTCGAGGCCCTCGCGGGGCTCGCAGCGCTGCGGGCCGAGCACCTGCACCCGCCGCTGCTGCCCGCGGCGGCGGCGTGGACGGCGGCCGACCGCGCCCGCGTCGTCACGCTCCTGGACCGGGGCCCGGCCGGGCCGGGCGCCGGCCCCGACCCGCTGGCCGGGGCGTCCGACGAGCAGGTCGCCGCCGTCGCCGACGCGCTGGAGACCCTGCCCGGGCTGCTGGAGCGGACCGCCGGGTTCGTGGAGCGGCTCCAGCGCCTCGGGTGGCGCGGGCCGGACACCGTGGACGGGCTCGACGTCGCGGTCGCGGTGCTCGCCCGCGTCGAGGACGTCCAGCGGACCTACGTGGCGGCGGCCCTGCACACCGACCTCGACCAGGCCCGCGCGATCCTGGCCCGCCAGCCGCGGTCCCTGCTGTCGGGCGAGGAGCGCGAGCGCCGCCGCGAGCTGAAGCGGTTGTCGGCGCTGCGCCACGACGGGGGGTCCTTCGGGACCGCCGACGTCGACGCGCTGGCGGCGGTGCACTGGGCGTGGGGCGAGCACGCGAACGGCACCCCGGCGGTGCTGCCGGACCGCGCCGACCTCGTCGCGCTGCTGGCGTCGCTGCGCCGCGACCTCGGCCGGGTGCGTGAGGTCCTCGACGTCCCCGCCGACCCGCCGGTCGCGCACCTGGCGGAGCTGGCCGGGACCGTCCGGGCGGCCGCGGCGGCGGCGCGGGCCCGGCAGGACCGGGCGGCGGTGGCGGTCGACGGCCTGGACGACCTCGCGGCCGCCGTCCCCTCGGGGGCGACGACGGACGAGGTCGCCCGGCTCGTCGAGGGCACGACGTGGCGGGCCGTCGGGGAGGCCCCCGAGCCGGGCGGCGGGTCCGTGGAGGACCTGGCCGAGGAGTTCCGCCGGCTCGACGACCTGCGCCGGGCGCGGGCCGTGCGGGAGCTGCAGCTGGCGCTGTCGGGGGCGCGGGCGCACGCCGTCCTCGTCGGCGACGACGCGGGCCAGGACGCGGGCCCGGACGCGGGTCCCGCCGACGTCCCGGTCGACGTCCTCGTGGTGGACGACGCGCACCGGGCGGACGCGGCCCGCCTCGCGCAGCTGGCCGAGGGGGCCCGGCAGGTCGTGCTGCTCGGGTCCGGCGACGGGGCGCCGGACGCGGCGTGGGCCCGGGCCCGGCAGCTGCTGCCCGTCGTGTCCCTGGAGCTGCCGCTGCGCCGCTCGGCGCTGCACGACACCGTCGCCGAGGCCCTGCGCGCCGCCGGGCCCGCCGTCGGGGACGACCCGGCGTCCGGGCTCGTCCTGACCGAGGGCGACACCCGGCTGCGGGTGGACGTCGAGGACGCGCTCGCGGCGCTGCGCGTGCAGGACCGGGAGGTGGCGCTGCCGGCCCTGCGCCGGGCCGAGGGCGTCCCGTACCGGGTGCTGCGGGTCGCGGACTGGTTCGGCGACCACCGGGGCACGACGCGGCGAGTCGTGGAGGCCTTCCGCGCCCTCGAGCCGGCCGCCCCGGCGGGACCGGTCGCGCCGGTCGTCCCGCCCGCCCCGGTGGACACCTTCCCCCGGGGCCTGGGCTCGGCCGAGGACGCCCACCGCGCCGTGTCGGAGTTCCTGACGGCCCTGGGCGGGGGGAACCCGAACATCGACCAGACCCCCGTCGCGGTGGTGGACGCGGCGATCGCGCTGAGCTACGCCGACCTCGGGACGCAGGCCGGCGACCAGGCCGTCCTCGACGCGGCGATGGACCTGCTGACCTACCGCCGGCGCGGGGTGAAGGTGCTGCGGGCCTTCAAGGACTCGTTGCAGCGCAGCAAGAAGCGGATGCGCGGAGCGGGCGTCAAGGTCTCCTGACCACCCGTCACCTCCCCCTCCCCCGCGCAACGCGCACCTCGCGCCCTCCCCGCGCCTCCCCGCGGGTCCGAGGCACACCTCGCGCCCTCGGAACGCCCCCGGCAGGGCGCGAGGTGCGCCTCGCGCCCTCGACGCGGGCGCGCGATGATCGCGTCCGTGACCCGCGAGGTGGACGTCGTGGTGCTGGGGGCCGGCGCGGCCGGGCTGGCCACGGCGGCCTGCCTGCGCCGCCGCGGGCTCGATCCCGTGGTCCTCGACCGCGGGGACCACGTCGGGCAGGTCTGGCACGAGCGCTACGACCGCTTGCACCTGCACACCCCGCGGGTCCAGTCGGCGCTGCCCGGGCTCCGGCTGCCGGCGGGCGCCGGCCGGTGGGTCGCGCGCGACGACTTCGCGGCGTACCTGGCCGGGTACGCGCAGGTGCACCGGATCCGGCCGCAGTTCGGGCACGACGTCGAGCGCGTCGTCCGCCGCGGTGGCCGGTGGGACGTGCGGACGTCGGCGGGGTCCTTCCGGGTGCGCGAGCTGGTGGTGGCGACCGGGCACGCGAACTCGCCCGCGCTCCCGGACTGGGGCCGGGGCTCGGTGCGGGTCGTGCACTCGGCGGCGTACCGGAACCCGGGGCGCCTGGGAGCACGGTCGGTGCTGGTGGCGGGGGCCGGGAACTCGGGCGCGGAGATCGTCGTCGACCTCCTCGAGCACGGGGTCGCCGACGTGCTGTGGTCGGTCCGCACGCCGCCCCCGGTCGTGCCGCGGTCGCTGGGGCCCGTGCCGGCGACGCTGCTGACGATCGTGCAGCAACCGTTCCCGACGGCCCTCGTGGATCCGCTGAGCCGCTGGGCCGCGGCCCGTTCGGTCGGTGACCTGAGCGCCCACGGCCTGCCCCCGGCCCGGATCGGCCCGGTGGCGCGGACGCGCACGACCGGGGAACCGCCGGTCATCGACGTGGGGATCGTCGCGGCCCTGCGCGCCGGCCGGGTGCGCGTGGTGCCCGCGGTGACGCGGCTGGAGGGGGCCGACGTGGTGCTGGCCGAAGGTTCCCGGCACCGGCCGGACGTCGTGGTCGCCGCGACGGGGTTCAGCCCCGCGCTGGGGTTCCTCGAGCACCCGGACCTGCTGGACCGCTCCGGGCGGCCCCGGACCCACGGCGGCGCGAGCACCCCCGGCGCCCCGGGGCTGCGCTTCGTCGGCTTCCGGGTCCCGGCCCGGGGTGCGTTGTTCGAGGCCGGCCGCGACGCCCGCGCCGCGGCCCGCGCGATCACCCGGCGGGCGTAGGTCCCGCCCGGCCGGCGGGGCCGCCCGGCCGGACGGGGCATCACCCGGACGCCTCCTCCGGGGGAACAGGACGGTCGACGACCGGGTTCGCCTCGAGGCGGAAGTTGCCCCATGCAATAGTTGCCGCCGCCCGTACCGTCGCTCTGGAGTTGTCACCGTGTCCGCACGACCACCCTCGTCCTCCCCGTCCGACCCCGCCCAGCCGGACCCCGCCTCGTCGCACCGCAGCGACGTCTTCTTCGACATCCGCACCGTCATCGGCGGTCTGTTCGCCGTCTACGGCGTCGTCTGCCTCGTCTGGGGCCTGGTCTCCTTCACCGCGGCCGACCGCGCCAAGACCGGGGACGTCAACCTCAACCTCTGGACGGGGATCGGCATGCTCGTCCTGGCCGCCTTCTTCGTCGGCTGGACCCTGCTGCGCCCCCTGCACCCGGCCGAGCAGCCCGCCGCCCAGTCCTCCGCGCAGTCCTCGGCGCAGTCCTCCGAGCAGCCGGAGGCGGGCCGGTGATCGCCCTCGCCGCCGCGGCGCCGCAGCGCATCGACGCCCACCTCGTCGACTACCTGCTCGTCGCCTTCTACTTCGTCGTGGTCCTCGGCATCGGCCTCATCGCCCGCCGCAGCGTCTCCTCCAGCCTCGACTTCCTGCTGTCCGGCCGCAGCCTGCCCGCGTGGGTGACCGGCCTCGCGTTCGTCTCGGCCAACCTCGGCGCCACCGAACTGCTCGGGCAGGCCGCCAACGGGGCGCAGTTCGGTGAGCAGGCGTTCCACTACTACTGGATCGGCGCGATCCCGGCGATGGTGTTCCTCGCCCTGGTGATGATGCCGTTCTACTACGGCTCCAAGGTGCGCTCGGTCCCGGAGTTCCTCGGGCGCCGCTTCGACGCCAAGACGCAGCGCCTGCAGGGGTTGCTGTTCGCCATCGCCTCCGTCCTGCTGGCCGGGGTCAACCTCTACGCCATGGCCATCGTCGTCAACGCCCTGCTGGGGTGGCCGACGTGGCTGGCGATCGTCGTGGCAGGCATCATCGTCCTGGCCTACACGTTCCTCGGCGGTCTGTCGGCCGCGATCTACAACGAGGTCCTGCAGTTCTTCGTCATCGTCGTGACGATGGTGCCCATCACCCTCGTCGGCCTGCACCGCGTCGGCGGCTGGGACGGGCTGGTCGCGAAGCTGACCGCCAACGGCGACACGAACATGCTGCAGGCGTTCCCCGCCCAGGACCTCACCGGCATCGGGTCCTCCATCGGCTCGACGTTCGGGGTCGTCCTCGGCCTCGGCTTCGTGACGAGCTTCGGGTACTGGACGACGAACTTCACCGAGGTCCAGCGCGCCTTCTCGGCGCGCAACGCCGCTGCGGCGCAACGGACCCCGCTCATCGCGGCGATCCCCAAGGTGCTCATCGCCCTGGTCATCATCGTCCCCGGCATGATCGCCGCCGTCCTCATCCCCGGCATCGAGAGCCTCAAGCGGGGGCTGCCGAGCGACGTCACCTACAACGACGCCGTCCCGCTGCTGCTGCGCGAACTGCTGCCCAGCGGTTTCCTCGGCGTCGCCCTCGCGGGTCTGCTGGCCGCGTTCATGGCCGGCATGGCCGCCAACGTCAGCTCCTTCAACACCGTCTTCACCTACGACCTGTGGCAGGACTGGCTGCGACCGGGCCGCGACGACGCCCACTACCTCAAGGTCGGGCGCCTGGTCACCGTCGTCGGCACCGCGCTGGCCATCGGCACGGCGTTCATCGCCGCCGGGTTCTCGAACATCATGGACTACATCCAGACGTTGTTCTCGTTCTTCAACGTCCCACTGTTCGCCGTCTTCGCCTTCGGGCTGTTCTGGAAGAAGCTCACCGGCTCCGGGGGTTTCTGGGGCCTGCTGTCCGGCACGGTCAGCGCGATCGTCGTGTTCGTCATGAACCAGGTCGGGGTCCTGTCCCTGTCCGGGCAGGGTTCCAGCTTCCTCGGCGGCGCCGTCGCGACGGTCGTCGCGGTCCTCGTCGGCCTCGTCGTCTCCCGCGGCGGGACCCCCCGCCCCGAGGCCGACCTGCGCGGCCTGGTCTGGACCCTCACCCCGGCCGAGGTGCGGGCCGTCCCGCGCGAGGCCGGCTGGTACCGCTCCCCGGTGGTCCTGTCGGTGATCGTGCTGGTGCTGGCCGTCGGCGGCTACGTGCTGTTCGCGGTGATCTGAGAGGTTCGGCAGGATGCAGCGGTGAGCACCGAACCGCTGCGCGTCATGACCGTCTGCACCGGCAACATCTGCCGGTCCCCCATGGCCGAGGTGGTCCTGCGCGACCGCCTCGACCGGGCAGGCCTGGGCGACCGGGTCGTCGTGGACTCCTCGGGCATCTCCGAGGAGGAGCACGGCAACCCGGTCGACCGGCGCGCTGCCTCCGTCCTGCGCGAGCACGGCTACGACGTCCCGGCGCACGCGGCGCACCGCGCCACCCGTGAGGAGCTGGCCGGGCGCGACCTGCTGCTGGCCATGACGTCCCGGCACGCGCAGTGGCTGCGGGCCCAGGCCCCCGCCGGCGCCGACGTCCGGATGTACCGCTCCTTCGACCCCGCCGCCCCGCGGACGTCGCGCGAGGCCGACCTCGACATCGACGACCCGTGGTACGGGGACCGGTCTGACTTCGAGCGGACCCTGGAGCAGGTCGAAGCCGCCGCCGACGCGATCGTCGACCACCTGCGGACCCGCCTGCCCTGACCCCGGCGATCAAGGAACCACCCGTGGCGATCAAGGAACCTCCTCGTACGGAGGGTCCTTGATCGCGGTCCGGGATTCCTTGATCGCGGTGGTCAGAAGAGGCGGCCGGCCTCGTCGGCGGCGGGCTCCTCCAGGTCGAGCAGGAACCGCTTGCGCCACAACCCGCCCGCGTAGCCGACGAGGGCGCCGTCGTGCCCGACGACCCGGTGGCAGGGCACGACGATGGACAGCGGGTTGCGGCCGTTGGCCACCCCCACCGCCTGCGCGTGCCCGACCCCACCCAGGTCGCGGGCCAGGTCCCCGTACGTCGACGTGGTGCCGTAGGGGATGCGCGTCAGCGCGTCCCAGACCCGGCGCGCGAAGACGTCGCCGCGCGGGGCCAGCGGCAGCTCGAACGTGCGCCGCGCACCGGCGAAGTACTCCCCCAGCTGCTCGCGGACGTCGTCGAAGGCCGCGTCGTCACGGTCGCCGAGGGTCTCGCTCGGCCCGCCGCGGTGGTCGGCGAACCACACCCCGGCCAGGCCCGCGTCGGTGCGGGCGACGGTGAGGTCCCCCACGGGCGAGCCCAGGACCGTCCAGCGCATCGGAACCCCTCTCGGTAGCGTTCCCCAGGATCGCACCGACCAGGAGGTACCCCGTGCCCAAGCCCCCGCTGACCCCCGACGCCGCCGCGCTGTTCGCCGAGCCCAACCCAGCCGTCATGGCCACGGTCCACCCCGACGGCCACCCCGTCACCGTCGCGACCTGGTACCTGTTCGAGGACGGCCGGCTCGTGCTGAACCTCGACGGGAGCCGCGCCCGGCTCAAGCACCTGCGGGCGAACCCCGCCGTCTCGCTCACGGCACTGGCCGAGGGCGACTGGTACACGCACGTCTCCGTGCAGGGCCGGGTCGTCGAGATCCGCGACGACGAGGGCCTGGCCGACATCGACCGCGTCTCCCGGCACTACACAGGATCGGCCTACCCGAACCGCGAGTCCCCGCGCGTCACCGTCGTCGTCGAGATCGAGCACTGGCACGGCTGGGGCGCGGTCGCGAAGTAGTCCACCGGCGCTCAGGCCGACAGAGCCGCCACGACCTTCTCCACGCGCCGGACCCGGGTCGCCTCGGCCTTGGCGCCCTCCACCGCGGTCACGTGGGCCTTGCGCTGCGAGGGCGCCAGCGCGTCGAAGGCGGCGCGCAGCCCCGCCGCCTCCAGGGCGGCGGCGAGGTCGGCAGGGACCTCGACGACGCGCGGGGCGGTGTCGAGCTCCAGGACCACGTCCAGGACGTCGCCGGCGGCGACACCCGAGGCGGCCCGCACCTGCGCGGTGACGGGGATCAGGGCGCGGCCGCCCATCGACCCCACCGTCGTGCGGAAGCTGTAGCCGGCGAACGTCACGGTCACCGCCGGCCGCCTGCCTCCGCCGAGCTGCTCCAGCACCTCCGCGGGGACCTCCAGCCCCGTCGCGGTCGTGCGGTGCAGCTCCAGCGTCGCCGTGAACTCGACCGGCATGGACCCTTCCCTCCGTCGCGGTGCAGGACACGTCACCCCATGGTGACCCGTCCCGCACCCGACGGGGAGTTCCCGGTCGGGCTCAGGCGGCGAGCTTGAGGACGTCGGCCGTGCGGGCCATCGTCGTCGTCAGCAGCTCGTGGTCGTCGGACAGCTTCGTGCCGTAGGACGGGACCATGGCCTTGAGCCGGTCGCGCCAGAGGTCCTGGTGCGCAGGGAAGCACTGCGCGAGCAGGCGCAGCATGACGTCGACGGCCGTCGAGGCCCCCGGCGAGGCGCCCAGCAGGGCCGCGACGGACCCGTCGGCGGCGTGCACGAGCTCGGTGCCGAACTGCAGGACGCCGCCGCGCGGGCCCTTCTTGATGACCTGCACGCGCTGACCGGCGGTCAGCAGCTCCCAGTCCTGCGCCTTCGCGTCGGGGTAGAACACGCGCAGCGCCTCGAGGCGCTGGTCCATGGACTGCACGATCTGCTTGCCCAGGTACGTCATGAGCGAGACGTTGTCCCGGGCGACGGCCAGCATCGGGAGCAGGTTGTGCGGGCGCACCGACAGCGGCAGGTCCAGGAACGAGCCCTGCTTGAGGAACTTCGGGGAGAACCCGGCGTAGGGGCCGAACATGAGGGCCTTCTGCCCGTGGGAGTACCGGGTGTCCAGGTGCGGGACAGACATCGGCGGGGCACCGACCTCGGCCTGGCCGTAGACCTTCGCCGAGTGCCGCTCGATCACCTCGGGGTTCGTGCAGCGCAGCCACTGCCCGCTGACGGGGAACCCGCCGAAACCCTCCCCCTCGGGGATCCCGCTGCGCTGCAGCAGGTGCAGGGCGCCACCACCGGAGCCCACGAAGACGAACGGGGTGGCGACGGCGAAACTGCCCTCCGAGCTCTCCCCGACGACCGTCCAGCCCGACCCGCGGCGGCGCAGGTCCTTGACGGTGTGCCCCGTCAGGAGCTCCACGCCCTCCGTGGCCGCCCCGGCGAACAGCTGCTTGGTGAGCGCACCGAAGTCGACGTCGGTGCCGTGGTTCGAGCGCGTCGCGGCGACCTTCTCGCCCGGGGCGCGGCCGGCCTCGAGCAGCGGGGCCCACTCGGCGATCCGCGCGTGGTCGTCGGCCCACTCCATCTCCGCGAACAGCGGGTGCTGCGACAGGGCCTCGTAGCGGGCGCGCAGGAACTCCACGTCGCCGCCGCGCACGAAGCTCATGTGCGGGACGGCGTTGATGAAGTCGCCCGGCGAGGCCAGCACGCCCTTCTCGACCTGGTGGGCCCAGAACTGCCGGCTCGCCTGGAACTGTTCGTTGATCGCGACGGCCTTGGCGATGTCGATGGTGCCGTCGGGCCGCGCGGGCGTGTAGTTCAGCTCGCACAGGGCCGAGTGGCCCGTCCCGGCGTTGTTCCACATGTCCGAGCTCTCGGCCCCGACGGTGTCGAGCTTCTCCAGGACGAGGACGGACCAGTCGGGCTCCAGCTCGGCCAGCATGGTCGCGAGCGTCGCGCTCATGACCCCGCCGCCGATCAGTACGGCGTCGTAGCGGTTCGCTGCGGGCACGGGCTCACCCTCGTTCGTCGTCGATTCGCGGACCCTGGAAGGTTACGACCTGGACGCGGTGGGGCACCGCCCGGGATGCCGGACGGTGCCCCACCTCACACGTGAGCTGCGTCTCAGCTCGTCGTGCCGCTGCTCGTGCTGCTGCTCGTGCCGGTGGAGCTCAGCGGCTGCGTGAGGTCGTACACGGTCGTGCCCCCCACGGTCAGCTCGGCGTAGTTCGCCGCGACCCACTCCTGGACCTTCGCGGCGTCGGAGTCGCTGCCGCCCCGGCCACCGCCCATCCCGCCGCCGCTGATGAGGTAGTGCACCTCACCGGCCGCCACGTACTGCTGGAACTGCGCCAGCGTCGGCGTCGGGTCGTCGCTCCAGCCGCCCATCGCCATGATCGCGGTGCCGGTGGCGAGCTCGTAGGAGGCCGCCGACTGCGAGCCGGAGACGGCCGCCGCCCACCTCGTGCCGGCGTTCTGCAGCAGCGTCGTCAGCTCGGTGTTCGTGCTCGCCCCCTCGCCGAACCCGCCGCCACCGGTCGGCGCCTGGCCCGTGGCGTCACCCGCGGGTGCCTCGCCGGTCGGGGCCTGGGCCGAGGAGGTGGACCCGTCGTCGGTCGTCCCCGGGAAGCCCTGCGGGGCCCCGTCCCGGGTCTGCGTCCCGTCCTGGGACGGGACGGTCCCGCGCGCCCCGCCGAACCCCCCGCCACCGAAACCGCCCATCCCGCTGCCGGCCGCGGCGCCCGCCGGGCCGACCGTCGGGATGGACCCGGTGTGCGGGGTGGCCGCCGTCGCGACGGCGTAGGAGGCCGTCCCGGAGAACCCGACGACCGTCGCCGAGAGCACCAGCACGATCGCGAGCCGGCGCAGCCGGGCGGGCGTGACGACGAACCCGGTCGACAGGGCCACGCTCACCAGCATCAGGACCCAGCCGGCCCAGACCCAGGTGCCGTTGCGGTGCAGCAGGACGAAGGCCCAGACGCCCGCCGAGGCGAGGACGAGCGCCAGCCCGACGCGGGCCAGGACCTGCGCCCGGCGCGTCCACAGCACCTGCCCCCCACCGGCCGCGAGCGCCGCGACCGCCGGCGCGAGCGCGACCGTGTAGTAAGGGTGGACGGTGCCCTCCATGTAGGCGAACGTCGCGCCGGAGACCAGCAGCCAGCCGCCCCACAGGACCAGCGACGCGCGGGCCCGGTCGGTGCGCGGGGCCCGGCCGCGGGCGATCAGGCCGAGGACCAGCGCGAGCAGCGCGGCCGGCAGCAGCCAGGAGATCTCGTTGCCGAACTCGGAGGAGAACAGCCGCCGCCAGGTGGCCTCCCCGCCGAAGCTGGACCCGGCCGTCCCGCCGGACATCCCCCCGCCCCCGCCGCCGTTGCCGCTGGAGCCGAGGATGCGGCCCAGGCCGTTGTAGCCGAGGACGAGGTTCATGACGGTGCCGTCGGTGGAGCCGCCGATGTAGGGCTTCTCACCGGGCCAGAAGGTGACGGCCAGGACCCACCAGCCCGCCGAGACGACGACGGCGAGGCCCGCGCCGAGCAGGTGCAGGACGCGCTTGCCGAGGCCCGTCGGGGCGGCCCACAGGTGGACCAGGGCCAGGCCGGGCAGGACGAGGAAGCCCTGCAGCATCTTGGTGAGGAAGGCGAAACCGATCGCGACACCGGCCCAGGCCAGCCACCGCCACGACGCCTTCTCGGTGGCGCGGACGGTGCAGTACGCGGCCAGGGTCATGAGCAGGACGAGCAGCGCGTCGGGGTTGTCGAACCGGAAGATGAGGGCCGCGGCCGGGGTGAGCGCGAGCGCCGCGCCCGCGACCAGGCCGGCGACGGGCCCGTGCCAGCGGCGGACGGCGGCGGTCAGCAGCCACACCGCGCCCACGCCCTCCAGGGCCTGCGGGACGAGCAGCGTCCAGGAGCTGAAGCCGAAGGCGCGCGCGGCGAGGCCGCTGACCCACAGCGACGCCGGGGGCTTGTCGACGGTGATGAAGCTCTGCGTGTCCAGGGAGCCGAAGAACCACGCCTTCCAGCTCTGCGACCCGGCCTGCACGGCGGCGGCGTAGAAGCTGTTCGCGTAGCCGGAGGCCGACAGGTCGACGACGTACAGGACGGCCGTGGCGGCCAGGAGGGCGACGGTCGCCCAGCGCACCCGGTGCGGGTACCGCGCCCGGCCGGTGGGAGCGGTGGGCCCCGTGTCCGCCGCGCGCGCGGCTGTCGTGGTGGTCATGGCCCCAGGGTCGACGGCGAACCCGCCACGCCGCCCAGGACCGGCTGTGAGCCGGCCATGACCCTGCGTGGTCCGGGGTACCGGCACGTTGACTCCCCGGTCCCGTTCAACGGGACCGAGGATGGAGCCGGCGCGCAGCGCCGGACAACGTGCCGGTACCCCGGGCGCCCCTCAGGGCAGGAGGGTCAGCACCTCGCGCCGCTGGGCGGCGAGCTGCTCCAGCAGCGCCACCTCCTCCTCCGGCCCGGACTGCACCGTGCCGCGGCGCATCCGGTCACGGCGGAAGGCCAGCTCGGTGGCGGTCTTCTGGAAGTCGCGCACCGAGCGCGCCGCCGCGCGACCACCCCGGGCGGCGGCCGCCGCGCGAGCCCGGCGACGGCCGCGGGAGGAGGCGAGCATGGCGACCTCGGCCTCCCCCAGCCACCCGGTGCGGGCGTACACCTGCAGGTGGCGGCCGATGAGGCGCGCCTCGCGGGCCCGGGCGACGAGCGCCACCGCGACGGCCGCGGCGAACACGGGGACCTGCAGCAGCAGGAACAGCTCGAAGAACGTCGTGATCCCCGAGGCGGCGGAGGCGTTCCACAGCGCGTGCAGGACGACGGCCACGACGAGGCCCAGGACGGGGGCGCCGACGCGGTGCAGCGGCCGGTGCGACCGGGCCGCCAGTCCCAGTCCGACGCCGACGGCCATCGTGAACAGGGGGTGGGCGAACGGGGAGACGAGGCAGCGCAGCACGAAGACCGCGACGAGGGAGGCGGGCTGGTCGTCGCCGAGGGCCCGGCCCAGGTAGAGGACGTTCTCGAGGTAGGCGAACCCGACGCCGACGAACGCGGCGTAGACGACGCCGTCGACGACGCCGTCGAACTGCTTGCGCTGCTTGAGCAGGAGCAGCAGGACCCCGAGCCCCTTGAGCCCCTCCTCGACCAGCGGCGCGACGACGACGGAGGTGTTGGTGACGTCGCCGACGGAGTTCTGCAGGAGCCGGGCCGCCCCGGTGTTGAGGACGAGCGCGCCCAGGCTGGCGACGCAGGCCCCCCAGCCGAAGGCGAAGGCGAGCAGGTGCGGGGGTTCGGCCTCGTGCCGGTCGAGCCACAGGACGGTGGCCAGGACGGGGCCGACGGGCACGGCCGCCAGCGCGAGGCCGGGCAGCAACCCCCGCCAGCCGACCTCCATGGCGACGGCCGTCAGGCTCAGCGCGCCGCAGACGGTGAGGACGATCACGGCGAGGGGGGCCAGCGCGGACGCGCGGACGCGCGGGGCCGGCATGGGTCCGAGGGTACGGGCTGGGCCGCGGCGGGCACCTCGTGCACCCGCCGGTGCTGCCGCTCCCTCTACGCTGAGCCGGTGAGCAACGACAAGGTCACCGAGCGCATCGTCTGGATCGACTGCGAGATGACCGGGCTGAGCCTGGCCGACGACGCCCTCGTCGAGGTGGCGGTCCTGGTCACCGACGCCGACCTCAACGTCCTCGGCGACGGCGTCGACGTCGTCATCAAACCCCCGGCGGAGTCGTTGCAGGACATGGACCCCGTCGTCGTGGACATGCACACGACGTCGGGGCTGCTGGCCGAGCTGCCCGGCGGGGTGACGCTGGCCGAGGCCGAGCGGACCGTCCTGGAGTACGTGCGGCAGTGGGTGCCCGAGCCGCGCAAGGCGCCTCTGGCGGGCAGCTCGGTGCACACCGACCGCGCGTTCCTGGCCCGGGACATGCCGGAGCTGACCGACCACCTGCACTACCGGCTCATCGACGTGTCGTCCCTGAAGGAGCTCGCCAAGCGCTGGTTCCCGCGGGTGTACTTCAACACCCCGAAGAAGCACGGCGGTCACCGGGCGCTGGCGGACATCCGCGAGAGCATCCAGGAGCTGAAGTACTACCGGGAGGTGCTGTTCGTGGCCGACCCGGGCCCGGACTCCGAGACGGCCAGGGCGGCGGGCGCCAAGCACGAGCTGAAGCCGCAGGCCTGAGCCCGCGGCGGGCACCGGGGTGACACCGGGGTGAAACGTGTGCCGGAGGACTCCGGTGCGCGTGTATCCTCGTCCCGTCACCTGCGCTGCGGCGTCGGTGGTGCACGTGGTGGGTGTAGCTCAGCTGGTAGAGCACCTGGTTGTGGTCCAGGAAGTCGCGGGTTCAAGTCCCGTCACTCACCCCACACCGAAGGGGCGGTTCCGACGCGGAACCGCCCCTTCGTCGCGTCCTCAGGTGTTCTGCTCCTCGCTGCGGGCGATCCGGGTGCGCCCGATCTGCACGAGCTGCTCGCGCAGCCACGCCAGGTAGGCGTCCCGGTCGGCCCGCAGGCCCAGGGAGATGACGGGCTGCCCCACCACGTCCCAGTGCCCGGTGCCGGCGACCGGCAGCACGACGATCCGCAGCGAGAAGGGCCGGATCCGCCAGCCGAGCTGCCGTTCGACGGCGGTGACGAGGTTGGTCTCGAACAGGGCGCTGGGGGCGCGGGCGACGACCCGCTTCTCGATCTCGCGGGCGCGCGCGCACCAGGTGACGGCGTCGTCCATGCCGAGCTCGGCCAGCCCGCGCAGCTCGGTGCGCCCGGTCAGTCCCGGGTAGCGCGGCGGCAGGATCGAGGTGAGGGCGTCGGCGCCGCCTGGGAAGTGCTCCACCCACCAGGACGCCCACTGCTGGCCGGCGGCCTCGAGCCCGGCCAGGCCGCCCGCGGCGCGCAGGGGCCGGACGGCGGGGTCCAGGGGCGGCAGGTCGGGCAGGACGGGTGAGGTGGGCGGGTCCAGGCCGGCCGCGTCGCGCAGGTGCAGGGCCAGCAGCAGCGACTGAGGCATCGTGAGGTCGATCCCCCAGGCTCCGACGTCCTGCATCGCTCCACTGTCCTCGGTGGGGAACGCCTCGTCCACCCGGATCGCGCTCGAGGGGTGCCCGCCCCACCCGTCACGTCCTCCCCAGGGGTGAGGTGCGGGTCGTGCTCGTGAGGGATGTGGAGGTGGGGACCGCCTCCCTAGGGTCGTGACCATGGCCGTCCCGGTGCTGACCCGCTACCCGCTCGCCACCTCCGCCGCCCGGCGCCGACGACGGCGGATCGCCGCGGTGGTGGCCGTGCGGCGCGAGCAGTCCGGGCGCTCCGGCACCGGCCGCCGGAGCCGGGCGGTGGACGACCGCAGGGGGTCCGCCGACCACGCCGGGTGACCGCGCGGGCCCGGCGCGCGCCGCGAGTGCTCCGGACGGGTCGTGCCGGGGGCCGCGTCTCAAGGAACGCGGCGCGGGCGACGACGTTGTGTGCATCCCCTGCTCGCGGGGGCCGTTGGAAGTCCTCGGGAGGATGCATGACGCACGAGAAGACGACGTCCGCCGACAGCGCCGGCGAACCGGTGATGGAGATGCTCTCCGAGCACATCCCGCTGTCGCTGATCATGGACATGGCCTCGCCGGACGGTCCGCACTCCGCGGAGCTGCTGGCCGCGGAGGGGCTGCCCGACGAGGAGTGGTGGAACCAGGGCTGAGCGGCCCGGCCGCCCGCACGGCGGGTCCGGACCCGCGGGGAGCTACCCCTCTCGTTCCCCGCGGGGCCGGATTTCGCCGCTGCGCAGCCCCTCTGCTACGGTTCCACCCGTTCCGCGCTACTAGCTCAATTGGCAGAGCAGCTGACTCTTAATCAGCGGGTTCATGGTTCGAGTCCATGGTGGCGCACTCCTCAGGCCCCGCGACGGTTCTCCGTCGCGGGGCCTGCTGCGTTCACGGACCCTCCGCCGCACCCTCCGGTCCGGGACTGCTCACGGGCCCGCCAGCACGGCCTGGACGGCCGGGGCGGCCAGCCGGACGAGGTCCTCGCGGCCGGCGGCCGCCAGCGTCGGCACCTGCACGACGTGCCGGCCGAGCACCAGCCCCACGAGCATCGACGCGGCCACCCCCGCGCGCAGGGCGGCAGCGCCCTCGGCCCCGGCACCACCACGTCCCCGTCGACGGACGCCGTCCTGCAGCCGCGCTTCGATGAAGCCGCGCAACTGCTCGCGGGCCAGGTCGTTGGCCACGGCGCTGCGCAGCACCGCCATGAGCGGTTCGGACTGGGCGGGAACGCCTTCCCACACGTCCAGGAAGGCCCGCACGACGCGCTCGCCGAGGTCCTCGTCCGGGCCGCGGAAGACCTCGTCGAAGCGTTCGAGCACGCTCGCCGGGACCTGCACGACCGCCGCGAACAGACCCTGCTTGGAGCCGAAGAACTGCATGACGAGCGAGGCGTCGACGCCGGCCTCGGCGGCGACGGCGCGGACGGTCGTGGCGCTGAAGCCGTCCCGGGCGAACAGGGCCCGGGCCGCGTCCAGGACGCGGCCGCGGGTGTCGTGGGTCCCCGGGCGCCGGCCTCGCCTCGGCTCCCCCACCCCGCCCGTCGTCGCGTCGCCGTCGGCCGTCACGGGGCCACGGTAGAGGCTCACCCGAAGGATCTCAACGCTCGTTGACATCACAGGGAACGGACACCTAGCGTCACGGGGACGAGCCGACCGGCACCGCGGACCCTCCGATCCGCCGGTTCGCGACCCGAGCAGAGGAGCTCCCGTGAGCCAGGACCCGAAGACCTACACCGCCTCCTCCCCGCTGCCGCCCGGGCGCACCGGGGTGCTGACACCCTTCGAGCCCGGCACCCGCACGCTGCCCGCCGGGTTCCAGGTCGCCCCCCAGTTCAAGGCCCTGCCCGTCGACGTCGTGCTCGACAGGGACGTGCCCGTCACCTTGCGCGACGGGGTGACCATCCGCGTCGACGTGTTCCGCCCCGCCGGGACCGAGACGGGTGAGCAAGTGCCGGTGATCGTGGCGTGGAGCCCCTACGGCAAGGGGCAGGGCACCTCGCCCAGCGTCATGGGCGTCTTCGGCCTGGTCGGTCTGCCCAACAGCGTCGTGTCCGGGCTGGAGAAGTTCGAGGCGCCCGACCCGGCGTACTGGTGCGCCCACGGCTACGCCGTCGCCAACCCCGACGTCCGCGGCGTCGTGGACTCCGAGGGCGACAGCGTCCTGTGGGACCGCCAGGAGGGCCGCGACTGCCACGACCTGGTGGAGTTCCTGGCCGCCCAGGACTGGTGCGACGGCAAGGTCGCGATGTCCGGGACCTCCTACCTCGCCGTGGCGCAGTGGTTCACCGCGGCCGAGCAGCCCCCGCACCTGGTGGCCATCAACCCCTGGGAGGGCGTCAGCGACGTCTACCGCGACCTCGTCAAGCGCGGCGGGATGCCCGACACCGGTTTTGCGCGGCAACTGCAGGAGGGCAGCTTCTTCGGGCGCAACCGCAAGGAGGACGTCCTGGCCGAGGTCGAGACCCACCCGCTGTTCGACGAGCTGTGGGCCGACAAGGTCCCCGACTTCGAGAAGATCACCGTGCCCGCCTACGTGGTGGCCAGCTACTCCAACACCCTGCACACCGCCGGCACCTTCCGCGCCTGGCGCCGGATGGCCTCGCAGCGCAAGTGGCTGCGGATCCACGACACCCAGGAGTGGCCGGACTACTACGACCCGGCCCACGTGGAGGACCTGCGCCGCTTCTTCGACCACGTGGTCAAGGGCGTGGACAACGGCTGGGACCAGACCCCGCCGGTGCGCTACTCGGTCCTCGACCTCGCCGGTGGGGACCTGGTCGACGTCGCGGCCGAGTCCTTCCCGCCGCCCGGGGCGGTCTCGACGAGGTTCTACCTCGACGGCGCCACCCGCACCCTGACCCCGACGGCGCCCGCGGCGGCGGTGGAGGCCGCCTACGCGGTGGGCGTCAACCCCGACCGCGTCTCCTTCACCACCCGCTTCGAGGCCGAGACCGTGCTGACCGGCTACCCCAAGGCCCACCTGTGGGTCGAAGCCCGGGGCGCAGCCGACATGGACCTGTTCGTGCTGGTGCAGAAGCTGGACGCCCACGGCACCCCGCTGGCGGCGTTCACCACCCCGAACACCTCCGCGCGGATCCACGACCTGACCGACCACGGCGCGACGATCCTGAAGTACAAGGGCTCGGACGGGCGCCTGCGCGTCTCGGCGCGCCACCTGGACCCCGAACTGTCCACCGGTGACGTCCCGGCCCACACCTTCGACAGGGTCGAGCCGTTGGAGGCGGGTCAGGTCGTCGACGTGGAGATCGACCTGCTGCCCCTCGGGCTGGTGTTCCGGCCCGGGGAGCAGCTGCGGTTCGTCGTCAGCTCCGCGAACCTCCTGGGCACCCTGATGCCCGGGATCGCCGAGTACGTCGGGGCGAACGCCGGGGTGCACGTCATCCACACCGGCGGAGAGCGCGCGTCCTACCTGCAGCTGCCCGTGCAGGCGGCGACCGCCTGACCGCAGCCGTTCACAGTAGGCCTTCGAGCTCCAGCGCCCAGTCGTCCCCGGCGGGACCGTTCAGGGCGCTGGAGGCCCGCGGCTCGAACCAGACCGTCTTGCCCGGTCCGGACCCCGCCGGCAGGTCACGCACCCCCCAGCGGGCGCACACCGAGGCCACCAGCCGCAGGCCCCGCCCCGTCGTGGACGTCGCCGCGAAGGACCGGGGCTGCAGCGGGACCGGGGAGGAGTCGGTGACCTCCACCCGCACGCCGCCGTCCGCGGTGGCGTGCACGGACACCGTGAACGCGGTGCGGGCGTGCAGCACGGCGTTGGTGACCAGCTCCGAGACGGCGAGCTCGGCGGCCTCCTCGAACGCCTCCGCGTCGAGGTCGCGCAGGACGCCCCGCACGTACCGGCGCGCCGCGGTGACGCTGCTGGCCAGCGACTCCAGCACCAGGGGCGGGGCCGCCGACCGCGGTTCCCCGCCCGGACCCGGGCCGGACGTCTCGAGGGGGGCGGCGACCTCCGGGGGCGCGGCGGCTTCCGGGTGCGGGGGTCCGGGGTCCGCCGCGGGGACGACCCGCCACGGGCGCGGGGCCTCCCCGGCGAGCTGGCGCTGGGACTCCGCCACGAACCACCGCCGGTAGGCCACGACCTCCTCCGAGGCCGGCAGGATGAGCAGGTGCTGCCGGCTGCGGCAGAAGTCGTCCGCCTCGTCCAGGACCGTCCCCAGGCGCAGCAGGAAGGGACCGACGGTGGGCGGCACGGTGTACGTGACGTCGCAGAAGTCCTGCCCGGCCGCCAGCGCGGCCTGCACCGCGGCGTCGGGGGCGCTGCGGAACGCGGCGTAGGGGCCGTTGAGCTCGGCCGCGATCTCCAGCACCCGCGGCGGCAGGGACTCCCCCAGCCCGTGGCCCACCCCGATCTGCAGCAGGGACAGCTCCCGCGTCAGGTCCTGCAGGTGCTGGCTGAACAGCAGGCGCGACTGCACGGGGGTGCCCAGGAGCTGCACCTGCCGGAGTCCCCCCTCGTCACCCACCGGTCGAGTGTCACACACAGTCACAGTCCGATGATGCACAGTAGCGAGGGCCGGGAGGAAGGCCCCGCGACGTCACACCGAGCGCAGCTCGTCGCGCAGCACGGGGAACAGGTCCCCCCAGCACCGCACGATCCTGCCGCCGGCGAAGCGGTAGACCACCAGCTCCTGCACGGTGACCGTGCGCCCGGTCGGGGCGATCCCGCTGAAGGTCCCGGTGTGCGTCCCGCGGCCGAGCAGCCGCACGCAGACCGTGTCCCCCTGCACGACCACCTGCTGCGGTTCCCAGCGGTAGTCGGGGAAGGCCCTGATCACGGCGGCGACGCCCTCGACGTACGCGGCCAGCCCGTCGACCGGCCCGGACCCGCTGACGTCCTCGGCCACGAACCCGCCGAGGTCGTCGAGCCGGTGCTCGTTGCAGCAGGCCAGGTAGCGCTCGTAGAGGGCCAGCACGTCCGGGGAGTCAGAGGTCACGCACCGATGCCACCAGCACCGTCGCGGCCGCGCACCCGCAGGCTCCCCCGACCGTCGTGGGCACCGGGCGGCTCCAGCGCCCACCCGGCCAGCACCGGCAGCACGCGCGCCGTCGGCGAGTCCGGTTCGACGGTGTAGACGACCAGCCGCTGGTCGGGGTCGTGCGGCCCGACGACGGACTCGATGCCGAACTCCAGCGGCCCCGCGACCGGGTGGTCGACCTGCTTGCGCACCGACGTGCGGAAGGTGACCCGCTGGTCGTCCCACCACCGCGCGACGTCGGGGTCGGCGCGGCGCAGCTCGGCGATCAGCCCGGCCAGCCGCCGGTCCTCGGGGCAGCGCCCCGACTCGAAGCGCAGCGCCCCGACGGCCGAGGCGGCGAAGTCGGCCCAGTTCACGATCCGCCGCCGCGCCGCGGGGTCCAGGAACAGCCAGCAGACGAACGACGAGCCGGGCTCCATCGCGTCGCCGAGGACGGCGGTCAGCAACCCGTTGCGCGCCAGCACTTCCGAGCG
The DNA here is from genome assembly GCF_003002055.1 of Kineococcus rhizosphaerae. Taxonomy (NCBI): domain Bacteria; kingdom Bacillati; phylum Actinomycetota; class Actinomycetes; order Kineosporiales; family Kineosporiaceae; genus Kineococcus; species Kineococcus rhizosphaerae. The sequence goes on from NZ_PVZF01000009.1 coordinate 216,820, forward strand.
CCGGCCGAGCAGCAGCACGGGGACGTGGTCCAGGGCCGTGGCCAGGCGCAGCATCCCGGGGTCGGGGCGTTGCGGCGCCTGCGGCCCGCTGCGGCGGCGCCGCGAGGAGGGGGCGGCGAGGTCGCGCAGGTGCGCGCTCTCCACCTCGTCCAGCTGCAGCGCCCGCGACAGCGCCGCGACCACGTCGTCGCTGACGGTGGGCTGCCGGCCCTGCTCCAGCCGGCTGTAGTGGTCCGGGCTCAGCCCGGCCAGGACGGCCAGCTCCTCCTTGCGCAGCCCGGGGACCCGGCGGGGTCCCGGGAAGGCGGTGATGCCCGCCTGCGCCGGGGTCAGCCGGTCGCGCCGGGAACGCAGGAAGGCACCCAGGGCGGCGCGGTCGGCAGGCACGACGCCAGCGTAGGAGCGCACCCGTCGCGTGGACCTGGTCGTCCCGTGACCAGGCAGGACGCACCCTGGCCGCCCACCGCGCCCGCGGGTCGGATGGCCGCATGACCACCGCACCGAGCGGGGCCGACAGCCCCCGCACCGTCCTGATCACCGGATCCACCAGCGGCATCGGCGCCGCCACCGCCCGCACGCTGGCCCGCGACGGCTGGCACGTCGTCGTCACCGGGCGCGACGAGGCCCGGGGCGCGTCCGTCGTCGCCGCGGTCGAGGCCGACGGCGGCCGGGCCGTCTTCACGCCCTCGGACCTCACCGGCCCGCCGGACTCCCTGCGCCGGTTCGCCGCGGCGGCCACCGCCGCGGCCGGGGGCCACCTCGACGCCGTCGTCCACAACGCCGCCCTGTGCCCGGCGGTCGACACCGTGTCCCTGTCCGACGCCGACCTCGAGGCGACGCTGGCGGTCAACGTCCGCGCCCCGCACGTCCTGACCGCCGCGCTGGCCCCGGCCATGGCCGGGCGCGGCCGGGGCGCGATCGTCGTGATCGGTTCCTGGATGGCGCACGTCGGGCACCCGTTCGTCGGGCTCTACTCGGCCACCAAGGCCGCCGAGATCCAGCTCGCGCGCAGCTGGGCAGCCGAGTTCGGGCCCCGCGGGGTGCGGGTCAACACCGTCTCCCCCGGCGCCACCCGCACGCCGGTCAACGCCGCCGACGGCGACGTCGTCGCGCACATGACCGCCGGAACCCCGGCCGGGCGCCCGGGCACCCCCGAGGAGGTCGCCGACGCCGTGGCCTGGGTGCTCTCGCCGCGCGCCGGGTACGTGCACGGCGCCGAACTCGCCGTCGACGGCGGGATCACGGCGACCCGCGGCGTCTGAGCGACGGGCCGGGGGCGGGGCGTCCACGACGCGCGGGCCGGGCGGGACGCGCGCAGGCTGGGACTGTGCAGCCTCCCGCCCGCCCGGTCTCCCGCACCCGCACCGCCGCCCGCTGGGCCCTCGGCGGGGTGCTGGTCTTCGCCGGCACCTCGCACCTGACCTTCGCGCGCGGGCCGTTCGCCGCCCAGGTGCCGCCCTGGGCGGTGAAGGCCTCGCCCTTCTCCGCCGACGACATCGTGCTCATGTCCGGCGTCGCCGAGATCGCCCTGGGCAGCGGGCTGGTGCTGATGAGGGAGGACCAGCGGAAGGTGGGCGCCCTGGCGGCGGCGTTCTTCACGGCGATCTTCCCCGGGAACGTCGCGCAGTACACCGAGCACCGCGACTCCTTCGGTCTGGACACCGACCGCAAGCGCGCGCTCCGGCTGCTGGGTCAGCCGGTGCTCGTGGCCTGGGCGTGGTGGTCGACGCACCCCGGACCCCGCGGCTGAGGGCGGGGTCCACCGCTGCACGGCGTGCTCCACGGGGTTCCAGAGCGCCGACCGCCGCTCGAGCGTGCAAGGTGGTGGACGAGGTCGCGCGAGGGTCCGGAACACCCCGCGCGCCGTCGCCGGTGCCCGCCGCAGCGGGACGGCCGGCGCCACCGTCAACGACACCGAGGAGTTCCCCGTGAAGGCTCTCGTCTACAACGGCGCGTTCGACGTCTCCGTCCAGGACGTCCCCGACGCCCGGATCGAAACCCCCACCGACGCCGTGGTCCGCATCACCTCGACCAACATCTGCGGCTCCGACCTGCACATGTACGAGGGCCGCACCGACATGGAGACCGGCCGGGTCCTGGGCCACGAGAACATGGGGATCGTCGAGGCCGTCGGCGCGGGCGTCGACCGCCTGAAGGTCGGCGACCGCGTCAGCCTGCCCTTCAACGTCGCCTGCGGCACGTGCGAGACGTGCGTGGCGGGCAGGACCGGTTTCTGCCTGCGCGCCAACCAGGCCGGTACCGCGGGGGCGGCGTTCGGGTTCGCCGCCATGGGCGAGTACGCCGGCGGCCAGGCCGAACTCCTGCGGGTCCCGTGGGCCGACTTCAACGCCCTGGTCCTGCCCGAGGGCACGGACAAGGAACTCGACTACACGATGCTGTCGGACATCTTCCCCACCGGCTGGCACGGGGTGGAACTGTCCCGGTTCGAGCCGGGCGACTCGGTCGCGATCTGGGGCGCCGGGCCCGTGGGTCTCATGGCCGCGCACTCGGCCCGCATCCGCGGCGCCGCCGAGGTGTTCGTCGTCGACCGCCAGCCGGATCGGTTGAAGCTGGTCGCGAAGGCCGGCGCCACCGCGATCGACTACTCCGCCGGGGATCCGGTGCAGCAGATCCTGGAGGCCACCGGCGGGCGGGGCGTGGACCGCGGGGTGGAGGCCATCGGGTACCAGGCCCACGACGCCTCCGGCGACGAGGACGCCTCGCTCGCGCTGAACCAGCTCGTCCAGGTGGTCAAGGCCACCGGCGGGATCGGGGTCGTCGGGGTGTACCTGCCGCAGGACCCCGGCGCGAAGGACGAACTCGCCCAGCAGGGCAAGGTCGCCTTCGACTACGGCACGTTCTGGTTCAAGGGCCTGTCGATGGGCACCGGGCAGTGCAACGTCAAGGCCTACAACCTGAAGCTGCGCAACCTCATCACCGCCGGGACCGCCACCCCGAGCTTCATCGTCAGCCACGAACTCGACCTCACCGAGGCCGGCGGGGCGTACGAGAAGTTCGACCGCCGCGACGAGGGCTGGACCAAGGTCGTGCTGCACCCCGGGGACTTCAGCGCCGCGCGCTGACCCCCGGACCACGACCGGCGGCCCGTCCCCCACGAGGGGACGGGCCGCCGGTCCGGTGGGGATCACATCGGGGGCATGAGCACCGAGTCGACGAGGTAGACGGTGGCGTTGGCCGTCTGGACGTTCCCGCAGATGACCTTGGTGGACCCGTTGACGGTCATCGCGTCCGGGGTCCCGGCGACCTTGAGCGAACCCCCCTCGACGGTGGGCACGGTCCCGGCGTCGATGAGCTGCTGCGGCGTCATGCGGCCCTGGACCACGTGGTAGGTCAGGACGGTGGTGAGCGTCTTGGCGCCCTCGGGGGTCTTCAGCGAGTTCACCGTGTCCGCGGGCAGGGCCTGGAAGGCGGTGTCGACGGGGGCGAAGACCGTGAACTGCCCGCCGTTGAGGGTGTCGACGAGGTTCACCTGCGGGTTCAGCTTGCCCGAGACCGCAGCGGTCAGCTGCGTCAGCAGCGGGTTGTTCGACGCGGCGGTGGTCACGTTGTCCTGGGCCATGCCCTGGACGGACCCGGCGCCGGAGGGGACCTTGGCGGCGTAGTCGGCGCACCCCGAGCCCACGGGGGTGGTGTCGGCCATCGCCGAGCTGGAGGTCATCGTGTCGCTGGGGCTGGACGAGGTCGTCGAGCTCGAGCTGGACGAGCTCGACATCGAGCTGCTCGGGGCGCTGCCGGCGCTGTCGTCGGAGCCGCCGCAGGCCGAGACTCCGAGGCCGAGCGCTCCGGCCAGGGCCAGGGCGGAGAAGGTGCGCTTGCGGGTCGCGGTCATCATCTCGTGCTCACTCCTCAGTGCTGGTGGTGCACCCCCGGACGACGTTCGCCCGGGAGACGGGTCTGGTTCGGCGTCGTCCCGTTCCGGGGTTCGGTCTCCGGAGCGGTTGCGGTGCCGTCGATCTGCATTCGCAGCCGCGCCCGCTGCGGTTTGGTGGGACCTGCGGAACTTCTCCGGCAGCCGGTCAGGTGACGGTGAAGAACTTGCTGGGCCAGCCTGAGGAACCGTCGGGGATCGGTTTCACCACGTCCTGGGTCTGCAGCTGCCCGGTGCCGTCGGTGGCCCGGGCGCGCACGGTGTGGTTCCCGGGTTCGGCGCCGTCCCACGCGTACGTCCACTGCACCCAGGTGCTGGGGTTCACCGTGGGCACGAGGGTGGCCTCGACCCACTCCCCGTCGTCGACGCTGACCTCGACCCTGCTGATGCCGCGGGTCTGGGCCCAGGCCACCCCGGCGACGGGGACGGTGCGCCCGGAGGCGACCTTGGCGAAGGAGGCCGGGACGTCGATGCGGGTGGCGGTCTTGATCGGCGCCTGCGGCGCCCACCCGCGATCGGTCCAGTAGGCCGTCTTCGCGTCGAAGCGGGTGACCTCGACGTCGGTGATCCACTTGCAGGCCGAGACGAACCCGTACAGGCCGGGCACGATCATCCGGGCGGGGAAACCGTGCACGTCGGTGAGCGGTTCCCCGTCCATCCCGATCGCGATCATCGAGTCCCGGCCGTCGGTGGCCTCGGCGAGGGGGGTGGAGACGGTGAACCCGTCGACGGAGGTCGAGAACAGCATGTCCGCCCCGTCCGCGATCCCCGCCCGGTCCAGCAGCGTGGTCAGCGGCACACCGAGCCAGCGGGCGTTGCCGGCCAGGTTCCCGCCGACCTCGTTGGACACGCAGGTCATGGTCATCCACCGCTCGTGCAGGTCCTCGCCCAGCAGGTCCTCGAAGGTGACGGTGACCTCGCGCTCGACCATCCCGTGGATGCGCAGCGACCACGTCGACACGTCGACCTGCGGGACGGACAGCGCGGTGTCGACGCGGTAGAAGTCCTTCGCGCTCGTCACGTACGGCGTGATGCCCTCGGTCGGGTCCACCCCCGCCGGCAGAGCGGCGGCCGGGGACGCGGGGGCCGGCAGCCGGATGCCGGCGCGCGTGGCCGCCACCGAGTGCGACCGGTTCACGACCGTGCCCGCGCCGGCGGTCACGGCCGCGGTCCCGGCGACCGCGCCGAACAGCACCGACCGGCGGGACAGCGACCGCGTTCCCCGGCCCCCGGCGGCCCCCCGCCGCACCGCGCGGACGAGCAGGACGAGGGCGGCGGCGCCGGCCAGGGTGCCCACCGTGGAGGGCACCCAGCTCAGCGCGGTGGCGTCGGGGCGGTGGGCCGTGGCCCCGATCGCTGCGGCCCCCAGCACGGCCACCAGGACCAGAGCGGCGCGCAACCACCGCACGGCCACCAGGCCGACGACGGCGAAGAGGACGACGAGGGTGGCGTACAGGCTGCCCAGCAGCACGGCCTTGTCGGACTGGCCGAACTGACGGATCGCCCACTCCTTCAGCCACTCCGGCGTGCGGGCGATGAACTCCTGCCCGACGCCGAGCACCGGGTCGGCCGAGCGGGTCACGAAGGAGGCGAGCAGCGTCCCGACCCCGAGGGTCAGGCCCCCCGAGAGCAGTCCGGCCAGCAGACCGCGCAGTGCCGTCGGGGGAACCTCGGGGCGCCGGGGCGGGCGCCCCCGCCCCGGCCGACGGGCGCGGGCGGTGGGGTCGGGTCGGCGTCGCACGGGGCTCCTCGGTCGCTCGGGCGGACCGTCGGGCGGGCCCGGTCCACCTCTGCCTTCGGAGCCGCCGCCGTCGTGGATGCGTCCCGGTCGCCCCCTCGGTGGCGGTGGGTGCCGTCAACCGTCCTCGTCGGCGGGGCGGCCCGGGAAGCCGGTGCCCGCGGCGCAGCTGAACCAGACGACCTTCCCGGACCCGTCCGGGCGCGGGTGGACCCCCCAGTCCTTGGCCAGCAGGTCCACCAGCGCCACCCCGCGCCCGCCGGTGGCCTCCGGCGCGACCTCGCGCCGCTGGGGCCGGTCGCCGCTGCCGTCGCCGACCTCGACCCGCACCTGCCCCGGTTCGCTCGTGACCGCGACGGTCACGGGAGGGCTGCCGTGCAGGACGGCGTTCGCGACGAGTTCGCTGGTCAGCAGCTCCAGGACCTGCTGGGAAGCGGCGTCGGGGAGGTGGACCCGGCAGGCGTCGAGCACCCAGCGGCGGGCGACACCGACCGCCGACCGCCGGAAGGGCAGGTCCAGCACCACGTACGTCACACCACGACTCCCTGCTCACGCCAGGAGCCGAGTGGTTTCAGCCGCTGTTCGCACACCCCGCCGAGCGCAGGGGCCACCACTGGTGGCAGTTCGCACACTGGTGCGAGTCCAGCTCCTGTGCAAGTGGAGCCCGGCGGCCGTGCCGTCGGCGATGATGGACGCCGCCTCGTCGCGCAACCCCTCGCGGCCCGGACCCGACCTCGGAGACCGCCACGTGACCCCCTGGACCCCGCGACCGCCGCACGAGCCGCGGTCCGCGACCACCGTCGAGGCCGGCGACGCCGACGGCGGACCGGCCCGGCGCCCGCTGCCGGCCACGGGCGACGCCGGCCTGCGGGCCGTCGCGGCGCTCGCCGCCCGCCTGCTGTCCGCCCACGCCGCCGAGGTCTGCCTGGTCGGCGGGACGCGCACGATCGTCGCCGGCGCGGCGGCGGCCGCGGGGAGCACCGGCGGACCGACGTCCCCCGAGGAGGCGCTGTGCACCCTCGTCGCCCGCGGGGGCGTGCCTTCGAGCGTCGAGGACGCCGGTGCCGACGTGCGGGTCGCCCACCTGGGCCCGGTGACCCGCGGCGAGGTGGGCGCCTACCTGGGGGTGCCCCTGGTCGGCGACGACGGACAGGTCGTCGGGGCCCTGTGCGTCCTCGAGAGGTCCCCCCGCCGCTGGAGCACGACCGACCACGACCTGCTGCAGCACCTGGCCCCCGCCGTGGCGGCCCAGCTGCAGATCGCGGCCCTGGACGCGGGCGTGGCCCACGCAGACCGCCGGGAGGTGCTGGCCGGGGCGGCGCACGCGGCCGGCATCGGCTCCTTCACGTGGGACGTCGGCGACGACGTCCTGGTGTGGGACGGCCCGCTGCTCGAGGTCTTCGGCTACGACGAGACCACTTTCTCCGGCACCATCGACGCCTTCAGCGCCCGTCTGCACCCCGACGACGCGGAACCGGTCGACGCGGCTCTGCGGGCGGCGATCGGACGGCTCGGCGAGTACGCCGCGGACTTCCGCGTGGTCCGCCCCGACGGCACCACCCGCTGGCTGTCGGCCCGCGGACGCGCCCACCGCGACCCCGCGGGGCGGACGCACGTGCTGGGAGCCGTCACCGACGTCACCGCGCTGCGCGAGCAGGAGGCCCGGGTCGCCGCGGTCCTGGAGGCCATGCCGGTCGGCTACCTCGGCCTGGACGCGGACTGGCGGATCGCCTACGTCAACGCCGAGACCGAACGGGTCGCCGGTGCCCCCCGGCGCGACCTCGTCGGGCGCGACTTCTGGCGCACCTTCCCCGCCACCGTCGGCACGGTCTTCGAGGACAGCTACCGCCGCGCCGTGCGGGAGCGGGTCGACGTCGTGTTCGACGCGTACTACCCGGCGCCGCTGGACGTGTGGGTGGAGGTCCGGGCCGTCCCCCGCGACGACGGGCTGGCCCTCTACTTCGTCGACGTCACCGACCGCCGGCGCGCCCTGGAGGACCGGGACCTGGCCGCCCGGCGGCTGCGGCGGACAGCGCACTTCGCCCTGGCCCTGGGCCGGGTCGCGACGATCGACGACCTCGTGCGCACCGTCGCCGAGGACGGGCTGGCCGAGCTGGGCTGCAACGGCGGGTCGGTCGCCGCACCCGACCCCGAAGACCCCAGCACGCTGGTCTCGCTCCTGGCGAGCAGCTACGGCGCCCAGGCCCAGCAGGAGTACGGCCGGCTGGACCTGCACGCGGACCTGCCGGTGGCCGCCGCCGCCCGGACCGGGCGGGCCGTGCTGGTCGCCGACCGCGACGCCTGCCTGGCCTACTCCCCCGAGATGGGGCACGTGCTGGAGGTGACCGGCTCGGTCGCCTTCGCCAGCCTGCCGCTGCGGGTGGAGGACCGGACCATCGGCGTCGTCACCGCCGGCTGGGACGCCCCGCAGACCTTCGACGAGCACCAGCTCGACCTGCTGGAGACGTTCGCGGCGCAGGTCGCGCAGGCGCTGGGGCGCCTGCAGGCGCTCGACGCCGAACGCGCCGCGGCCGCCGAGGTCGCGGGCCTGTCCGCAGCCCTGCAGCGCTCCCTGCTGACCGAGCTGCCCGAACCCGACCACCTCGAGCTCGTGGCCCGCTACGTCCCGGCCGCGGACGCGGCTCAGGTCGGGGGTGACTGGTACGACGCGTTCACCGTCCGCGACGGGTCGACGTGCCTCGTCGTCGGGGACGTCACCGGCCACGACCGTGCCGCCGCGGTGCAGATGGCCCAGGTCCGCAACCTGCTGCGCGGCACCGCCCACGCCCTCGTCGAACCCCCGGCCGCGGTCCTGGGCGCCCTCGACGGGGCCATGCGGGACCTGGCCGTCGGTGCGCTGGCCACCGCCGTCCTGGCGAGGGTGGAGCAGGGCGCCGACGCCGCCGCCCGCGGGCTGCGCACCCTGCGCTGGTCCAACGCCGGGCACCCGCCGCCGCTGCTGCTGACCGCGGACGGTCACGCCGAGTTCCTGCGCCGGCCCAGCGACCTGCTCCTGGGCCTGGGGCTGGACATCGAGCGCCACGACCACACCCGCGAACTGCCGCCCGGCTCGACGGTGCTGCTGTTCACCGACGGGCTCGTCGAACGACGCGGTGAGGACCTCGACCACGGGCTGGAGCGGCTCCGGCGGACCGCGGCCCCGTTGGGTCACCTGCCGCTGCAGGAGCTGTGCGACGAGCTCCTGCAGCGGCTCGCGGGCGACAGCGAGGACGACGTGGCGCTGCTCGCCCTGCGCGCCCACCCCGAGGACCGGCCGCGCCCGGCCGAGGCGGGGCCGGGGAAGGGACCCGCCGACCTGGTCGGCGACGCGCCCGGCCCGTTGCCACCGGGCTGAGCGGGCCGGGCACCGGCACCGGTCCGGTCGCGGGGCGCCCGGTGGTCGCGCCGCTCCGGGGTGCGCTCCAGCACCACCGACGCGACAGTGAGGCTCACACCTGGACGTCGAGCACCCGTGCGTTCACCACGACGAGGACGGGCGGAGCATGCACATCAGCGCAGCGAAGGACCTGGCGACGAAGGCGGCGGCCGCCGCGGGGAACGTGGTCCTGCGCCACGGCGGCCCGTCCGGTCCGCGGCAGCAGACGCTCACGGTGACGCGTCCGGTGGAGAACGTCCTGCGCGCGTGCCAGGACGCCGACGTGCTGGCGGCGGTGGTCGGACCGGCCGGTGGGGTCGTCCGGCAGGACCCCGACCGGTTCACCTGGCACCTGGCCGGCCGGACGGTCGTCACCGACCTCGTGGCCGAACCGAACCGCGTGGTGTTCCGCACGGCCGGTCCCGAGCCGGCCGAGGCCCTCGTGGTGGAGGCCTGGCCCGCTCCCCGCGAGGGCGGGGCGGAGGTGGTCGTGCGACTGGACCTGCCCCTGGCGGGTGAGCTGGGCGAGGGCGCGGCGGCGTTCACGTTCGCCTACCGGCTGCGGGCCCTGCTGCAGACGGGCGAGGTCCCGACCCTCGGCGACGTCCCCAGCGGCCGCTCCGGGCAGAACTCCGGGGAGGAGCGCTGATGCGCGCCCTGTGCTGGAACGGCCCGAACGACCTGGCCGTGGAGACCGTCCCCGACGCGAGGCTCGTCAACCCGCGCGACGTGGTCCTGGAGGTGACGTTGAGCAGCGTGTGCGGTTCGGACCTGCACATCGTCGACGGGTACCTGCCGGGCGCGTTGCCCGGCGACGTCATCGGGCACGAGTTCACGGGCCGGGTCGTGGAGGTCGGCCCGGAGGTGTCCCGGGTCCGCGTCGGGGACCGCGTGGTCGTGCCGAGCTTCATCGCCTGCGGGAACTGCTGGTACTGCGAGCGCGAGCTGTACTCGTTGTGCGACACGACGAACCCGCACGCCGCGACCCAGCAGCCGCTGCTCGGGTACCCCAGCGGCGGGATCTACGGCTACACCCAGCCCTTCGGCGGGTACGCGGGATCGCACGCGCAGTTCGTCCGGGTGCCGTTCGGCGACGTGAACTGCTTCACCGTCCCGGACGCCCTCGACGACACCTCGGCCCTGTTCGCCTCCGACGCCCTGCCGACGGGGTTCATGGGCGCCGACCTGTGCGGCATCACGCCCGGGGACACGGTGGCGGTGTTCGGCGCGGGCGCCGTCGGGCTCATGGCGGCCGCCTCGGCGAAGCTGATGGGCGCCGACCGCGTCCTGGTCGTCGACCGGGTCCCCGAACGCCTGCACCTGGCGCGCACGCGGGTGGGCGCCGAGACCGTCGACTACTCCGAGGTCGACAGCGTCCAGGAGTTCCTGCGCGAGACGACCGGTGGGCGCGGACCGGACGCCGTGATCGAGGCCGTCGGCATGGAGGCGCACGGCACAGGCGTCCAGCACGTCGTGGACCGCGCGAAGCAGGCCCTGCGGCTGGAGACCGACCGGGCGACGCCGCTGCGCGAGGCGGTGCTCGCGGTCCGCAAGGCGGGGACGGTCGTGGTGCTCGGCGTGTACGGGCTGACGGACAGCTTCCCCACCGGCGTCGTCCTCAACAAGGGCCTGACGATCCGCTCGGCCCAGCAGCACGGGCAGCGGTACGTGCCGCGCCTGCTCGAGCACCTCGTCGCCGGGGAACTGCAGACGAGTTTCCTGGCCACCCACCCGATGTCCCTGGAGGACGGGGTGCGCGGCTATGAGATGTTCAAGGACAAGACCGACGGGTGCGTGCGGGCGGTGTTCGCCCCCGGCGGGGTCACGACACCCGCCTGAGCGTCCGGGCCCCGGCACGACGAGAGCCCCCGGCCGTTCGGCCGGGGGCTCTCGGGGAGGTCGCGGTCAGTCGCCGATCTTCTGGTCGGCCGCTTCCTGCGCCTTGTCGATCTGCTCGTCGTGCTTCCCGCCGGTCTTCTCGTCGACCGCGTCACCGGCCTTCTCGATGCCGGCGTCGCTGGCCTTCTCGGTGATGTCGCCGAAGTCGGGCATGCGTCAACTCCTCTGAACGGTCGTGCGGCCCACCGCCCGGGCGGGCCGTCGGTGCCTCAAGCCTGGTCCCGCTGCGATCGGTCCGCCACCCGGAACGGCCCCGCAGGTGGCGTCAGCGGTCGCGCCGGAACGTTCCCGGTGGGCGCCCCGGGTGAACCCCGCCTGGCGCCTCAGACCTTCCCGCGCAGCAGCCGCCGGAAGTAGACCTGCGGCAGGACGTAGCGGTCGAACGCCCACGCCGAGCGGCGCGGCGCGAACGGGGCCGGCAGCGGCAGCGGCCGGGGGCCCCGCCGGTCGGCCTGCACGAGCATCAGTTCGTGCCGGCTCGTGGTCACCGGCATGACGGTGTACCCGTCGTAGGACCGCAGCCGGCGCCCCTTCGCGGCGGCGGACAGGTTGCGTGCCAGCACCTTCACCTGCTTGCGCAGCGCCCCGCCGGAGGAGCGGGTCTGCAGCGCGGCGACGTCCCCGATCGCCCAGACGTCGGGGTGGTGGCGTGAGCGCAGGGTGCCCGGGTCGATGTCGACGAGCCCGGCCGGCGACCCGTCCCCCAGGCCGCTGCGGGTGATCCACTCCGGGGCGCGGTAGTGCGGCACGGCGTGGGCGTAGGCGAGGTGGTCCACGCGCCACGGGCCGTCCGGCGTGGCGATCTCCACCGACCGCAGCACCGGGTCGACGCCGGTCAGCCGGGCCCGGCGCAGCACCCGCACGCCGTAGGACCGCAGGGCGGCCTCGAGGTGCTCGTCGGCGCCGTCGACCCCCAGCGGCCGCTCCTGCGGCAGGACCACCGTGACGTCGAGGTCGGCCAGCACGCCCGTCCGGCGCCAGTGGTCGCAGGCCATCAGGGCCGGTTTGAGGGCGGTGGGCGCGCACGGCGCGGGCTCGGGCGGGACGGTGAACACGACGGCGCCCTCGCGCACGCCGCGCAGCGCCGGCCACACCAGGGGCGCCGAGCTCGGCACGTAGGTCGAGCCGGCCCAGCCGGCGGTGTAGGCGTCCTGCAGCCCGGGGGTGGCGTCCCAGTCCTCGCGCAGCCCGGGGCACACGACGAGCGTGCCGTAGCCGATGGTGCGCCCCAGGCGCGTGCGGACGGCGTGCCGCCCGGCGTCGACGACCTCGACGGCGTCCTGGACCCAGCGGCACCCGTCCGGGATCACCGACCCCGTCGGGCGCTCGACGGCGGCGGGCCTGGCCTGGCCCGCGCCGACGTAGTTGAGCAGGGGCCGGTAGCGGTGGACCGGGGACGGCTCGACGATCGCGACGTCCCGGGCTCCGTCGCGCAACAGCTTGGCGGCCAACGAGATCCCCGCGTTGCCCGCGCCCACGACGAGGACCTCGGCGTGGGCGGGCGAGGTGCTGGGCTGCGCGGTGCGGGTGGGGGTGGGCACCGGGCCACCCTCATCCGCCCCGGTGACCCCCGCCACTCGGACCGTCGGGCCCGTCGTGGCGGGTGCGCCGGACGGGTGGGCGACGCCGGCCGTGGCCCGGAGCACCCCACCGGCCCTGGTACCGTTGTCCACGCAAGCGCTACTAGCTCAATTGGCAGAGCAGCTGACTCTTAATCAGCGGGTTCATGGTTCGAGTCCATGGTGGCGCACCCTTCACGACCAGCACCCCCGTCGCCGTCGCGACGCCGGGGTCGCAGCACGAGAGGGACGGGCCCGATGCGTCTGACCGGCCTCGAACGGGCCGTCCTCGAAGCCGCCGAGCAGTCCCACGTCCTGGTCGAACCCGAGTCCGCCGAGGCGGTCGGCGCCGTCTACCTGCGGTTGAACCGCGACGGCTTCCTCGACGTCGAGTGGTGGCCCGGCGACCCCCTGCCCCTCCTGGTGGCCATCACCGGCACCGGCCGCACCGTCCTGGCCCTGCAGCGGGACCTGGGGTGAGCACCGGCGCCGGGCCGCGCTGGGCGCGGCTGGCCAGTGAGCTCCTCGCCCCGTGGGTGCTCGCCGCCGTCATGCCGGTGCTGGTCTCGGCGCTCACGACGCGACCGGCGTGGCGCGGCGCCCTCCTCGGGCTCGTCGTCACCACGACCTGCGCCGCCGTCCCCTACGCCGTCGTCGCGGTGGGGGTGCGGCGCGGGCGCTACGAGTCGCACCACGTCCGGCGCCGCGAGGACCGGCCGCCGCTGCTGGCCCTGGTCGCCGGGCTGACGGTGCTGACCGCCGTCCTGCTCGTCGCGCTGGGCGCCACGGCGACGTCGCTGACCTACCTGGGGTTGATGACCGCCTGCGTCGGGGTGGGCCTGGTCGTGTCGCGGTTCTGGAAGATCTCGCTGCACTGCCTGGTCCTCACCGCGTCGGTGGTGGTGCTGACGGGCCTGCGACCGTGGGCGTTCCCGGTCCTGGCGACCGTCGCCTGGGTCGGGGCCGCCCGCGTGCGGCTCGGGGCGCACACGCCGGCGCAGGTGGCCGCCGGGACCGTCGCGGGCGCCGTCCTGGCCGGGGCCGCTCTGGTGCTCGCCCCGGCCTGAGCCCCGGCCGCGCGGCCCCTCGTCAGCCCAGGTCGTCCACCGCGACGAAGTCGTACTCGTGGAACTCGGCGACCTCGGGCACCCAGCGGTCCGCGACGAACGCGCGGTGGGCCGGGTGCGCGTCGTAGGCGGCGTAGGCGTCCTGGTCGGCGAACGTCATGGAGAACCGCCAGTCGCCGGAGCTCTCGGCGCTCACCTGCCGGTGCACGGCGAACCCGCCGACACCCTCGATCGCGGCCAGGACGCGGTGGGCGGTCCGCAGGAAGTCGCGTTCGGCGGCCGAGCCCGCCGGGTGGACCAGGCGGAAGACGACCGTGTGCTGGATCGGGTGCTGCATCGGGTGCTGGGTCTGGTGCTCGCTCACGCACGGGGAACTGCGCGCGGGCGGCCCCGGTTCCCGCTGCAGCGCCGCGGCGTCAGGTCCTGGTCGTCCGCAGCAGCAGGGCGAACGAGACCACCTGCAGGACGACGAGGAGGACCACGACCGCTGTCGTGGAGACCTCCAGGAGCACGCCCACCGCGGCGCCCCCGAGCAGGGCCGCCGCGCCCTGGATCGCGGCGAAGACCCCGTAGGCGCTCCCGCGCCGGTTCCCCGGGACGAGGGAGGCGACGAGGGCCTTGACGGTGGAGTCCTGCACCCCGCCGGCCGCGCCCCACAGCAGGGCACCCGCGACGAGCGCGACGACGTCCGGGGACAGGGCCAGCACCGCCGCTCCCGTCCCCAGCAGGGGCAGCGCCAGCAGGACCCGCCCGTGCCAGCGGTCGAAGGCGAAACCCGTCGCGAGGGCGGCGACGGCGGCTGCGGCCATCGCCGCGGCGTACAGCAGCGGGGCCTGGGCGAGGCTCAGCGTCCCGTTCGCCGTGGCGTGGAACGACAGGACGCCGAACGTCAGCAACCCCGCCGTCGCGGCGGCCGCGGCCGCGGCGAAGACGAAGAACTCCCGGGGCAGGTCCAGGCCGAGCCGGTCGCGCCAGGTCGGGCGGACCGGTTGCGGCGCAGCCCTTCCCGGAACCTCGGACGCAGGTTCGAGTGCGGGTTCGGGTGCTCGGCGGCGCAGCAGCAGGAGCAGCAGGATCGAGGCGGCGCCGGGGACGGCGAGCACCGCGAACGCGGGCGCCGTGGTCCCGGCGGCGGCCACGACGGCGGCCACGACGAGGGGCCCGGCGAAGGCGCCGACCTGGTCGAGCGCCTGCTGGACGGCGAAACCCCGGCCCAGTCCGGTGCCCGTGGCGGCGCGGGCCAGCAGCACGGACTTGGCGGGGCTGCGGACGGCCTTGCCGGTGCGTTCGGCCAGGACCAGGACGACGGCGAGCGCGAGACCGGCGGACCCGAGCGCCGGGGCGAGGGCGAGGAGCGGGACGCAGACCGCGGTGAGGGCGTACCCGAGCAGGGTCAGCGACCAGTACCGGCCGGTGCGGTCGGCGAGGGGCCCGGACACCAGGCGCAGCAGCAGGGCCGCGGCCTCGCCGGCCCCCGAGACGACGGCGACGAGCAGGGCCGAGGCGCCCAGGGAACCGAGGAAGGGCCCGGTGATCGAGCGGGCGCCCTCGTAGACCATGTCGGCGCTCAGGCTGACGACGCCGAAGCCGACGACGAGTCGCCAGGGGGTCCAGACGGGACGGGCGGTCACTCGGGCTCCCGGTGGCGGGCGTGGCGGGCGGGGTCGTCACCGTCGTACCACGCACCCCGGCGGTGGACGCCCGGACCGGGCCGGCCCGCAGCGCCCGTCAGCGCTGGGACCGGTAGTGCTCCAGCACCTCCCGGGTGCTGGTGACGCCGTAGCGGGCCCGCAAAGCGGTCAGCCGCCGGGCCACCTCGGCCAGGGGGACCCCCAGTCCCTCGGCGGCCCCCGTCGCGCTGGTGCCGGCCCCGAGGAGGTCGAGCAGGTGCCGGTCGTCCCGGTCCAGTTCGACGTGGTCGGGTCCGGTCCTCTCGCACACGGTCATCGGCCTCCTCCGCCGGGTCGTTCGGTCACGGGCGCGTCAGTGGACGCGCCGGGTCTTGTCGTTGCGGGCCACGGACAACCGGACCCGGCCCCGGACGTCGTCGCGGCCCAGGACCTGCCGCAGCTGGGCGCTGACCTCCTGCGAGGCCGCCGCGACGGTGCGCAGGTCGGCGGTGGGTTCGACGACGGCGCGGAACTCGACGAGCAGCTCCCCGCGGTCGGAGATCGTGCGGCCCGAGGCGCTGCGCACCCCGGGGGTCAGCGCGAACTCCTCCGCGGCAGCGTCGACGGGACCGGAGGCGGTGAGCCTGGACTGCCCGCCGGGCCCCGAACCGGGCAGCGACAGCGTGCCGACCGACCGACGGGGCACGTGGGCCAGGAGCCACCACAGGGCCAGGACGGCGAGCACCACGGCGGCGACGGCCGCGGCCGCGGCGAACCAGGACTCCTTCGTGACGTCGGCGACCGCCAACCGCGCGGGGGCACCCGGCCACCACTGCCGCAGCCACCCAGCGGCCCAGACGACGGCCGCCGCTCCCCCGGCGAGCAGGACGAGCCCCAGCAGGACCGCGACCACCCGGTCGAGTCCCAGCACGCGCCGGCTCACGACGCCACCTCCTTCGTCCCGTCCGTGGATCCGTGCGTGGTGCCCGGCCCCGCGGGCGAGGACGCCGAGGACGGGGCCTGGACGCGCACCCGCACCCGCGGCGCGGGGTCGAGGCCGTCGAGGGCCCGGCCCACGGCGTGCTCGACGGCGGAGCGCACGCTCGCGCTGGTCGCCTCGACCTGCACGTCGACGCTGCGGCGACCGGCCCGCGTCGAGGCGGACAGCACACCGTCCTGCTGCCGCGCGGCGCCGGCGGCGAGCCGGGCGACGTCACGGGTCGACAGGGTCGTGTGCGGGGCCCCCTGGACCCGGACCGTCCGGCGCGAGCGCCGGGAGAACCCGGTCACGACGAACCAGAGCCCGAGCAGGACCGCGACGGCACCGCCGACCAGGACGGCGGTCGTGGGGGTGGCGCCGTCGGCGGCGCGCAGCAGGGGGGCCAGCCACGACGTGCCGGACACCGAACCCCGGGCGACGAGGGCCTCACGGCCGAACCCGACCGCCAGCACCAGCAGGAGCACCGCGAGCAGCGGACCGACGACGCCGATGCGGCCGGCCCCGGTGGGCGCCTTCGCGGGAGGCAGGGGTGCGCCGCTCACTGCACCCTCCGCATGTCGGGGGCCTGGCGCACGTACTCGGCGACGGTGACGTCGCAGGCGTCGACGACGACGGCGGCGAGCCGGGACAGCTCCGCCACGACGCTGGTGCGCACGCGGTCGGCGAGGGCGGGGGCCGGGGTGGGCCAGCGGGCCGCGACCTGGACGTCCAGGCGCACGCGGTTGCCGGCCCGGGTGCAGGCCGCCGTCGGGTAGGCGCGGTTCAGGACCGTGTCGACCGCCTGCCCCAGGCCCGCGCGGGGCCGGGAGGTGCGGACGCTGCCCTCGACCGCACCGGCTGCGGCGCGGGCGATCCGCGTCAGGGCGCGGTCGGCGACGACGAGCGTCCCCCGGTCCTCGGGGGCCGGGAGCGTCTCAGCCACGGCTGCGTCCGGGCAGCAGGGAGAGCAGGTCGACGCGTCCTTCCAGGTGCGCGCCGACGAGGTAGCCGATGGCGGCGAACAGCAGCGCCAGCAGGAACCAGCCGAGACCTGCGACACCACCGATCAGGGCGAGCAGGAGACCGGCGAACAGGCCGGTCGTGGACGAGGACACGGGTTCTCTCCGAGGTGGGTGGGTGGACGGGGGGTGGTGGTGCTCAGAGCGCCGGCTCGGCGGGGGCCACGTCCTCGACGTGGACCAGGACGTCCGCGGTGGTGCCGTGCAGCGCGAGTTCCTGCGCCACGCGGGCGTGCACGTCGCGCGCGGTGAGGCGCACCGGGACGCCGGGGACGACCACGACGTGGACCTCCAGGGGCGCGCGGCCGGCCAGGACGTCCTCGCTGACCCGGACCCCGCCGACGCGGCGTCCGGGCAGGTAGGTGCCGAGCTCACCGAGGACCCCGGCGTGCAACCGGACCACGCCGGGGACGGTGAGCACGGCGGCGGCCACGTCGTCGGCGAGCGATTCGACCGTGACCGGCTGCGCGGCACCGGTGTCGGAGGTGCTCACGTCACTGGACGCGGGTGGTGCGGACCTCGGGCTCGTCGTCGTCCTCCTCGGGCAGGTGGACGTCGGAGACCTCGAGGTTGACCTCGGTGACCTCGAGCCCGGTCATGCGCTCGACGGAGGCGATGACGTTGCGCCGCACGGCGGAGGCGAGGTCGCTGATGGCCACCCCGTACTCGGCGATGAGTTCGATGTCGACGGCGGCCTGGCGCTCGCCGACCTCGACGGAGACGCCCTGGGAGTGGTTGACGCGGCCGCCGGGGATGCGCTCGCGCAGGGCGCCGACGGCGCGGGCGGCACCGCCGCCGAGGGCGTGGACGCCGGAGACGTCCCGGGCGGCGATGCCGGCGATCTTGGAGACGACGGTGTCGGCGATGGTCGTCACGCCGTGCTCGCTGGACAGGCCCGAGGGGGCGACGGCGGCGGTCCCGAGGCCGGTGACGGGCTTGGTGGTGGTGGTCTCGCTCACTGTTCCTCCTGGTGTGGTCCGGTCGCCGGGCGACCGGAGCGGGTGCGTACGGAGGGTTGGAGTGCCGCAGCCGCGGATCGTCACGGAGCTTCGAGAGTGATCTGGGTCACACTCCGCCGTCGTTCCGGTCGCGCCGCCGCACGGCGCGTGCTGCGATCACCTGGCCCTGACCGACCGGACCTGGAGACACCGTTGAGGCGACCCGCCCCCGACGAGGGCTCCGGACCGCACGCCGACCCGCACGCCGACCCGCGTTCCGACGAGGTCCTCGCCCGGCGGGCCGGCCTCGGCGACCGCGAGGCGTTCGCCGCGATCGTCGACCGGCACGGCCCGGCCCTGGCCCGCTACGCCGGTCGTCTCCTCGACGACGCCCACCAGGTCGAGGACTGCCTGCAGGACACCTTCCTCGCCTCCTGGCGCGGGCTGCCCGCCTTCCGCGGCGACGCGAGCCTGCGGACGTGGCTGTTCACCCTGACCCGGCACGCGGCCTTCGCGCGGTTGCAGCGCTGGCCGCGGTCGGGGTCGCGCCCCCACGTCCCCGTCGAGGAGGTCGCCGACCGGCTGCGCGACTTGCGCGAGGACCCGGAGCGATCCAGCGTGGAGGGCGCGCTCCGGGAGGCCCTCGACGTGGCCCTGCGCCTGCTGCCGCCACGGCAACGCACCGCGTGGCTGTTGCGCGAGGTGGAGGGTCTGGGTTACCCAGAGATCGCGGTCGTGCTGGGATCGAGCAGCACGGCCGTCCGGGGACTGCTCGAACGGGCCCGCACGACACTGGCGAACACCTTGGAGGAGTGGCGGTGAGCACCCGAGCGGACTCGACGGACGAGGCGGTGGCCGGTGAGCGGCCCACGGGCCAGGGGGCGCGCGTCCTGGCCGAGGCGACCGCCGCCCTGCGCCGCTACACCCCCGCGGGGTGGCAGGACGTGCGGACCGATCTGCTGGCCCTGGCCCGCCGCGCCCACCGCCCCTCGGCGCCCGTCCGCGGGCGCCACGACCTGGGCGACTTCCTGCTGGCCACCGACGTCCTCGTCGGCGCCCTGCGCGCGGCCGTCGACCCGGTGCCCGACGTCACCGTCGCCGCCGTGCACTGCGTCACCGGTGACGGCGAGCGCCTCACCGGGGTCACGGTCGAGGTCGCCGCCCTCTTCGGGACCCACCTGCCCACGGCGGCCGACACCGTGCACGACACCGTCGACCGCGCCCTCGGCGACCTGCTGGGGGTCCTGCGGCCGCCGTCGGACGCCGTCGACGTCCACGTGCACGTCGCCGACGTGGTCACCGACCGGACCGCCGTGGACTGACCCCTCGGGAGCCGGGGCGCGCCGGAGGGCTCAGGACGGTCGCAGCTCCGAGGCGACGTCCGGCACGTACCGGTACGCCTCGCGCGGCGGCCGGACGTACTTGCCCGCCGCCGGCCGGCGCCCCAGGGTGAGCTTGCGGGGTTCGAGCTCGGAGTACGGGACCTGCCCCAGCACGTGCGACAGGCAGTTCAGCCGCGCGGCCCGCTTGTCGTCGGCCTCCACCACCCACCACGGGGCGAACGGCGTGTCGCAGCGGGCGAACATCTCGTCCTTGGCCCGGGAGAAGTCCACCCAGCGCCGCCGGGCCTCGATGTCCATCTCCGACAGCTTCCAGCGCCGCATGGGGTCGTCGAGCCGGGACCGCAGGCGTTTCTCCTGCTCGGTGTCGCTCACCGAGAACCAGTACTTCAGCAGGACGATCCCGTCGTCGACGAGCATCCGCTCGAACTCCGGCGCCTGCGTCAGGAACGTCTCCAGCTCCCCCGGCGTGCAGAAACCCATGACGCGCTCCACCCCGGCCCGGTTGTACCAGGACCGGTCGAACAGCACGATCTCCCCCGCCGTCGGCAGGTGCTGGACGTACCGCTGGAAGTACCACTGCCCCTTCTCGCGTTCACTGGGCGCCGGCAGCGCCACGACGCGCGCGGTCCGCGGGTTCAGGTACTCCGTGAGCCGTTTGATCGCCCCGCCCTTGCCCGCGGCGTCACGGCCCTCGAAGAGGATCGCGACGCGGGCGCCGGTCCGCACCACCCAGTCCTGCAGGACGACGAGTTCGCGCTGCAGTTCCAGCAGCCGCGCCTCGTAGGCCCCGCGCGGGACCTTTCCGGCGCCGCCGTCCTCCGGGTCGCGTCGCTTCTTCGCCATCGTCCGTCCCCTCCCGTGCCCACCGGCGCTCCGCCGTGATCACCGATCCTGTCCCCGCACCGGGCGGGGTGCCAGTCGCTCGCGGTGGACGCCCCCGCCGTGCGGGCCGGGACCCCGCGGGATGATCGCGCGGTGACCGCCTCCGCGCCGCTCGCCCGCCGCCTCGGCCGCGCCGACGCCGTCGTCATCGGCCTCGGGTCCATGCTCGGCGCCGGCGTCTTCGCCGCCTTCACCCCCGCCGCGGCCGCCGCGGGTCCCGGTCTGCTGCTCGGCCTCGTCCTGGCCGCGGTCGTCGCCTGGTGCAACGCGACCGCCACCGCGCAGCTCGCCGCCGCCCACCCCAGTTCCGGCGGCGCCTACCTCTACGGCCGCGAGCGCCTGGGCGAGCGCTGGGGTTTCCTCGCCGGCTGGGGCTTCGTCGTGGGCAAGACCGCCAGCTGCGCCGCCATGGCCACGACCTTCGCCGCGCACGTCGTGCCCGGCCCCTGGCAGCGTCCCGCGGCGGCGCTGGCCGTGGTGGCGCTGGCCGTCGTGAACCACCGCGGGATCACCCGCACGGCGCGCCTGACCCGGGTCCTGCTGGCGGTGACCCTGAGCGCGCTGGCGGTCGTCGTCGTCGCCTCCCTGGTGGGGGCCTTCGCGGGGGACGGCGCCCCGCGGGCCGCGCTGGACCTCACCCCCCTGGACGTCCCGGGCGTCCTGCAGTCGGCCGGGCTGCTGTTCTTCGCCTTCGCCGGGTACGCGCGCGTGGCCACGCTGGGCGAGGAGGTCCGCGACCCGGCCCGCACGATCCCGTGGGCGGTGACGGTGGCCCTGGCCTGCGCCGTCGTCGTCTACGCCCTGGTCGGCGTCGCCGTCCTGGCGGCCCTGGGTGCGGACCGGCTGGCGACGCAGGACGCTCCCCTGGTCGCCGCGGCCGGGACCGCCGGCTGGGGCTGGACGTCACCGCTGGTCCGCGCCGGTGCGGCGGCCGCCGCGCTCGGGGCCCTGCTGGGGCTCGTCGCCGGCGTCGGCCGGACGAGCCTGGCGGTGGCCCGCAACGGCGACCTGCCCCGGGCGCTGGCCGCGGTGCACCCCCGGTACGCCGTCCCGCACCGCGCGCAGGCGCTCGTCGCGGTCGTCGTGGGCGCCCTCGTCCTCAGCGTCGACCTGCGCTCGGCGATCGGGTTCTCCTCCTTCGGGGTGCTCGTCTACTACCTCGTCGCCAACGTGGCCGCGTGGACGCAACCGCGCGAACAGCGCCGCTTCCCCCGCGCGCTGCAGGTGATCGGGGCGGCCGGGTGCGTCGCCCTGGTCGCCGCGCTGCCGGCCCGCTCGGTGGCGGCCGGGATCCTGGTGTTCGCGGTCGGGTTCGGCTACCGGTCGGTGCACGCCCGGTCCGCGCGCCGGCGCCGCGGCTGAGGGCGGGTGGGTCAGCCGCGCCGGGAGGGCAGGAACTGCTCGACGCGGGCCACGGCCAGCCCGATGCGCGGCAGGTCCGACGTGCGCTCGAAGCACAGGAAGCGCGGGACCCAGCGCGGCTGGTACTTGGCGTTGCTGCGGTAGAGCTGTTCGAGCTGCCACGTCCGCGAGAACACGACGAGCACCCGGTACCACAGCCGCAGCACCGGCCCGGCCCCCAGCCGCGAACCCCGGTCGAACACCGACCGGAACACGGCGAAGTTCAGCGAGATGCGCTGCAGGGCCGCGCTCCTGGCGTGGGCGACGACGTCGGTGACGACGAGTTCCACCGTGCCGTTGGGCGCCTGCGGGTTGCGGCGCATGAGGTCGAGCGAGACCCCGTGCACCCCCCACGGCACGAACGTCAGCACCGCCAGCAGCTCACCCTCGGCGGTGCGCGCGGTGGCGACGAGCAGGTCCGGGTCGGCCGGGTCCCCCAACCGGCCCAGGGCCATCGAGAAACCCCGTTCCTGCCCCTCGCGCCAGGTCACCGCGGCCGAGGCGATCTCCAGGAGCTCCGAGTCCGGGACGTCCTGCTGACGCCGGACGCCGACCTGCGTGCCCCCGCGCCGGGCCCGGTTCACGGCCTGCCGCAGACCCCGGACGGCCCGGCCCTCCAGGCTGAACGCGTCGACGTCCAGGACCGCCTCGTCGCCGACCTCCAGGACCTGCAGCCCCGCCCGGTGGTAGACGGCGGCCCCGGCCTCGGAGGCACCGACGACGGCGGGACGCCAGGCGTGCGCGGCCAGCTGCTCGCGCCACGCCTCGACGGCCGCGGGCCACGACGTCTCGTTCCCGACGGGGTCGCCGCTGGCGACGCTGACGCCCCCGACGACGCGGTGGACGACCGCGGCGCGCCCGTTCGGGGCGAACACGGCCGTCTTGTCCCGGCGCAGGTTGAAGTACCCCAGGGCGTCGCCCTCGCCCTCGGTGGCCAGCAGCCGGCGCAGGGGTTCCTCCGCCGCGCCCAGGGCCGCGGGATCGGCGGCGGGACGGAACAGGAACCACGTGACGAGGAGCACCAGGACGGTCCCGGCGGAGTTCAGGACGACGTCGACCCAGCCGGGCACGAGGACCCCGTCGGGGAAGATGACGAAGGTGTCGACGGACACGAGGGTTCCCGCGGCGGCGTACCAGAGCCGGCTCAGGACGTTCCCGGCGCTCTCCTGCGTCGCGACCACGAACCCCGTGCCGATCGCCAGCCAGACCAGGCTCGCCCCGCCGCCGATCCGCAGGGCCTGGCGCACCCCCAGCCGCGACGGCAGGACCGTGAACTCGCGCCGGGACACCACCAGGAGCACGAGGAGCAGGCACTGCACGGTGAGGAACCCGTGCGCGGGGAACGCGTCGACCAGGCTCCACACGACGTTGCAGACGGCGTTCAGGCCGGTCACGACGACCGCCGTCCACCAGGCCGCCCGCTTGCGCTGCGCGAGGGAGTGCGCCAGCAGCAGCAGGACCGTCCCGTAGCCGAAGCTGGGCCAGCTCGTGGCGAAGACGACGTCGGCCACCAGCGGCGGCGCCGACTGCGCGCGGTCGGACAGGGGCGCGTGGACCGCCATCGCGATGGACGCCAGTCCCGACAGCAGGAAGACCCACGTGCCGGCCGAGGCCAGGAGGCGGGGCAGCCGGCCGCCGCGGGGCTCCGGCTCGTGGCCCGTCCGGGTCCGCACCGGCTCCGCCGATCGCACCACGCCCACGTTCCCGCCCACGGCCACCGTCTCCTCGCGCTCCCGTGAGGACGCCCGGCGGCGACCTCCGGTACCCGATCGTGCCGGTCACGACCCACGGCGGGCATCCGCCCGCGGTACCGGACGACGACGTGCGCCACCCCTACCCACGGAGGTCGCAGGTCATCCCGGGGTAGTACCCCGGGAGGGGGTCAGGCGCCCGCGCGCAGCTCGCGCAGGTCGGCCGTGCCGTCGGAACGGCCCACGACGACGGCGTCGGCCATCTGCACGAACAGCCCGTTCTCCACGACGCCGGGGATCTGGTTGAGCGCCAGCGCCAGCGCCGGCGCGTCCCGGACGGCCCCCAGCTCGACGTCCAGCAGGTAGTTGCCGGAGTCGGTGAGCACGAGCTCCCCGTCGCGCCGGCGCCGCTCGAGGTCGGCGACCTCGTACCCGTGCTCCCGCAGCAGGCGGGCCACGAGCCGCGTCGTGCTCGACCAGCCGAAGGGCAGGACCTCGATCGGCAGGGGGAACCGGCCAAGCGTGGTCACGATCTTGCTCTCGTCGGTGACGATCACCGTGCGGCGCGAGGCGCGGGAGATGATCTTCTCTCGCAGCAGGGCCGCGCCGCCGCCCTTGATCATGTCGCCGTTCCCGTCCAGCTCGTCGGCGCCGTCGACCGTGAGGTCCAGCTCGGGGTCGGTCTCCAGGTCGGTGAGCCGCACCCCCACGCTCAGGGCGAGGTCGCGCGTGGACGTCGACGTGGGGACCCCCACGACGTCGAGGCCGTCGGCGACGCGCTCGGCCAGGGCCCGGACGAAGAAGTGCGCGGTCGAGCCCGACCCCAGCCCCAGCGTCATCCCGTCCCGGCACAGCTCGACGGCCCGGCGGGCGGCGGCCTGCTTGGCCAGGTCCTGGGCGCTGGTGGTGGTCATGCGGTCCCTCCGAGGTGGTCGGCAGCTCGACACGGCAGCGGGCACCGCCCGGTCGGCTCCATGGTCCACGGTTCACCGCGCGCACCGCGCACGGGGGGTCGCCCGCGCAGGCCCCGCGTAGGGTCGCCCGGATGACCGCACCCGCTCTCGTGGCCACCTGCTGGACGACCGCCGGCACGGCCCGCCCGCTGGACGCCTCTGAGGTGGCGTCGTACTCCCCCCTCGAACGCGTCCGTGCCGTGGCCGACGGCGGCTGGACGGGGCTGGGGTTCGCCCACGAGGACCTCGAGCGGATCCGCGCGACGACGGGTTTCGCGGTCATCGCCGCGGCCGCCCGGGACGCCGGCCTCACCCACGTCGAGGTCGAACTGGTGACGGACTGGTGGAAGCCGGAGGAGTCCTGGCGGCCCCGCTGGGAACTGCTGCTGGAGGCCGCGCAGGCGTTCGGTTCGCCCTTCGTCAAGGCGGGCACGGAGTTCAGCGCCCCGTGGGCTGACCTGTCGCCGCTGGTGGACCCGTTGCGCCGCCTGGCGATCGAGGCCGCCGACCACGGGACGCGGGTCGCGCTGGAACCCCTGCCGTTCTCGATGGTCGGCTCGGTCCCCGCCGGGGCCGACCTCGTGCGCGCCGTCGACCACCCCGGCGCCGGGCTGGCCGTGGACCTGTGGCACGTGGTCCGCGCGGGCACCACGCTGGCCGAGCTCGAGCAGTGCCTGACGGCCGACCTGGTCGCGGCCGTGGAACTCGACGACGCCGACGCCGACCCCGTGGGCACGCTGTTCGAGGACACCCGGGACCGCCGGCGCTACTGCGGCGAGGGCGCGCAGGACGTCCGCGGTTTCGTCGAGGTCCTGCGCCGGCTGGGTTTCCCGGGCCCGTGGGGCGTGGAGATCCTGTCCGACGAGCACCGCGGCCTGGACCTGACGGCAGGGCTGGCCCGCGCCCGGCGGACGGCGCTGAGCTGCTTCTAGGGCTCGCGCCAGCCCTGGCCCCAGACCCGGGCCGCGCGCAGGAACTCCTGCAGCACCGGCGGCTGGGCGTACACCGCGTAGGTGTTGCGGCCCAGCGTGAGCGCCACGGCGACGTCCGGCACGTCCACCGCGAAGGCCCGCAGGTCCCGGACGAGGTGCTCGGGGAGGAACTCGGCCGGGCCCAGGGTGAGGAGGTCCTCGCGGAGGGCGGGGGCGAGCTGACGCCACCAGGACGCCACGGCGTCTGTCTGTTGCTGCACACCAAGGGTCTCGACCGGTCCGCACCGCACCTCGACCGCTCGTCACCCGGCTGGGGGTAGTGCACCACCCACCTGGCCCGCCCACCGCACCCGGCACCGGCCCGCCCGGGTCCGCCCGGTGCGCGAGGGCCTCCGGTCCCGTCCCGGCACGCAGACCGCCGCTCTCCCTACCCCCCGCCGCGCTGCCCCGCCAGCTCCTGCACGAACCGGGCGATGGACCCGTCCAGGTCGGCGCGCTCGAGCGCGCGCGGGTCCGCGTTGCTGGCCCGCACCTCCAGCACGGGGATCCCCTGCTCCTGCAGCGCCAGGGTGATGAACCGGGCCCCGGCGACGTCGTCGGCCACCAGGTGCACGACGCCGTCGACGCCGTGGGTGCGCGCCTCCCGCACGTACCACTGCGGGGCCAGCAGCGGGGAGTACAGCAGGTCGGTCACGCCGACGAACCGGGCCGCGAGCGCCTCGACCGGGTCGTCGCCGTAGCGGACGTAGCCGTCGGCGGCGATGGCCAGGTACATCGACCACACGAAGACCGCGCCGAACTCCTCCTCGAACCGGCGGTAGAGCGCGGTATCGCCCCACAGGCCGCGCCCGACCCACATGAGCCGGACCCGCTCGTCGGGCACGACGGCGGTGCCCGCCGCGACGAGGGCCTCGACCTCGTCGTGCAGGGCCCGGGCGGCGTCGCGGCCCCAGGGGCTGCCCCGGTGCCACTGCGGGACCATGACGGCGGGGATGGTGTCGCTGACCCGGACCGGCGTGGGCCGGGCCTGGGCGATCAGGTCGCGGGTGCGCATGTTCCACTCCTCCTGCTCGTTGACGAGGTCCATCACCTCCCGCAGCCGGTCCAGGTCGAAGGTGCGGCCGGTGCGTTCCTCCAGGAAGGCGATGAGCTGACGGTTCTCCTCGGCCATGAGCGCGATCCGGTCGGCGCCGAAGACGCGCTCCCAGTCGTGGGCCACGAGGTCCCACCAGCGCTCGGGGGCCGGGACGGCGGCGGTGCGCTCGTACGGGAAGAACGCCGTGCCGGGCTCGTCGGTCCACGCCTCGAACGCCTTGCCGGTGGCGTCACCGCTCAGCTCGGCGATGACGATGCCCGGCTTCGGCAGCCCGCCCCACAGGGCGTCCTGGTCGGCGACGCCGCGCGAGCCGAGCGCGAGGACGTCGTACTGGCGGCTGTCGTCGGGGTGGCCCAGCCCGGCCACCACCGCCAGGCTCTCCTGCGCGAGCTGCTTGGCGGTGACGATCGAGGCCCACCACTGGTTCACGACGTAGGGCACGTCCATCGCGCGCAGGACCTCCTGCGGGGCGTCGGCGTTGACCAGGGCGACGGCCTCCCCGGCGGCGGCACGCTCGCGCAGGTCGGCGAACCACGCGCGCTGGTGGGCGAGGGCAGCGGTGGTCGCCGCGAGCCGGCCCGCCCCGCTCACGCCGACCGCCGGAGCACGGCGAGGGCGTCGAGCACCGCCTGCGGGTCGTCGGCGGCCGCACCCCGCACGAGCGCGGCGGGCACCCCGGCCGCGGCCCGCTGGCGCGAGTAGTCCCACGCGGGGGCGTCGTCGTGCTCGCGGACGACGGCCAGCAGCGCCCGGGCGCCGGTGCGCGCGACGCCGGCGGCGGTCGCCGCGGCGCGGGCGGCCATGGTCGAGGTGGCGGCGGCGGGGGCGCCGACGAGGCGGGCGCGGACGGCGACCTCGGCGGCGGCCTCTCGGGTGCGCGGCGCCGGGCCCGCCGGCGCGTCGGTGAGGACCGGGTCGCCCCAGTCGTGGTCCTCCCCGACCACGACGGCACCCGCGGACTCCAGGAGGCGGTAGAGGTCGTCGCCGACCGGTGCGCTGCCGGTCAGCCAGAGCGGCAGGCCGTCCGCGCGGCGCGGGACGGGCCGGGCCAGCGCGGCCTCGATCGCGGGGAGGGCCTCGGCCCCGGGGGCGCCTGCGGCGAGGCCGTAGGCGTGCAGGGCCACGGTGCCGCCGGGTCCGGCCGGGTGCGGGCGCCGGTCGTGCAGGTCCCGCAGGACGGCCGTGGTGCGCTGCTGCTGCGCCCACGCGTCCGCCAGGCTCCCCTCGTCGACCGCGCCGCCGGTCCAGGCCTCCACGGTCCGCAGCATCGAGAGCACCTGCTGCACGTTGAAGCGCACGGTGCTCTCGCGCGGCAGGTGGACCTGGTCGACCAGGTGGACCGGCAGGGTGGTCCGCCCGCGCCGGTGCAGCTCGTGCAGGACCGCGTGCAGGCGGACGGACCCCTCGCCGTCGTGGGCGATCAGCAGGCCGCGCAGGGGGTCCAGCTCCCCGGCGAGCACCGCGGCCGCGACGAGCAGCGCGGCGCGGTCGACCGCGCCGCCGAGGTGCTCGGCGGCCACGGCCACCTCGGCGGCCGCGCGCTCGCGCGGCGGGACCCGGAACGGTTCCCCGCCGGCCGCGGCGACGAGCGCGGCCGGCACGTCGCGGCCGACGACGCCGACGACCGGTGCGCCGCCCGCGGCCCGCTGCAGCGCGGCGGAGGTGCGGGTGGCGTAGCGCGCGGCGAGTCCGGTGAGGCCCCCGGGGGCGTCCACCGTGGAGCCGGGAGCGGCGTTCACAGGGCGCCTGCGGCGCGCAGGGCGGCGATCCGCTCGACGTCGTAGCCCAGGAGTTCGGACAGCACGCTGTCGGTGTGCTCGCCCAGCCAGGGCGCGGGCCGGTCCAGGGAGGTGCTGCTGCCGGACAGGACGATGGGCACGCCCGAGCCGTACAGCTCCGGCGCGACGCCGTACACGGGGTGCCGCAGCACCTCCACCTCCCCGCGCTGCAGGACCAGCGGGTCGCGGACGGCCTCGCCGGTGTCGCGCACGACCGCCGCGGGCACGCCCCGGGCCTCCAGCCTCGCCACGGCGTCGGCGACGTCCAGGCCGGCCGCCCAGTCGCGGATCAGGGCGTGCAGCTCGTCGGCGTGCCGCACCCGCATGTCCCGCACGGAGAAGCGGGGGTCGTCGGCGAGTTCGGGACGCCCGACGGCGGTGAGCAGGTTCCGGCTGAAGGCGTCGGTCGGCCCGCACAGCGCGAACCAGCCGTCGGTGCCCTCGAAGACCCCGAACGGCGCGAGCCGGGGCACGTAGGACCCGGTGCGCAGCGGCATGCCGACCTTCTCGAACGCGTCGAAGGGTTCGCAGGCGACCAGGGACGTCAGCGCGCCCAGCATCGAGACGTCGACGTGCTGACCCCGACCGGTGCGGTCGGCCTCCAGCAGCGCCGACAGCACGCCGATGACGCCGAACAGCGGCGCGACGAGGTCGGCGATGGGCAGCCCGAACCGGACCGGCGGGTCGCCCGGTTCGCCGGCGGTGAGCATGGTGCCGCTGAGGGCCTGGATGATGGTGTCCATCGCCTTGCCGCCGCCGGGCACGCCCTGGGCGCCGAAACCGCTGATGGAGGCGTAGACCAGGCGCGGGTTCAGCTCGTGCACGACGGGGAAGTCGATGCCGAGGCGGTGCGTCACCCCGGCGCTGAAGTTCTCGACGAGCACGTCGGCCTTCGTCACGAGTTCGCGGAACACGCGGGCCCCCTCGGGGGTCTTCAGGTTCAGCGTGACGCTCTCCTTGTTCCTGCCCCGCAGCATCATCGAGACCGACATGTCCTTGTCGCTGGTCCGCTGCGCCTGCAACCCCTCGGCGGAGTAGTAAGGGGCGTTGTTGCGGGAGCTGTCGCCACCGAGCTCGGGGTTCTCGACCTTGATGACCCGCGCGCCGAGCCCGGCCAGCAGCAGGGTCGCGTAGGGGCCGGACAGGGCCGTGGTGAGGTCCACGACGGTCTTGCCGGCCAGCGGGTGGGCCGTGTCGGGACGGTCGCTGCCGGGACGGTCGGTGTCGGTCATCGGGTGGCTCCTCGCTCGTACGGGACGTGCTGCTCGTCCTGCTCGTTCTGCTGGTGCGGTTCGCCCGGTCCGACGCGGACGACGTCGCCGTCGACGGTGAAACCGGTCGCGAAACCCTCGGCCCGCGTGGTGCGCCGGAGGTACTCCAGGACCGCCCGGCCGTCATCGGCCCCGCCCCACGGCACGGGTCGGGCCCGGCGGTCGATCCAGCAGGGCACGAACCCGGCGACCACGCGCCCGTCGTCGTGCACGTCGAGGACGGCGATGAGCGTGTTCCGGCTCTCGGGGTGGAACGGGTACCACGACGGCAGGTCGGGATCGGGCTCGAAACCGAACAGCCGGCGGCGCCGCAGGGCCCACCGGCGCTGCTCGGCCACGTCCCCGGCGGCGGGGGTGAGGGCGTCGGTGACGGTGACGAAGTTCCCGAGCCCGTGGAAGATCGGACGGCCCCGGTGCAGCTCGATCCCGCGCGCGACGTGGGCGTGGTGCCCGACGACGGCCGCGGCGCCCGCGTCCACCGCCGCGTGCGCGACCTCGGTCTCGTAGGCCGCGAGGTCGACGGGGGTGTGCACGAGGCCCTTGTGCAGGGCGACGACGAGGACGTCGACGGTGGCGGCGACCCGGCGGACCGTCTCCCGCATCCGCGCCAGGGTCTCCGCGTCGGCCCAGGTGTGCACGCTGGGCGGTCCGCCGGGGTTCGCCCCGACGGGTTCGTAGTGGGTGAGGACCCGTACGTACGCCGCGCCGGGGCGACGGCTGGTCGCCCAGCTGTCGGTGGGGCCCACGCAGTTGAAGGACAGCACCCCGACGGTGAGGCCGCCGACGCGGGCCAGGGCCGGGACCAGGGCGGCGTCGAGGTCGCCGCCCGCGCCGGTGGTCCGCATCCCGTGCTCGTGCGCGGCGGCGAGGGTCTGGGCGATGCCCTCGCCGCCGGCGTCGGCGATGTGGTTGCCCGCCAGGGTGAGGACGTCGAACCCTGCGCGGCGCACCGCGCCCAGGTGCGCCGGGTCCGCCGGTGGTGCCGGGACGTCCACGGTGGCGACGGTGGTCGTCCTGGCGTGCGGCACCTCCAGCTGGCCGACGGTGAGGTCGGCCGCGCGCAGGAACTCCCGGGCGGGGTCGAAGAAACCGTCGGGGTCGGGCCGGTCGACGACGAGGTCCCCGGTGAGGGCGATGCGGACCGGGCTCACGCGCGCACCGGGGGTTCGGCGACCCCGTTGAGCTCGTCGACGAACACCCGCACCTCGCGCACGAGCCGGTCGGCGGACTCGTCGCCCACCATGTGCCCCTCGTCCTCGAACAGGACGGCCTTGGCGCCGCGCACGTGCATGGCGGCGCGCAGCGCCGACTCCGGGGAGATGACCCCGTCTCGCATCCCGGCCAGGACCAGGACGGGCAGACGCAGGCCGCGGTAGACCTCGGCGAGTTCTTCGTCGGTCCGCGCCTCGGGGAACGGTTTGCCCTGGTTGATGCTCGCCTCGTCCTCGGGCCGGTCGGCGGCCTCCTGCGCAGCTTGGGCGAACCGCGCGCGCCGCGACTCCAGCCGGGCCGGGTCGTCGGTCCAGCCCGCGAGCTTCTCGAGCAGGGACGTGACGACCGCGGGGTCGTGGCGTTCGGCGATGAACCGGCGGCGGCCCTCGGAGGACTCCGTGCCCCCGGCCCGGTCGTGGGGGGTTCCGACGACGGACACGAGCGCCTTCAGCCGCTGCGGGTGGCGGCGGGCGAGGTGCCAGCCGATCCCGGCGCCGTGCGAGACACCGGTGTACAGGAACCGGTCGAGGCCGAGGCGGTCGGCGACGGCGCAGACGTCGTCGGCCCACTGGTCCAGCCAGCCGATCGCGGGGGGTTCGGCCGGGTGGGTGGACCGGCCGAAACCCCGGGCCTGGATCGTGTAGACGTGGTACCCGGTGGGCGGGTCGGCGAGGACCTGCGGGTAGGCCCCGGCCGTGAAACCCATGGCGCAGGACAGCACCACCTCGTCCCCGGAGCCGAACTCCTCGTACCACAGCTCACCGTCGCCGACGTCGATCGTGGGCATTCCTCAGTCCTTCCGTTCTGCGAGTTGCTGCTCGGCCAGCGCCCGGCGCAGTTCCCGCCGGCGCTGCTGCTCGTCGGGGTCGGGCACGGGTGCGGCCGCGAGCAGCGCGCGGGTGTAGGGGTCTTGCGGGTCCTCGTGGACCCGTTGCGCCGGACCGTGTTCGACGATCCTTCCGGCCCGCAGCACCGCGACCTCATGGGCGACGTGCCGCACGACGCTCAGGTCGTGGGAGATGAACAGCAGGCTCAGCCCGAGGTCGCGCTGGACCTCGGTGAGCAGGTTCAGCACCTCGGCCTGCACGGACAGGTCCAGCGCGCTGACCGGTTCGTCGCACACGACCAGCCGCGGGGAGAGCATCAGTGCCCGGGCGATGGCGATGCGCTGGCGCTGGCCGCCGGAGAACTGCGCCGGGTACCGCAGCGCGGCGTCGGGCCCCAGGCCCACCCGCTGCAGCAGGGCGGCCGTGCGGTCCCGGACCTGCGCACGGGTCATGCGCTCGGCCGCGGGCAGGGTGGCGCACGGTTCGGCCAGGCTCGCGCCGATCGTCAGGGTCGGGTCCAGCGAGCTGTAGGGGTCCTGGAACACGACCTGGCGCCGGGCGCCGAGGGCGCGGCGCTCGGGGCGCGACAGGGTCGCGAGGTCGCGTCCCTCGAACTCGACGCTGCCCCCGGCGACGGGCACGAGCCCGAGGACGGCCCCGCCGATCGTCGACTTGCCCGAGCCGGACTCCCCGACCAGGCCCAGGGTCCGGCCGGGCGCGATGTCGAACCCGACCCCGTGCACGACGCGGGTGCGGCGCCGTCCGGTGCCGTAGTCGACGGCGAGGTCGCGCACCCGCAGCAGGGGTTCCCCGGGTTCCCGGAGTTCTCCGACTTCCCCGGTCACGAGGCGCTCACCGCCACCCGGTCGACGTGGACGCAACGGCTGGTCCGGTCGGCCCCCACCTCCAGCACCGGGA
This sequence comes from Kineococcus rhizosphaerae, assembly GCF_003002055.1. NCBI lineage: Bacteria > Bacillati > Actinomycetota > Actinomycetes > Kineosporiales > Kineosporiaceae > Kineococcus > Kineococcus rhizosphaerae. The sequence continues at coordinate 249,198 of NZ_PVZF01000009.1, forward strand.
CCGGCGCCGAGCGGCACCGGTCGGTGGCGAACGCGCAGCGCGCGGCGAAGCGGCACCCGACGGGCCACTGCCGCGGGGGCGGGACGACCCCGCCGATGGTGGGCAGCGGCCGGCCGGGGACGGCGTCGTGCGGGTTGGAGCGCAGCAGCGCCAGCGTGTACGGGTGGCGCGGGGCCGTGAAGGTCGCCCGGACGGGGGCGGACTCCACGACCTGCCCGGCGTACATCACGACGGCGCGCCCGCACAGGTCGGCGATGACGCCCCAGTCGTGGCTGACGAGCACGACCGCGGTCCCGGTGCGCTGCTGCAGGCTGCGCAGCAGGTCGAGGACCTCGGCCTGGACGGTGACGTCGAGCGCGGTGGTCGGCTCGTCGGCGATGAGCAGGCGGGGTTCACCGGCCAGGGCGATGGCGATGGCGACGCGCTGGGCCATGCCGCCGGAGATCTCGTGCGGGAACCGGCGCGCCACGGCGGGGTCGAGGCGGACGGCGCGCAGCAGGTCGGCCACCCGCTCCCGCACCTGCGGCCGGCTCAGGCGCCGGTGCGCGCGGGCCGCCTCGGCGATCTGGGCACCGACGCGGAACGAGGGGTCCAGGGAGACCATCGGCTCCTGGGAGATCATCGCGATGCCCGCGCCGCGGACCTCGCGCAGTTCCCGGTGCGACAGCCCGACGAGTTCGCGGCCCGCGAACCGGACGGACCCGGCCAGGACGCGCCCGTTCGCCCCGAGCAGGCCGAGCAGGGCCAGGGCGGTGACGGTCTTGCCGCTGCCGGACTCCCCCACGAGGCCGACGACCTCACCGGGCGCGACGTCCAGGTCGACGCCGTCGACGACGACGGTCTCGCGCCCGGGTTCGCCGAACCCGACCCGCAGGCCGCGCACGACGAGCAGCGCGTCGTCGGCGGAGCGGCCCGTGGGGGCGGGTTCCACCGCGGGTTCCACCGCGGGGGACCCGGCGGCGGGACGGCGCCGCGGTCCGGCCGCGCCGGCGAAGGTGAACCGCTCCTGGTTGGCGTCGCGCAGCGCGTCGGCCAGCAGGCACAGCGCGAGGGTGGTCAGCGCGATCACCCCGCCGGAGGGCACCAGCAACCAGGGGTCGACCTGGACGAGGGAGGCGGCCTCGGCCACCATCCCGCCCCAGGTGGGCGCGGGCGGGGGCGGCCCGAAGGACAGGAAGGCCAGACCGGTCTGGATGCCGAGGGTGGCGGCGGCGAACAGGCTGACCTGCACGAGCAGGACACCGCGCAGCTGCGGCAGGACGTGGCGCAGCACGATGCGCGCCTCCCCGACCCCGGCGACCCGGGCGGCGCCGACGTACAGCTCCCGGCGGACCCCGAGGACGACGCTGCGGAAGACCCGGATGAATGCGCCGCTGGCCAGGACGCCGACGCTGACCATCGCGACGAGCATGCTGCCGTCGAAGATCGCCAGGACGGCGAGCGTGATGATCGTGCCGGGGATGGACAGCAGCACGTCGACCGCGCGCAGGACCACCCGGTCCAGCAGCCCGCCCACGTACCCCGCGAGCACCCCGAGCGGGACCGCGATGACGAGCATCGCCGCGACGGCCTCGAGCACCCCGGCCAGGGACTGGCGGCCGCCGAACAGCAGGCGGCTGAGCACGTCGCGGCCCAGGCTGTCGGTGCCCAGCCAGTGCTGGGCACCCGGCCCCTGCCGCACGACGCGCAGGTCCTGCAGCAGGGGGTCGTGGGGGGCCAGCACCGGCGCGGCGAGCGAGGCCGCGACGACGACGAGCAGGACGACGCCGGCGGCGACGCCGAGCGGTTTGCGCAGCACGCGCGGCCAGAGGCCTGTCGAAACCGGACGCGAGGCCGGACGCGAGGCCGGGCGCGAGGCCGGGCGCCGGGGTTCGGTGGTGGTCATCGCACCCGCACCTTCGGGTTGAGCACGCCGTAGAGCACGTCGACGACGACGTTCACGACGATGACGAACAGGGTGAAGACGACCCCGACCCCGAGCACGACGGGCAGGTCGTGGGAGGTGGTCGCCTGGGTGACGAGGCTTCCGAGGCCGGGCAGGACGAACACGTTCTCGACGAACACGGCGCCGGTGAGGGAGGCGACGACGGTGATCCCGAGGACCGTCAGCGACGGCAGCGCCGCGTTGCGCAGGACGTGGCGGAACACGATGCTGCGCTCGCGGATCCCGGAGGCGCGCAGCACGCGGACGTAGTCGCGGGCGAGGACGTCGAGGGCGGAGTCGCGCATCTGCTTGGCCACGATGGTGATCCCGCCCAGGCTGAGCGCGGCGACGGGCAGGACGAGCGAGAGCAGCCACTGCAGCGGGCCGTCGGCGAACGGGCGGTACCCGGTGGCGGGGAAGACGCGGACGGCCACGGCGAACGCGGCGACCAGGACGATGGCGATCCAGTAGCTGGGCAGGGCCAGCCCGAACAGCGAGACGGTGTCGAGCACCTTGCCGAGGACGCCGCCGCGCACGGCGCTGACGAGGCCGACGAGGGTGCCGAGGACGCCGATGACGAGGGTCGACAGGACCAGCAGGGACGCGGTGACGGGGACGCGGGCGACGATCAGGGCGCTGACCTCGTCCCCGCTGAGCACCGAGCGGCCGAGGTCGCCGTGCAGGACCCCGGCCAGCCACGTGCCGTACTGCACGGGCAGGGGCCGGTCGAGGCCGAGCTGGTCGCGCAGGCGCGCGACGAGGTCCGGGGTCGCGTTGGCGCCCAGGATCGTGCGCGCCGGGTCACCGGGCACGAACGACATCAGCAGGAAGATGACGAACGAGGCGATCACGACGAGGACGACGGACAGGGCGAGCCGGGTGGCGATGAGCCGGGTCACGCGCGTCCCCCCTGCGGGGTGCCGGTCGCGGGCCGGGCCGGGCGGCGGTCGCTCACTCGGCGCTCTTCCACGCGTACCGGGGGTCCGGTGAGACGGGCAGCGGGTTGGGGTTCAGCGCCGACGCCGTGACGTTCTGCAGGTCGGCGTCGACCGCGAACACGTTGTCGGTCGAGACGGCGGGGATGAACCACGCGGCCTCGTTGGAGGCCTTGGTGATCTGCTCGAAGACCGCGGTCCGGTCCGCCCCGCTCGCCGCCTGGGCCTGCGCGTACAGGGCCGTGAGCGTCGGGTCGGCGGTGCCGAACGGGTCGGTGACACCGGGCTGGACGAAGTTCGCCAGCACCTGGGCGCTGGTGGAACCGATGACGGGCCAGACGAGGACGGGGTACTGCTTGGACAGCGCGGCCTGGATGAAGTCCGGCACGGTGTTCTTGACGACGAGTTCGACCTTGACGCCGATCTTGGCGAGGTCGCCGGCCATCGCCTGCGAGATCGTCGTCTGGTTGTCCAGGACGTTCTCGGTCAGCACGGGCAGTGTGAAACCGTCCGGGTACCCGGCCGAGGCCATGAGGGACTTGGCCTCGGCGAGGTCCTGGGTGAAGCCGTACCCGTCGAGGTGGCCGTCGACCCCCTCGGCGGTGAGCTGGCCGTTGGCCTGGTTGTAGTCCGCGCCGAGCGCGGAAGCGAGCGCGTCGCGGTCGAGGGCGAGGGCCATCGCCTGCCGCACGTCGGGGTTCGCCAGGGCGGGGACGAGGGTTCCCTGGTGGTCGGCGACGGTGAGGCCCCAGGTGAAGAACGGCGCGGTGACGAGTTTCAGCCCGCTGGACTTCGCGCTGACCGCGGTGGTCGGGGTGAGGCCGGCGAAGGAGACCTGGCCGGTGGTGACGGCCGACAGGGAGGCGCTGGGGTCGCCGATGACCTTCACGACGACGGAGTCGTACTGCTGGGCCTCGGGCGCGAAGTACCCGGGGTTCTTCTCGTAGGTGTACGAGGAGTTCGTGACGGACTTCGACGCCGAGTAGGTGTAGGGACCGGTGCCGTCGGTCGCGGTCAGCAGGCTGTCAGGGTCGGCCAGGCCCTTGGGCCCGATGACCTGCCCGACACCCCAGTACTGCGTGAGGTAGTACGGGCCGTCGGGGTACGGGGTCTTGTACGTGATCACCACGGTGTCGGCCGACGGCGCCTCCACCGAGGCCACCGGCCCGGCGTAGCGCAGGTCGCCGCCGCCGGCGGACAGGAAGTACTCCAGCGACGCCTTGACCGCGGCGGCGTCCAGGGGCGCGCCGTCGCTGAACTTCACGCCCTGGCGCAGGGTGAGGGTGAGCACGGTGTTCGTAGGGTCGAAGGACCACGCCGTGGCCAGGTCGGGGATCAGTTCGCCGTCGCCGGTCTGGTGGATGAGGGAGTCGTAGGCCAGGGCGGTGAAGATCGCGCTGCCGCCGGACCCGCCGAGGGCGGGGTTGAGGCTGATGGGGATGCCCGCGAACTGCGTCGTGAGGGTCCCGCCGGGGCCGCCGGAGTTCTCCGGTCCGTTCGACCCGGTGTCGCTGCAGGCGGTCGTGGTGAGGGTGAGGACAGCGACGGAGAGGGCGGCGAGCAGGGTTCTCGTGGGCAGGCGGGAGGCAGGCATCGGTGCTCCTTTGCATGGTGTGCTGCGGGGGCGGACGCGTCCGCTGCGACGGAAAGTATCAGTTGAACTGATATCTTGTCAGCACTCGAGACGAGGAGTCCGCAGACGATGACGTACCGCTCCGTCGCGCCGATCCGGGACACGGGATCCGTCCCCTTCGGCACCGCGCACCTGCCCGACCTGGCCATGGGCGTCGACCTGGCCGCGCACGGCTACGTCGAGGAGGAACTGCTCCTGAGCGGTGCCGCCGCCGTCTGGCACCGCCCGGTCCCCGGTGGCGAGGCCGTCCCCCGCGCGGTGGAGTCGCCGTTCCGCACCCGGGTCCTCGTGCGCCGCCCCGCCGAGGCCGCGACCGCGTCCGGGTTCACGCTCCTCGAACCCCTGCACCCCGACCTCGACTCCGCGCTCGTGTGGAACGACGTGCACCCGTGGCTGCTGCGCGAGGGGCACGCCTGGGTGGGCGTCACCGCCTTCGCCCACCTGGCGACGCAACTGCGCGAGGAGATCGACCCCGAGCGCTACGCCGACCTGGACCTGCCGCACGAGGGGCAGCAGTACGACGTCCTCGCCGCGGCGGTGCGCGCCCTCGCCGCCGGCGACCTGCTGGGTCCCGTGGCCCCCGGGCCCGTCGTCCTCGCCGGGATGTCGGCGACCGGCAGCACCTGCCGGGTGTTCCTGCAGGACGGTTTCCACGAGCGCTGCAGCACCCCCGCCGGCCGCCGGCTCGTCGACGGGTACCTCATCGCGATCTCCTCCGGCGGCGCGGGAGCCGCCGGCTACCCGCCGCTGTCCCCGGGTGACGCCGTCCTCGCGGCCGACGACGCCCGCCGCACCGTCACCGGGCACGGCGCGGTGGTCGTGGAACTGCTCAGCGAGACCGAGTCCGAGACCCACGGCCCGGTGCTGCGCGCGGACGGCGACGAGACCGACGACCGCTACCGCCTCGTCCAGGTGGCCGGGACCGCGCACGTCGAGGCGCGACCGAGCGTGCTGACCAACCGGCAGCAGTTCGAGGACGCGGGCGGGCGCCGGCCCGCGTTCGCCGTCCGCGAGCCGCTCAGCGACGCGCGCTTCGACCTGTACGCCCGCGCGGCCCTCGCCGCGCTGCGACGCTGGATCACCGACGACGTCCCGGCGCCCCGCGCGGACCGCCTGCACCTGCGCCCCGGGGCCGAGGAGCTGGAGCGCGACGAGGACGGCACCGCCCTCGGCGGCGTGCGCCCCCCGTGGGTCCAGGTGCCGCTGGCCGTGCACCTGCCGCACGGCACCGCCTCCGAGGAGTGCGAACCCCCACCGCCCTGGATGCCCTTCAGCGACCCCGAAGCGCTGGCCCGCCTGGTCGGCACCGTGCGCCGCTTCCCGCTGGCCGAGACCCGGCGCCGCTACGGCACCCGCGCGGCGTGGCTGCGCCGGTTCGCGGCCGCGACCGGCCAGCAGGTCGCCGCCGGCTGGTTGCTGGCCGAGGACGGCACCGAACTCCTGCACCACGCGCCGGAGCGCTGGCGTGGTTGAGCCGGGCACCGCGCACCGGGGACGGCCGGTGCCCGGCCGCGACGACAGCCCGGTCCCAGGTCGTGGCCCTAGGTTGGCCCCGTGAACGCCGACGCCCCGGGCACCGCCCGCCCGCGACGGTCCGCCGCCTCCCGGCACCGGGCCAGCGCGCCCGCGGAAGCCCTCGCCCGGCTGGAGTGGGTCACGCAGCGGGTGTCGAGGGCCCTGCAGCGCGCGGTGGACCTCGTCGCGGCCGACCACGGCATCACCGCCGCGGAGTACCACCTGCTGCTCGCCATCAGCGACGACGTCGGCCGGTCCAACGCGGAGATCGCCCGGCTGACCTTCGTCACCCCTCAGTCGGCCAACCACGTGCTCGCCGAGCTCGAGCGCCGCGCGTTCCTGCAGCGCACCGACGACCCGAACCACGGCCGCATCCGGCACGCGGTGCTGACGCGCACCGGCCGGGAGGTCCTGGACAGCTGCACCCGCCAGATCGCCGCGATCGAAGCCCGGGTCGTGGCCGGCCTCGACGAGCAGCAGCGCGCGGTGCTGCTGCCCGCGCTGTGGCAGGCGGCCGAGACGCTGGCCGGCGGCTTCTTCGGCGACGCCGCGGAGGAGGCCCGGGCCGAGGAGCTGCGCCGCGCCCGGCACGCGCCGCGCTGACGCCCTCGGCCCTCACGCCTCGGTGTGCCCCAGCGCCAGGTCGGGCAGCGTCCGCACGACCGGATCGGCCGTCCCGTCCAGTTCGAGCACGGTGACGACGTTGCGCCCCGCCCGGACCACCGGGGCCGGGACGTACAGCGAACGCTGCGGCCCGTGCCGCCAGTACCGGCCGAGGCAGAACCCGTTGACCCACGCCACCCCGCGCCCCCAGCCCCCCGTGTCCAGGAACAGGTCGGCGACGGCGGGGACGTCGAGCGCGGCGCTCGCGAGCACGGGCCCCACGAGGGCGTCGACTGGTCCGGCGCCGGACCCGGCGCCGGGGTCGAGCCGCAGCGCGTCGTGGTCGACGGGCCGGACGACGGCCCCCTCCAGCCGGCGGCCGCCGACCAGGAGCGGGCCGACGATCCCCTTGGGCTCGCCCAGGCGGGGTCCGTAGTTGACGCGGCCGGCGTCCTCGACGAGCAGGTCGACCCGCGTTCCCGGCGCGTGCGGGGGCAGGGCCAGCGCGACGTCGTGGTGCTCGCGGAACATCGTCCCGACCCGCACCCCGTCGAGCAGGACCGTCACCCGGTCGCGGACCTCGCCCACGCTCAGCAGCGTCGGGCCCGCAGCCCCGCCGGAGGTCCCGGAGATCCAGGCGAAGCGCACGGGTTCCCCCGACGGGACCTCGAGGTCGTCCAGGACGGGCGGTGCGCTCCCCTCCCAGGGCAGGTCCGGGCCGGCGAACTCCGCCAGGGGACGGGAGGCGGTGAAGGCCGCCTCCAGGACCGGTGCGGGCGGGTGGTCCTGCGCCGATCCGGTGAGGACCTCGGCGGGGACCGGCGCGTACCGGGCGATGACCTCGCGGAACGCGTGGAACTTCGCCGTGGGCCGGCCCGCCTCGTCCAGCAGGGCGTCGTAGTCGTAGGACGTGACGGTCGGCTGGTAGGTGCCCTTGTCGTTGGCTCCGTTGGTGAACCCGAAGTTCGTCCCGCCGTGGAGCACGTAGACGTTCACCCCGGCCCCGCGCGAGAGCATCGCGTCGAGTTCCGCGGTGGCCTCGGCCACCGACGTCGTCCCGTGGTGCGAACCCCAGTGGTCGAACCAGCCGATCCAGAACTCCGAGCAGACCAGGGGCCCCTCGGGCTGGTGCTCGCGCAGCGTCGCGAGCCGTTGCGCCGCCCGGCCCCCGAACGACCCCGTCGTCAGCAACCCGGGAAGGGTGCCGGCGGCCAGCATCTCGTCGGTGGGCTGGTCGACGGTGGTCAGCGGGACGGTGATCCCGGCCCCGCGCGTGGTCGCCACGAGGTGCTCGAGGTACCGGACCCGGGCGGCGCCGTCGTCCCCGGTGTCGTAGGCGCCGTACTCGTTCTCCACCTGCACGAGCACGACGGGACCGCCGCGGTCGGCCTGCCGCGGGACCACGACGTCGTAGACGGCGGTCAGGAACTCGTCCACGGCCGCGAGGTAGTCCGCGTCGTCGGTGCGCAGCCGCACCCCCGAGCGGGTCAGCCAGACCGGCAGCCCCCCGTTGTCCCACTCGGCGCAGATGTACGGGCCCGGGCGCACGACGACGTCGAGCCCCTCGCGGTCGGCGGCGTCGAGGAACCCGGCCAGGTCGCAGAAGCCGTCGGTGCGGAACTCACCCCGGCGCGGGGCGTGCAGGTTCCACGGCACGTACGTCTCGACGGTGTTCAGGCCGAGCAGGCGCGCCGCCCGCAGCCGGTCGCCCCATTGCTGCGGGTGGACGCGGAAGTAGTGCAGGGCGCCGGACAGCAGCAGGTGGGGGCGGCCGTCGCGCACGAACCCCTCGGGGCCGACGGTCAGCTGACGGGTGCTGGGCGCGGGCGTCACGCGTCGCACGCTACCGCCCGGACGGGCGCGGTACGGGCTGCTCACGCCCCGCACCCGGACCTCTCGTTTCCCGCGCTTCGCACACGTCGGGCCCCGGATCGCGACGATCCGGGGCCCGACGTGTGCGAAGCGCGGGAAGAGCCGGTGGGTCAGGTCCTCACCGGCTCGCTCCAGCGCGGGCCGAAGGCCGACTCGTCGACCCGCGGCGCCGGCAGCCCCAGCCGTTCCCGCAACGTCCCGGGCGCGTACTCCTCGCGGACCAGCCCTCGCGAGCGCAGGATCGGCAGGACGGACGCGGCGAACGCCTCGAGGTCGTCGGGCAGCACGTTGACGTGGACGCTGACCCCGTCGAGAGCACCGGCCTCGTACCAGCGGGTGAGGTCGTCGGCGATCTGCAACGCCGTCCCCGCCAGCAGCCGGTGGCCCGAGCTCTCCGCCTGCGGGCCCGTCGGGGCGTGGTCGAACCGGTCCCGCGCGACGGTGTCGGCGGCCTGCAGGTCGTGGACCCGCTGCAGCGCGGCGTCCCGCGACGCCCCGACGACCGGCACGACGCCGGGCAGGACGCGGACGTCGTCGGCGGCCCGTCCGTGCCCCACGGCCGCGGCCCGCACCCGGCGGCGGTAGTCCACGCTGCCCTGGAGGTCGGGCTGGCGGGTGTAGACGACGTCGGCGAACCGGCCGGCGAGGTCGATCCCGGACGGGGACCCCCCGGCCTGGGCGATGAGCGGGACGGTCTGCGGGGACCGCGTCGTGTGCAGGGGCCCGCGGACGCGGTAGTGCGGGCCGTGGTGGTTGACCTCGCGGACCGCGTCCCGGCGCAGCAGCTCCCCGGACTCGCGGTCGGCGACGAACGGGTCGGGCTCCCACGCGCTGAGCAGGGCGATGACGGCGGTGACGTAGTCCTGCGCCACCTCGTACCGCAGGTCGTGCTCGGGCAGCCGGTCCCGGCCGTAGTTGCGCGCCGAGTTGTCGTCGGTGCTCGTCACGACGTTCCACCCGGCCCGGCCCCGCGTGAGGTGGTCGATGGAGGCGAGCTGACGCGCGGTCGTGAACGGTTCGTTGAAGGTCGTGGAGTGGGTGGCGACGAGCCCGAGGTGCTCGGTCGAGCCGGCCAGGGCCGCGACGAGGATGAAGGGGTCCAGGGGCCACTGCAACGGCGAGGCGGGGTCGTCGGGCACGGCCAAGGTGTCGGCGAGGAAGAGGGCGTCGAAGACCGCCTCCTCCAGGACCCGGCCGAGCTCCGACCAGTACTCCAGGGTGGTGTTGGCGGTGACGTCGGCGCGGGACACGCGCCAGGCGGCGGTGTGACCGCCGAGCTGACCACGCAGGACGGCGTTGAGGACGAAGGGCACGGTGGTCTCCGGAAGGGTGTCGCGAGCGGCCGTTCAACGAGCCGCTCGCGGCCCTCCCGGGTTCTGGTGCAGGAAAGGTCAGGGTTCGAGCGTCGGTCGCGGGAACTCCTCCCACGACCGGCTCGGGAACTCGCGGCGCACGACGGGGGCCACCTCGCCGGCGAACAGTTCGAGCGTCGCGCGCTGCTCGGCCGGGTCCAGCCCCTGACCGTCGACACCGATCGCGAGGAGCTCGTGACCGAACGCCCCGTGGTAGTCACCGATCTTGTCCACGACCTGCGCGGGCGAGCCCACCAGGTTCGGCCCGCGGTCGAGAGCGTCCTCGAGCGACGTGAACGGCGACCGGTTGTGCGCCGCGGCCGGGGTGGCCATGTACGCCTCCCACAGCGGCCGGAACCGGGCGACCGCCTCCTGGGACGTGCGGGCCAGGTGCACGCCCCCCGACCCCGCCCCCACGAGCGCCCGCGCGGGGTCGTGCCCGTGCTCGGCGAACCGCTGACGGTAGTGGGCGATGAGGTCGGCGTACTTGGCCTGCGGGTGGAAGGCGTTGGCCGAGAACAGGGGTTCGCCGTAGCGGGCGGCCAGCTCCGTCGACTCGGTGCTCGACGCCGAGCCGTGCCACACCCGCGGCGGACCCGCCAGCGGACGCGGGTACGTCGTGGCCGCGACGAGGTCGGGACGGTACCGGCCGGACCAGCTCACCTTCTCCTCCCTCCACAACCGGTGCAGGAGCTCGTAGTTCTCCCGGTTGCGGTCCCACTGGTCGGCGAGGTCGAACCCGAACAGCTCGGACTGGTGCGCGTCGTTGCCCTTGCCGATGACGATCTCGACGCGGCCGTCGGACAGGTGGTCCAGCGTCGCGTAGTCCTCCGCGACGCGCACCGGGTCCAGCAGGCTCAGCACCGTGACGGTCGTGAACAGCCGGATCGTCGACGTCCGCGCCGCCAGGTGCGAGAGCACGACGGTCGGTGAGCTGGACAGGAACTCCGGTGAGTGACGCTCCCCCACCCCGAAGGCGTCGAGCCCCAGCTCCTCGACGAACTCCGCCGTCTCGACGACCTCGCGGAACCGCTGCCGCGGCGGGGTGAGCCGCCCGGCGGCGGCATCGCCGCTCGTGCCGATGAGCGTCATGACGAGGAACTTCACGCCGACCCCTCCCCGGGCGTCAGGTCCTTGGTGAACGCCAGGGGGCCGATCGTCTCGGGGTCGACGTCGAGGTCGAACTGCGGGACGTAGCCGGAGGTCAGGTAGAGGTGCTTGGCCTCGGGCTGGCGCGGCCCCGTCGTCAGGTACAGCGCCTCGTAGCCGTTCGCCACCGCACGCCGTTCCAGCTCGGCCAGCACCCGTCGCGCCAGGCCCCGCCGGCGGTGCGCGGGGTGCGTCCAGATGCGCTTGAGCTCGGCGGTCCGCTCGTCGTAGCGGCGGTAGGCGCCGCCGGCGATCGCGGCCCCGTCCTCCAGGAGCAGCAGGAGCACCCCGTGCGGTTCGGCGAACTCCTGCGCCGGGTACCGCTCCAGCTCCTGCCGGACCTGCTCGACCGTCCCGCCGTAGCGCGTGCCGTACTCGTGGGCGAGGTCGTCGAACAGCGGCTTCGCCAGCGGGTCGGCGGTGCCGACCGCACGGACGACGAGCTCGGCGGGTTCGGCGGTCACGTCGCGTCCTCCAGCGCCCGGCGGCCGGGGATGGCCTCGAGCAGTTCCACGGTGTACTCGTGCTGCGGGTGCGCGAAGACGTCCCGCGCGGGGGCGAACTCCACCAGGTTCCCGCGACGCATGACCCCCACCTTGTCGCTGATCTGCCGGATCACGGCCAGGTCGTGGGAGATGAACAGGTAGCTCAGCCCGTGGTCGGCCTGCAGCTGCACGAGCAGCTCCAGGATCTGCGCCTGCACCGACACGTCGAGGGCGGAGACGGGCTCGTCGCAGACGACGAACTCCGGTTCCAGCGCCAGGGCGCGGGCGATGGCGACCCGCTGGCGCTGACCGCCGGACAGCTCCGCGGGCCGGCGCTCGAGGGCGTCGGCGGGCAGTCGCACCTGGTCCAGCAACGACGCGGCCTTCTTGCGCCGCGAGGACCGATCGCCGACCCCGAAGGCGCGCAACGGTTCGGCGATCGTCTCGCCGACGGCGACGCGCGGGTCGAGGGACGCGTAGGGGTTCTGGTAGACGAGCTGCGCGCGACGGCGCAGGTCCCGCCACGCGGACCCCTTGAGCCCCGCGGTCTCGACGCCGTCGAACAGCACCTGCCCCGAGGTGGGCCGCTCCAGCCCCAGGACGAGGCGGGCCGTCGTCGTCTTGCCCGACCCCGACTCCCCCACCAGCCCGACGGTCTCGCCGCGGCCGATGTCGAAGCTGACGTCCGACACGGCGGTCTGGACGTTGCCCCGGCCGGGCAGCGGGAACTCCTTGACCAGGGACCGCACCTGCACGAGGGGCTCGCGCGGGCGGGGCGCCGGCGGAGCGGTCCGCTCGCGCGGCACGGCCCGGATCCGCGCGCTGTGCAGGCTCGGGGCGGCCGCGAGCAGCGACTTCGTGTACTCGTGCTCCGGTTCCGTCAGCACCTGCTGGGCGGTGCCGACTTCGACGACCTCGCCCTGGGACATGACGACGACCCGGGAGGCGCGGTCGGCGGCCACCGCCAGGTCGTGCGTGATGAACAGCACAGCCGTCCCCGCGTCCCGGGTGAGGGACTCCAGGTGGTCCAGCACCTGCCGCTGCACCGTGACGTCGAGCGCGCTCGTCGGTTCGTCGGCCACCAGCAGGCGGGGCCCGGCGGCCAGCCCGATGGCGATGAGGACGCGCTGCCGCATGCCCCCCGACAGTTCCGTCGGGTACTGCTTCGCGCGCACGGCCGCGTCCGGCAGCCCGGCGGCGGTGAGGAGCTCGACCGCCCGCAGCCGGGCGGCGGCGCCCTTGGCCAGACCGTGGACGTGCAGCACCTCGGCGACCTGGTCCCCGATGCGCTTGACGGGGTTCAGCGACAGCGTCGGGTCCTGCGGGACCAGGCCGATCCGGGCCCCGCGCACCGAGCGCCAGGCCTTCTCGCCGAGGCCGACGAGCTCGTCGCCCTCGAACAGCACCGATCCGGAGCCCACCGTGCCCGACCCCGACAGGAGCCCCACGACGGCGTGCGCGGTCGTGCTCTTGCCCGACCCGGACTCCCCGACGACGGCGACGACCTCACCGGGGTGGACGTCGAACGACACCCCGTGGACGACCTCGCGGGAACCGTAGGAGATCTTCAGGTCCTGGACCTGCAACAACGGCTGGTTCACGCCGTGCCCCCGGTTCGCTCCGTCGTGGCGCACCAGACGGCGCCTTCCTCCCGGGCCGCGCAGCGACTCCGTCTGGAGCCGGCGCGCAGCGCCGGACGCGTCCCGTCCGTCCAGGCGCTGTCGCGCCACTCGTCGCTCACGCCGTGCCCCTCTCCAGCGCCCGGGCGATCCGGTTGGCGGACAGCACGACCGCCGCCACCACCAGCCCCGGCAACGTCGTCAGCCACCACGAGGTGGCCAGGTAGTCGCGCCCGCCCGCGACGAGCGAACCCCACTCGGGCGCCGGCGGCGGGGCGCCGAACCCGAGGAAGCTCAGCGAGGAGACGGCGAGGACCGCGACCCCGAACTCCAGCGCCGAGAGGGCCAGCACGGGACCGGCGGCGTTCGGCAGGACGTGCCGGAACAGCACACCCGTCGTGCGCACCCCGCTGGCCCGGGCCGCCTCGACGTACACGGCCGCGCTGACCTTCAGCACCTCCGAGCGCATGACGCGGGCGAAGTTCGCGACCGTCCCGATGCCGACGGCGATCGCGACCTTGACCGTCCCGAAGCCCAGCGCCGTGATGAGCGCCATCGACAGCAGCAGGGCGGGGATGGACAGCAGCACGTCCATGGTGCGCATGAGGACGTCGTCGACGACCCCGCGCACGAAACCGGAGAACAACCCGATGAGCGTCCCCACGACCAGGCCGATGAGCACGGCGAGGACCGTGGCCTGCAGCGTGAGCCGGGACCCGTGGACCACGCGGGAGAACAGGTCGCGTCCCAGGTGGTCGGTGCCGAACAAGTGCGCCGCCGACGGGCCCTGGAGACGGTCCGCGGGCACCCCGTCGATGGGGCTCTGCGACGTGAACAGCGACGGGAACGCCGCCCACGCCAGCACCAGCAGGATCACCAGGGCTGCCACCAGCAGGTCGGGCCGCCGGGCCCACGCCGGCAGCGTGCGCCGGGTTCCCGCGGGTGCCTTCGCACCGCTGCGGTAGCGCTCACCGATGTCCAGGACGTCGAGGACGGCCTCGGGTGCTTCCCTGCTCACGACACGCTCCCCACGAGGGTCTTGGTGCTGGCCCGCGGACGACGCGGCACCCCGACGACCCGGATGCGCGGGTCGATGACCGGGTACAGCAGGTCCACCACGAGGTTGGTGACGACGAAGATCGTGGCCGCCAGCAGGACGAGGCCCTGCACGAGCGGGATGTCCTGCCCGTTGACGGCGGTGACGGTCAGTCGCCCGATGCCGACACGGGAGAACACCGTCTCCACCACGACGGCACCGGCCAGCAGGTTGCCCACGATGACCCCGCCGATCGTCAGGGCGGGGATCGTCGCGTTGCGGAACGCGTGCCGCAGGTGCACCCGGGCCCGGGAGGCGCCCTTGGCGCGGGCCGTCTCGACGTAGGGTTCGGCCAGCGCGGTGCGCAGCCCGCGGGCCAGCACCTGCGCGATCGACGCCGAGACGGGGACGGCGAGGGTCACCGACGGCAGCACGAGGCTGGCGAGGCCCTCGTTGCCCAGGGCCGGGAAGATCGAGATCCGGAACGAGAAGAACTGGATGAGCAGCAGGCCGACCCAGAACGTCGGCAGCGAGACGCCCAGCGGCGGCAGGGCCAGCAGCAGCGTGCGCACCCAGGCCCACCGGGTCCAGGTCGACAGGAACGCGATCCCGACACCGAGCACCAGCGCGATGACCAGCGCCGAGACGGCGAGGACCGCGGTCTGCGGCAGCGCGTCGCCGATGAGGGAGGTGACCGGGGCCCCGTTCTGGATGGAGCTGCCGAAGTCCAGGTGCAGCGTCCTCCACAGCGCGTGGACGTACTGCACGGGCAGCGGCTCGTCCAGGCCGTACTCGTGCCGCAGGGCCGCGACCTGTGCGGGGTCGACCGTGGACTGCTCCCCTCCCTGCCCCCCGGCGAGCATGATCTCCACCGGGTCGCTGGGCAGCAGGTAGAGGATGACGAACGTCACGGTGTACGCCGCCCAGAGGACGACGACCGCCTGCCCGAGCCGCCGGGCGACGTAACCGGTCACGCCCTCACCTGCTCCCTCGTCGCGGCGCCCGGGTCGACGCCTTCCTCCCGGACCGCGCAGCGACTCCGTCGGCGCGTTCCGCTCGTCCAGGCGCCGACGCGCCGATCCTCGCTCACGCCCTCACCTGCTCCCTCGTCACGGTGCTCACGCCTGCTTCCAGGCGTCGTAGAACCACAGCCGCGACGAGCCCTCGAACTGCAGGTCGTGCACGTCCTCGTTCGCGGCGATGACGGTCGACAGCTCGATGAGCGGGATCGAGTGCGCCTCCTCGACGAGCAGCTTCGAGGCCTGCGCCACGAGCTGGGCCCGCTGGGCGGTGTCCGTCGTCGCGGCCTGCTGCGTGAGCAGGTCGTCGACCTGGCTGTGGGCCCGGTGGTTCACGTTGCGGGTCTCGGTCGAGAAGATCGTCCGCAGCACGTCCGGGTCGGAGCGGGTCAGGTTGTAGAACAGGACGTCGTAGTCGCCGGAGTTCTGCAGGGCCGTGGTCTCGGCGGTGGTGCCCTGCTTGAGCTGCAGGTCGATGCCGACGGCGCGCTCCTGCTGCTGGACGAGCTCCAGCACGGCGGTCGTGGGCTGCCAGAACGTCACGGTGACGGTGAGCTTCTTGCCGTCCTTGGCCCGGACGCCGTCCGCGCCCTTGACCCAGCCGGCCTCGTCGAGCAGCTCGTTCGCCCCCGCCACGTCGAGCGCGAGGTCCTTGGAGTCGTCGGACGCCAGCGGGGTGGAGGCCGACAGCGCCGAGCTCACGGCGACGTCACCGGGGTTCAGGATGCTGGCGAGCGTCTTGCGGTCGACGGCCTTCGAGAACGCCTGCCGAACCCTGATGTCGGAGAAGATCGGGCGCGACTCGTTGGGGAAGAAGTTGTACGGGATGCCCGGGTTCGCGCGACGCTGGGTCCAGAACCCGTTGCCGTCGAACTGCGGCAGGTCCTGCGAGGCGATGCCGGTCGTCGCGTCGATCTGCTTGGACTGCAACGACCCCGTGCGCACGCTGGCCTCGGGGACGACCTCGTAGGTGATGGTGTCGAGGTAGGCCTCGCCCTGGTGCTTGGCCCCGGTGGGCGCCCAGTCGTACCCGGTGCGCTTCTTCAGGACCGTCTTGGAACCGTTGGCGTAGCTGCCGACGGTGAACGGCCCGGAGCCGACCAGCGTGCTCCCGTCGCACCGGGTCGCCGGGTCGGCCGTGGTCGTCGGGACCGACAGGAGCCCCAGGCTCATCGTCGAGGTGGCCTGGAGGAACTGCGCGCTGGGCTGCGCGAACGTCACGACGGCCGTCTGCGCGTCCGGGGTCTGGGTGCCGGTGTAGCCCTGGAGGTAGGTCGAGCCGAGCGACGCCTTGGCCCCGAGGGCGACGATCCCGTCGAGGTTCGCCTTCACCGCGGCCGAGTCGACGGGGGTGCCGTCGGAGAACGTCGCCCCCTCGCGCAGGTGGAAGGTGAAGGTCTTCGCGTCCGGGCTGACCTCCCACGTCTGGGCCAGCCAGGGCTGGATCTTCCCGTCGAGGTCCTGCACCGTGAGGGAGTCCACGAGCTGGCGGCCGATGTTCAGCGCGTCGTTGTTGCCCACCTGCTGCGGGTCGATGCACCCGGAGTCGACCGAGATCGCGAACGTCAGGTTCCCCCCCTTGACCGGGGTGGCGTCGGCGGACTTCTCGGAACTGCTCTGACCACCGCCACCGCACGCGGTGAGGACGAGGAGCGCGGCGAGGGTGACCGCGGACAGGGGCGTGCGGGTGCGCAAGGGGACTCCAGGGGCGGGAACGACGAAGGTGTGCACCCGCCACGCGGGACGGTGCACGGACGCACGGGAACGTTTCCCGGCGTCGGGAGGGGTGGTCAGCGACAGCCGGAGGAACCGGTCAGGCAGAAGTCGACGACGCGGCGGAGGATGGCGACGTGCGACGTGCGGTCCACGAGAACTCCTCCATCGGTCCTGGCGGAAGCACCCGCGCCCGTTTCCGGGGGGTTGCTGCGGCGTCGTCGAGCCAGGTCTCTCAGCCGCTCTGGATGGTGTACCCGTTCACCATAGGGGACCGGACCCCGGATCCTCAACCCCCTCGTCGACCCGATCGGACGGTTGACCCGGTGATCGCTCACCTGCGAGTCTCCGGGGAGGTCATGAGTGCTGCCGACAAGCCCCGGCTCGGCAGCCGGCAACCCCCTCGCACGGCGTGGGGTGCCCGGGTGAAGACCCGGCCCTGTGGAAGCCCCAGGGCAAGGCAGTGCTCCGCGGGACCGCCCGCGGCGCCCGAAGAACGAGGGATCCTCCGTGCCCCGACGCATCACCCTGTCCGCGCTCGCCCTGAGCGCCGCTCTCGCCCTCGCCGCCTGCTCCGCGGGCTCGAACGCCGACTCCCCGGCCGGTGCGGACGCCTCCCGCGCGGCCGACGCGAAGCCGGTCGACGGCGGGACGCTGACGTTCGACGTCGCCTCCGACGCCGGCTGCGTCGACCCCCAGCAGGTCGGCAGCAACGAGACGATCTACGCCACGCGGCAGTTCGTCGACTCCCTGACCGACCAGGACCCCGAGACGGGCACGATCGAACCCTGGCTCGCGAAGAGCTGGGACGTCAGTCCCGACGGGACGACGTTCACGTTCCACCTGGTGACGGGGGCGACCTTCTCCGACGGAACACCCGTCGACGCAGCCGCGGTCAAGGCCAACCTGGACGCCGCGACGAAGCTCGGGGCCCGCGCGACGCTCGTGACGAACTACCTCACGGGGTACGTCGGCGCCGACGTCGTCGACCCGCAGACCGTGAAGGTCACGTTCTCCGCCCCGAACGCCCAGTTCCTGCAGGCCACTTCGACGTTCAGCCTCGGGCTCGTGTCCGTCGCCAGCACCCGGCAGAGCCCCGACGAGCGGTGCAAGGGCATCGTGGGCTCCGGACCCTTCACCCTGGACCACTACACCCAGGGCAAGGAGATCGTGCTGAAGAAGCGTGCGGACTACGACTGGGGTTCCTCGCTCTGGACGACGCAGGGAGCCGCCCACCTGGACGGCATCACCTTCCAGATCGTCCCCGAGGCCAGCGTCCGCAGCGGATCCCTGCAGTCCCAGCAGGTCGACGCCATCAGTTCGCTGTCCCCGCAGGACCTCGACCTCATCGAGTCCACGGGCGGGCACGTCATCAGCCGCACCAATCCGGGCATCCCGCTGCACCTGGCCGTGAACAACTCCCGGCCCGCCACCTCCGACGTGAAGGTGCGCGAGGCGATCTCCCGGGCACTGGACCGGCAGGAGGTCATCGACACCGTCCTGTCGAAGCAGTACGAGCCTGCGACGAGCGTCCTGTCGGACACCACCCCGGGGTACGCGGACGAGTCGGAGCTGCTGACGACGGACCAGGCGAAGGCGAAGCAGCTGCTCGACGAGGCCGGCTGGGAGGAGGGGACCGACGGCGTCCGGGAGAAGGACGGCCAGAAGCTGAACCTCGACCTGTACTGGTTCAACAACGGGAACTTCGGCCCCACGACCGAACTGTTCCAGCAGCAGCTGAAGAAGGTCGGCATCGGCGTCACGATCCACCAGGCCCAGATCTCCGAGGCCGCGCAGGTGCAGAAGGACGGGAACTTCGACCTGATCTACGGCGGCCTCACCCGCGCCGACGGCGACATCCTGCGGACGAGCTACTCGACGAAGGGGACGAACAACGCCCGCATCCCCGTCACCGAGCTCGACGACGTCCTGGCCCAGCAGCTCGCCACCGTCGACGTCGACCAGCGCAACGCGCTGCTGGCGAAGGCGCAGCAGCTCATCGTCTCGAACTACTACGTGATCCCGGTGGTCCAGCAGACCACCGTGCTGGCCACGACCGGGGACGTCCACGACCTCGACTTCGAGGCGTCCTCCCGCCTGCAGTTCCACGACACCTGGAAGGGCTGAGCCGTGAAGTTCCTCGCGATGACCCTGATCACCCACACCCCGGACCCGGTGACGGGGGTGTGGCCGACGCAGCACGAACGCCTCACCGAGGTGGTCGAGAACGCCGCCCTGGCCGAGCAGTGGGGTTTCGACGCCTACGGCGTCGGGGAACGGCACGAACGCCCGTTCCTGTCCTCCTCCCCCACCGTCGTCCTCTCGAACATCGCGGCCCGCACGTCGCGGATCAAGCTGTTCACGACCGTCACGACGCTCAGCCTGCTCGACCCGGTCCGCGCCTACGAGGACTACGCGACGTTGGACCACCTCGCGAACGGCCGGCTGGAACTCATCGTGGGCAAGGGCAACGGGGCGGCGCAGGCGAACCTGTTCCACGTCACGACCGACGACCAGTGGGACCGCAACGCCGAGGGGTACGAGTTGTTCCGCCGGTTGTGGCGGGAGGAGAAGGTCACCTGGCAGGGCCGGTTCCGGCCGTCGCTGGACCAGGCCGAGACCTGGCCCGCCCCCTACCAGCGCGATCTGCGGATCTGGCACGGCAGCGCCACGAGCGAGGAGTCGGTGGAGGTCGCCGCGGCCGCCGGGGACCCGCTGTTCTCCGCGAACGTCACGTACCCGATCGGCAAGTACGCCACGCTCATCGAGCGCTACCGCGAACGGTGGGCGGCGCACGGCCACGACCCGGCCGACGCGCTCGTGGGCGCCGGATCGGCGGGCAGCTTCGTGGCCCGGACCTCCCAGGAGGCCCGCCGCGTCTGGCGGCCGCACTTCGAGGCGCGCCAGAAGGCCTTCGCCGGCAGCGGTGTCCCGAAGGTGTGGGAGGACTTCGAGGACTTCCTGGTCCGCAGCTCCGCCCTCGTCGGCTCCCCCGAAGAGGTCGTCGACAAGGTCGGCCGCTACCACGAGCGGTTCGGCCACGAGGTGACCGCCCTGCACTTCGACCGCTCCGGGCTGAGCGAGGCGCAGCACCGGGAGAACTGGGACCTGTTCACGACCGACGTGGCTCCCGTGCTGCGCCGGCAGTTCCCCTCGCGCCCCCTGCTGCCCGCCCCGGCGCAGGCCCAGGGCCGCGCCCCCCTCGTCCCCGCCTGACCCCGCGCGATCGGGACGAGGCCCGCCCGGGTCAGCCGAGCCCCAGGTTCCCCCGCAACGTGCCCGCCGCGTACTCGCGCCGGAACAGGCCGCGGTCCTGCAACCGCGGGACGACGAGGTCGGCGAACGCCTCGAACCCCGCCGGCATGTGCGTGGGGATGACGGTGAACCCGTCCGCCGCCTCCTGCTCGAACCAGTGCTGCAGGTCGTCCGCGACCTCGTCGGCGGACCCGACGAGCAGCCGGTGGCCGTTGGTCGCCGCGGCGTGCCGGGCCAGTTCCCCGAGCGTCCAGCCGGCACGGGCCGCGGGCCCGAACAGCAGCGCCACGCGGCTGCGCCCCAGGGAACTGGGCGGCAGGTCCCGCACGGGTTGCCCGGGGTCGGCTCCCGTGAGGTCCACCCCGGAACGCCACGACAGCTGCCGCAACCCGGCCGCGGTGTCCTGCAGCTCCTGCAGCTGCGCCCACACGTCCCGCGCCGCAGCACGGGTGGCCGCGACGACCGGCAGCACGCCGGGGAACACGAGGACCCGTGCCGGGTCACGCCCGTGCGCCCGGGTGGCGGCGTGCACGCGCTGGCGGAAACCACGCCCCTCGGCCGGGTCCTGCGCGACGGTGTAGACGACGTCGGCGAACCGCCCGGCCAGGTCGATGCCCGCCTCCGAGGATCCCGACTGGGCCAGGACGGGGCGCCCCTGCTCGGAGGCCGGGACGTCGAGCGGTCCGCGGACGGCGAAGAACTCCCCCACGTGGTCGATGGGCCGGTTCGCGCTCAGGTCGGTGTACACGCCGCTCGCCGCGTCCCCCACGTGGTACCCGGCCGGGAAGCTCCCCCACAGCCGGAGCACGACGTCGACGAACTCCGCCGCCCGCCGGTAGCGGGTCGCGTGGTCGGGGAACTCAGCCAACCCGAAGTTCGCGGCGGCGTCCGCGAGCTGGCTGGTGACGGCGTTCCACCCGGCGCGGCCGTGGCTGATGCGGTCCAGCGACGCGAACTGCCGGGCCAGGTTGTACGGCTCGCTGAACGTCGTCGAGGCGGTCGCGACGAGGCCGATGCGCGTCGTCTCGCGGGCCACGGCGGCCAGCAGGGTCAACGGTTCGACCGCCCGTACCGGCCCGTCGTGGCCGGGTCTGGGAGCGGCCAGCGCGTCCTCGCAGAAGAACAGGTCGAACCGCGCCCGTTCGGCCAGCTGCGCCGTGCGCACGACCCAGTCGACGTCGTCGGCGCGGCCCTGCGCGCCCGGCAGCCGCCACCCACCGGGGTGGCGGCCGACGGGCTGGTTGAACAGCGCCAGCTTGAGCTGACGGCTCACCAGGGCGCTCCCGGCGGCAGCACCGCGGGTGTCCCGGGGACGGTCCCGTCCTCACCGAACACGTGCAGGCGCCGGGCCAGGCCGGGCCGGGACGTCTCGAACGCGCGGGCCGCCTCGAGGAGCGCGGCGTGCACCTCGTCGGCCACGGCGTCGTGCAGCCGGCCGCTCGTCAGGGTCGCCACCACGCGGCGGACGGCCTCGCCCGCGACCTCCCCCTGCCGGCGGTCCTCGCCGTTCGCGGCGGCCCGCAGGACGCGTCCCACGAGGTCCTCCACCGACAGGCCGGGGACGGCCTGCTCGTGCAGCCGGTTCAGCCGGGCCGGTTCCAGCAGCGGTTCGAGGACGACGGCGGCACCGGCGGCGACGGCCACGACGGGGTCGAACACGGGCCCGGTCCGCGGCGCGTACGTCTGGTCGTCGCGCTCGAAGCGCGGGGGCGGGGGCAGGAGCACCGCGACGGCCGAGGCCGGGACGCCGGCGACCTCCGCGTCCAGCAGCGGCAGCAGCGCCTCCACCGCCCGCCGCTGGTCGTCCGGGGCGACGGCTTCGGCCGCCGGGGAGTCCGGCGATCCCTGGTGGGCCACGCCGCCGACGAGACGCGCGAGCGCGGCGACCTCGTGGCGGTGCAGCAGGTGCAGGACGACGAGTCGGGGTTCGAGGTCCCCGACCTGCCGGTCTCGGGCCAGCGCCCCGCGGGAGAACTCCCCGAGCGCCACCTCCCGCACCTCGAGGAGCTCGGCGAGCGTCGTGAACGGGTCGTCGCCGCTCGTCCAGGGCACGGCGTCGGGGTGGGCCGCGTCCGGCGCGTGTCCGTCGGCGTCGGTGA
Organism: Kineococcus rhizosphaerae; assembly: GCF_003002055.1. NCBI lineage: Bacteria > Bacillati > Actinomycetota > Actinomycetes > Kineosporiales > Kineosporiaceae > Kineococcus > Kineococcus rhizosphaerae. Next base: position 271,407 of record NZ_PVZF01000009.1, read on the forward strand.
CGAACACCAGACCGGAGGGGGTCTCGTCGTCGGCGTACCCGTGCCGGACGAGGAACTCGTCCCACGGACCGACGCCCGCGGAGTAGGCGCCGGCGAGGTCGATCCGCCCGTCCCGCAACCGCAGGCGCGGGTGCGGGTAGTCCATGACGGACGGTTTCGCGTGCTTGGTGCTCGCGTAGTTGTGGACGAACCCCAGGGCGTGCCCGATCTCGTGCGCCGCCAGGTGCCGCAACCGGGCCAGCACGAACCGCTCGACCGCGGCGAGGCGCTCGGCCTCGTCGGGCCGGCCGTACGGCGTGAGCAGCGCCTCGGCCAGCAGGGTCAGCTGCTCGACCCGGTGCGAGCCGAGCCGGACCTGCCCGCGCAGGATCTCCTGGGTGCGCGGGTCGGTCAGCGCCCCGCCTTGCGACCAGCCCCGGCCGGCGCGGTGCACCCAGGAGACCGAACTGGTCCGCGGCCCGAACGCGTCGACGTCGTCGGCGCGCACCCGCACGTCGAAGGCGTCGGGCAGCCCGGCTGCGGCGAAGGCCTGCCGCCACCACCGGCCGCCCTCCACGACCGCGTCGCGGTAGGGCTGCGGGATCCGGGGGTCGACGTGGAAGACGACGGTCCGGTCGGTGCGGAACCGAGGCTGGAAGCGGACCTCGACGCCGTGCCCGATCCGGTCGTGGTCGGCGTGCCCCTTGGCGTAGGACCCCGAGGCAGGGTCGTAGCGGCGCGGAACGAAACCTTCGTCCGGCAACGGGATCGCCGTGACCTCGACGCCGACGGTGACCCAGCGCGCATCGGGCACCACGCGGACGAGCTCGGCCGAGGTCCCGGGCCCGGTCAGGGTCAGGACCGTGCTCCAGTGCGCCCCCTCGGCGCTGACCCGGACCTCCGCCAGGTGGCTGCGGGCGGTGTCGAACCGGTGGTCGCCGTGCCCGCCCGCGGCCAGGATCCCGGCGACGCCGTGCAGGTCGGAGACGAGGAGCCCCTCGACGTCCACCGCGCCGTCGACCAGCGGCCCGGCGAACAGCGTGGACTCGGCGAAGGACCCGGCCCCCAGGTGGTGCTTGCTCTCCTGGACGAGCCGCACCGCGCCGCCCCGGACCTCGACGCGGACGAGCCGCACCTCCCCCGGCTGACCGCGGTCCAGCCGCAACCGGGACGACCCGAGGCCGTGGCCCACGGTGGTGGCGAGCAGGAACCTCTCCCCGTCGACGGGATCGACGAGCCGGGTCCCGCGGACCGTGAACGGCAGGCTCACGACTGCTTCCAGATGTCGTGGAACACCGGTTTCCCGGAGGCCTCCCAACCGAACCCGTGGACGTCCGCCGCCACCCCGAAGACGCCGACGCTCTCGACGACCGGGAGGCCGAAGCCGTCGGCGACGATCCGCTGCTGGGCCTGCGCGGTGAGCGGGTCCCGCTGCGCCGCGTCGGTCGTGGTGCGCTGCTCGGCGAGGACGCGGGCGAGCTCGGGGTCGGACCCGCCGTGCCGGTTGGACGGCGAGTCCGGGGAGTACTGGCTCCACAGGACGTCGGGGTCGGGGCGCACCTGGGAGTTGTAGAACAACCCGTAGTCCCGCTTCGTCAGCGTGTCGGTCAGCTCGGCCTGGGTGATCTTGCGGATGTCCAGCGCGATCCCCACCTTCGCCAGCTGCTGCTGCACGAGTTCCAGGACGGCCTGGCCCGTGCCGATGGCGGGGTTGAAGGACGCCTGGAGGCGCAGTTCCCGGCCGTCCTTGCTCCGCGTGCCGTTCCCGGTGCGGGTCCAGCCCGCGGCGTCGAGCGCCTCGCCCGCCGCGGCCGGGTCCACCGTGAGCTCCTTCGAGACGTCGACGTACCCCGGGGTGGCGCTCGACAGGACCGAGGTGGCCGCGGGGGCCTGACCGAAGAACACCGTGTCGGCGACCTGCTGGCGATCGACGACGTGCAGCAGGGCCTGCCGCACCGCGGGGTCGGCGAGCGGCCCGGCCGTGGTGTTGACGAAGAACGACCCCGTCAGGCCCGGGTTGGGTTTCGTCAGGACCTGCAGACCGGAACCGCGCACTTGGTCGGTGCTCTGCGCGGGCAGGTCACCGACGGCGTCGACCTGGCCGGAGGCGAGGGACCCGCTGCGCACGCTGGCCTCGGGCACGACGGTGAAGTCGACCGCGTCGAGGTGCGCGTCGCCCTGGTGGGCGGCTCGGGCCGGCGCCCAGCCGTACCCCGTGCGCTTCTCGATCCGCACCGACTGGCCGGCGACGAACTTCGTGATGGTGAACGGCCCGCTGGCCGCGTAGTCCCCCTCGCACAGCTGCTCGGGCGTCTTGTCCTGCAGGCTCTTCGGGGACAGCAGACCCAGCGACATGCTGGAGCTGGCCTGCAGGAACTGCGCGTTGGGCCGGTCGAAGTCGACGCGCACGGTCGACGGGTCCACGACCGTCGCGCCCTGGTAGCCCGTGAGGTACTGGGCCGGCAGCGCGGCGAGCGCGCCGAGGGACTGGGTGTCGTCGAAGTTGACCTTGACGGCCTGCGCGTCCAGCGGGGTGCCGTCGGAGAACGTGACCCCGTCCCGCAGGTGGAACGTGAAGCTGGAGCTGTCGGCGTTCGTCTCCCAGCTGCTCGCGAGCCAGGGTTCGATCGCGCCGGTCTCGGGGTCCTGGTCGGTCAGGGAGTCGACGACGCTGCGCGTGACGGTGAGGCTGACCGTCAGCCCGCCCTGGCGCGGGTCCAGGCAGACGGGGTCGGCCTGCAGCCCGTACCTCAGCGTCCCGCCGTCGACGGGCGTGCCGTCCCCGGCGGGTGCGGAGTCGTCGGAGGCACCGGCGGAACACCCGGCGAGGAGGAGCAGGCCGACGAGGGCGACGGTGGAGCGGCGGAGCACGGGAGGTCCCTTCAGGGCAGGAGCCGACGCAGGGCGTCGAGGTGGTGGGTGCCGAACTCGGCGTGGCCGGCCGCGACGTCGTCGAGACGGGCGGCGACGGCGTCGTTGACCGGGGTGGGGGCAGGACCGCGCACGGCCGGGGCGTACCCGAGCGGGTGCGTCTCGCGGGGACGGCGGCGGACCGCGATGTCGCGGAAGACCCCGCTACGGTCCTTGGGCATCGTGCGCAGCCAGGCGACGAGGCGGGCGGTGGCCGCGGTGCGCACGCGCTCGCTGGCCAGGGCCCGGAAACCGTACGGTTCCCAGGCGTCGAAGGGTTCCAGCACCAGCCCGGCCGCGATCGACGCCTCGACCTTCTCCGCGGCGGCCGCGGACGCGACGTCGGGGTAGGCCTCGACGACGTCGGCCATGGGCGCGTCGACGAGCGTCGTGACCCCGAGCACCGCGCCGAAACCGGCCTTCGACGCGCGGTACCCCTCGAGGTTCGCCGTCACCACGACGTCGCCGTAGGCGCGGAGGTCCTCGGCCGTCTCCAGCACCCGCAGGTCGGGCGCCCCGGAACCCGGCAGCCCGACCGCCAGGGCCCCGAGGCCGCCGTCGCGCACCACGCCGGGTTCGAGGTAGTCGGCGAAGATGTTGACGAAGGCGCCGAGGACGCGGTGGGTGCCCACGTGGTCGGCGATGACGGGTTCGTTCACGCCGTTCTGCGCCGAGACGACGAACCCACCCGGCGCGAGCCGGGACGCGGTCCACGTGGCGGCCTGCACGGTGTGCTGCGACTTCGTCGCGATCACGACCTTCTGCAGGTCGCGCAGGTCCTGCGCGTCGTCCGGGTGCACGGCCCGCGCGACCTCGACGGTGTCGTCGCGCCCGTCGGCGCGGCGGATGGTGATCCCCTTGCCGCGCAGCGCGTCCACGTGGTCGCGGTCGGCGTCGACGACGACGACCTCGTGCCCGTCCCGGGCCAGCGCGTGCGCGAGGGTGCCGCCGATGGCGCCCGCACCGACGATCGTCCAGGTCATCGGGTCTCCCCCAGTTGCCAGCGGGTGGGTCCGGGCCAGTGCACGGGCAGCGCGTTCGTGCCGGCCGTGGCGCCGCCGTCGACGTTCAGCACCGACCCCGTCGTCCAGCCCGCGGCGGGCGAGAGCAGGAACTCCACCGCGTGCCCGACGTGGACGGGATCGGCCGGGCCGGGCAGCAGGGTCGCCGAGACGGCCGCGGCGTACTCCTCCGTCACGGGGTTCACCTCGCTGCCGACCCCGAAGAACCCGGGCGAGACGGCGTTGACGCGGATGCCCTGGGCGGCCAGCTCCACGGCCAGGGCCTGGGTGGCCATGACGAGGGCGGCCTTGGAGACGTTGTACGCGGCGGCGCCGGGCCGGGCCCGGCGGGCGGCGCCCGAGGTGAGGTTGACGACGGCGGGCCGCACCCCGCGACCCCGCGCCAGCTCGGCCAGCGCCTGGGTGGCGAACACCGCGGCGCGCACGTTGACGTTCTGGACGCGGTCCCAGACCGCGGTGCCGAGGGTGTCGAACGGGACGGCCGGGTAGATCCCCGCGGCGTTGACGAGGCCGTCGACGGGGGCGAACTCCCACGCCCGGCGGACGACGTCGCCCGGCGCGTCGGGCGACCCCAGGTCGGCGACGTCGGTCTGGACGTCCGGTAGGCCGTCCACGCTGCGCTGCAGCGCCTCGCCCCGCAGGTCGACGGCCGTGACGGTCCAGCCGGCGGCGGCCAGGTGGCGCGTGACGGCCAGCCCCAGGCCGCCCGCGGCCCCGGTGACGACGGCGTGCCGGCGGGCGGGAGCGTTCACGGGGCCACCGCCAGCACGTGGTCGACGACCTGTTCGTGGGTGGCGAACCAGACCCCGGCGTCCCTGCCGGCGGCGAGGAGTTCCTCCACGATCCACGACCGCGACCGGTGTCCCGAGACGGAGGGGTGCAGGGTCAGCTGGAACACGCCACCGTCGGCGACCGCTCCGTCGAGTTCACGCCGCCAGATCCGGGCGACGGTCTCGGGGTCGGTGTAGGGGCGCAGCCCGGAGTAGCGGGCCATGCCGAAGTAGACGGCGTCGTCGCGGACCCACTCGACGGGCAGCTCCACGAGACCGCTGGGCTCGCCGTGCGACAGGAGTTCGTAGGGCACGTCGTCGGCCATGAGGGAACTGTCGTAGCGCAGCCCCGCCTCGACGAGGATCCGCAGGGTCGCCGGGGAGAAGTCCCACGACGGCGTGCGGATCCCCGTGGGCCGGCGGCCCGCCAGCCGCTCCAGCGTGTCGAGGCTGCGCAGCACGAGATCGCGCTCGTCGGCCTCGGCCAGCAGGGAGTTGCGTTCGTGGATCCAGCCGTGGGCGCCGACCTCGTGGCCCTCGGCGACGAACCGGCGGATGTCGTCCGGGTGCAGCAGGGCCGACACGGCCGGGACGTAGAACGAGGCGGGGACCTCGTGCCGGGCCAGCAGGTCCAGGATCCGCGGGACGGCCACGCGGGACCCGAACTCCCCCGCGGCCAAGACGCCCGGGGAGGTGTTCCCGTCGCGCAGCGCGGGGGTCTCGTGGTCGGCGTCGAAGGAGAGGGCGAAGGCCGCCGGGGCGCCCCCGGGCCAGGACGCGGGTTTCAGCGACCGCCCTGCCCGGACCTCCTCCACGACCCCGCGCCACACGGGCTCCGGCCACGCCCACGGTGGGTTGTCTGCGTCGGACACACGACCTCTGTTCGCCAGGTTGGTGGTACCCCGGCCGGCGTCCGGTGGAGTGGAGCGCCCCGCGGGCCGGGCACCGTGGTGCCCGGCCCGCGGGGGCCTGTCGGGGCTCGCCGCGGCGGGACGTCCCGGTGGCCCGCGGCGAGTTCACGTCAGTTCGCGACCGGCGCTCCGGTCGGCAGTTCGGCGCGGACCGTGCGGGCCGCTTCGACCAGGTGCCGCAACGACTCCGTCGTCTCCGCGTACCCGCGGGTCTTCAGCCCGCAGTCGGGGTTCACCCACAGCTGGCGGGCCGGGACGGACCCGACGGCCGAACGCAGCAGGCTCACGACCTCCTCGGTGGACGGCACCCGCGGGGAGTGGATGTCGTACACGCCGGGCCCGATGCCGCGGGCGAAACCGGCGCGGGCGATGTCCCCGAGGACCTCCATGCGCGAGCGCGCCGCCTCGATGCTCGTGACGTCGGCGTCGAGGCCGTCGATCGCGTCGATGACCTCGCCGAACTCCGAGTAGCACAGGTGCGTGTGGATCTGGGTGGCGTCGCCCGCCCCCGCCGTCGCGAGCCGGAACGAGGCGACCGACCAGTCGAGGTACGCCGCCTGGTCCGCGGTCTTCAGCGGCAGGAGTTCGCGCAGGGCCGGTTCGTCGACCTGCACGATCCCGATGCCGGCGGCCTCGAGGTCGGCGACCTCGTCGCGCAGGGCGAGCGCCACCTGGTTCGCGGTGTCACCCAGCGGCTGGTCGTCGCGCACGAACGACCACGCGAGGATCGTCACCGGGCCGGTGAGCATGCCCTTGACCGGCTTGGTGGTGCGGCTGGCGGTGTACGTGCTCCACGGCACGGTGATCGGCGCGGGGCGCGTCACGTCGCCCCACAGGATCGGCGGGCGGACCCCGCGCGAACCGTACGACTGCACCCAGCCGTGCTGCGTGACGGCGAACCCGTCGAGCTGCTCGGCGAAGTACTGGACCATGTCGTTGCGCTCGGGCTCGCCGTGGACGACGACGTCCAGACCGAGTTCCTCCTGCAGCTGCACGACGCGGTCGATCTCGGTGCGCAGGAACTCCTCGTACCCCGCCTGGTCCAGGTCCCCTCGGGTCCACGCCGCCCGGGCCCTGCGGATCTCCGTGGTCTGCGGAAAGGAGCCGATGGTCGTCGTCGGCAGGGCCGGCAGGTGCAGGGCCTCGTCCTGGGCGGCGCGACGGACGGCGTAGTCGCTGCGGCCGAACGCCTCCGGCGTCAGCGCGGCGAGCCGGTCGCGGACCTCCGGGCGCACGACGCCGGGGGCGGTGAGCCGGTCGGCGCGGCCGGCGGCCGACGCGGCCAGTTCCGCCTCGACGGAGGCCGCGTCCCCGAGCGCCTTGCCGAGCAGGACGACCTCGGCGACCTTCTGGTCGGCGAAGGCCAGCCAGCCGCGCAGCCGCTCGTCGAGCTGGGTCTCGCGACTGACGTCGTGCGGGACGTGCAGCAGCGAGGTGGACGTGCCGGCCACGACGTGCGCGGCGGAGCCCTCCAGCTGCCGCAGGGTCGCCAGCGCCTGCACGAGGTCACCGCGCCAGATGTTGTGGCCGTCGACGACCCCGCCGACGACGGTCTTGCCGGCCAGGACGGAGCGGTCGGCCGGGAGCGCGCCCTTCACGAGGTCGAGGGCCAGCCCCTCGACCTCGCCGAAGGAGGCCAGGTACCCGCTCGCGTCGCCGTAGGGCGTGGCGACGAGCAGGCGCGGACGGCCGGCGAGCGCCGTGAGGCGGTCGTAGGCACCCCGCACCAGGTCGGCCAGACCCTCGACGCCGGCGGTCGCGGAGTCGCTGACCAGGCCCGGTTCGTCGAGCTGGACCCACTCGGCACCGGCGGCGGCGTAGGCGGCCAGGAGGTCCTCGTAGGCCCCGAGCAGGTCGTCCAGGCGCGAGATCGGCGCGAAGCCCTCCGAGCTGCCGTCCGCGGCCTTGGCCAGCAGCAGGAAGGTCACCGGCCCCACGACGACGGGCCGGGTGAGGAAGCCGTCGGCGAGCGCCTCGGCGAACTCGCGGACCCCGCGGTCGTCGGCGAACCGGAAGTCGGTGTCCGGGCCGATCTCGGGGACGAGGTAGTGGTAGTTCGTGTCGAACCACTTCGTCATCTCCAGCGGCGCCTGGGCCCCGCGGCCGCGGGCGATGGTGGAGTACCCGACGAGGTCGACCGTGCCGTCCTGGCCCACGAGGTCGGCGAAGCGCTCGGGCACCGCGCCCACGGCGACGGCCGCGTCGAGGACCTGGTCGTAGGCCGAGTACGACGAGGGGATCGAGGCGTCGTGCGCCGGCAGGCCGAGCGCGTTGAGGCGGCGGACGGTGGCGGCGCGGACGGCCGCGAGCTGCTCCTCGGTGCTCGCGAGGTCGGCCTTGCCGGACCACAGCGCCTCGAGGGCCTTCTTGGTCTCGCGGTCCGGGCCGATCCGGGGGTAGCCGAGGATCGTGGCGGTCCAGGCCGGGGTGCTGGACGAGGTGGTGGTCTGGCTCATCGGGTGGGTCCTCCTACCGCGACGCGGTCGCGGCCTTCGACGGAACGGGGCAGGTCGAGGTGGTCGATCAGGTCCAGGGCCGGGGCGGCCGCGTTGAACGTGTACAGGTGCAGCCCGGGGGCACCGGTGTCGAGCAGCCCGTGCGCCAGGCCCGAGGAGAAGGCCGTCGCGGCGCGCAGGCGCGCGGTGGCGTCGTCGGTGTCGAGGGCGGCGAGCAGGGCGGGCGAGGCCGGGACGCCGGTGAGCTCGCCGATCCGCTGGAAGCGGCGCGGGTCGTCGGAGACGGCGATCCCGGGCAGCAGCGGGATGGTGATCCCGGCCGCCCGGGCCCGGCGGACGAACGTGGCGTACTCCTCGGCGGAGAACGTGACCTGGCAGACCGCGAACTGGGCCCCGGCGTCCTGCTTGGCCCGCAGGACCGCGAGCTCGTGGTCGTCCCGGGCCCGGGGGAAGGCGGCCACGGCCAGGCTGAGGCTGCCCTCGTCCACCGGACGGGCCCCCCCGCGCAGGGCGAGGCGACGCCGGTCGGCGACCTGCAGGAGTTCCACGAGGTCGCTCGCGGTGGTCACCCCGTCGGGGTGCGGGGTCCAGTCCGCGGCCCCGGCCGGCGGGTCCCCGCGCAGCGCCAGGACGTTGCGGACCCCGGCGTCGAGGAACTCGGTCGCCAGTTCCACGACCTCGCGCCGGGAGGAGCCCACGCAGGTCAGGTGGGCCATGGCCGGCACGGCCGTGGTGCTCAGGACGTGGGCGAGCAGGTCGCGGCTCGGGCCACGGGTCGCGCCCGCTGCCCCGAAGGTCACCGACACGAAGTCGGGGGCTGCGGACAGCAGCTCGGACAGCTTGCGCCACAACGCGTCACGTCCGGCGTCCGAGCGCGGGGGGAACAGTTCGAAGCTCAGCGTCGGCCGCCCCGCCGCACCGGCGACGAGGGGGGCGAGCGTCATCGCACGGTTCCCCGGCCCGGAACCGGGTGGGGAGCGACGACATCGGTGGTCCGCATCACGAACTCCATCGGCCTGGCGTTAGCACCCTCGCCCGGGCTCGGGGGGTTGCTGCGGCGTCGTCGAGCCAGGACTCTCGGCCGCTCTGGATGGTGTGCTTCGAATGTAGACCGGTCCCGGCACGGTCCACAAGTGGTTCCCCCGATCAGCCCCCACCCGCGTCCTGGGCGCCCCGCGAGAACGCTCCAGGACGCTCGAGGTCGACCCGCGACACGCCGACCTTGATTCCCGGCGGTTGCGCGTGGCAATCTCCCCTCAGGTCATGAGTGCCAGCGACAAGCCCCGGCTCGCTGGCCGGCAACCCTCCTCCGCGGTGGGGTGCCCCGGGTGACGACCTGGCCGGTCCCGAGGTGGGCCCGGCAAGCGCGGACCTCGCCGGGGTGATCCCGGTCCTCCCGGCAGGGTCCACTTCCCGAGGAGACCTCGTGTCGACGAGCACCCTGTCCCCCAGCCGTCCCGCCCCTCGTGCGGCCTGTCGCCCGGTGGCCCCGCTGCTGCCGGTCGTGGGCGCCGACACCGTGGTGCCGCTGGCCACGGGCGGGACCGCCACCTACGCCAACCTCGACAACGCCGCCAGCGCGCCGGCCCTCAGCGCGGTGGCGGCCCGCGTCGCGCAGGTGCTGCCGCACTACGCCAGCGTCCACCGCGGCGCCGGGTACCTGTCCCGGGTCTCCACGGCGCTGTTCGAGCAGGCCCGCGAGCAGGTCGGGCGGTTCCTCGGCGCCCGGGCCGACGACGTCGTGGTCTTCACCCGCAGCACGACCGACGCGCTGGACCTGCTCTCCCGCGCCGTCCCCGCCGGTGCCCGGGTGCTCGTCGCGGACGTCGAGCACCACGCGAACCTGCTGCCCTGGCAGCGCTCGGCGGCCACCACGGTGGTGCGCGGCGGTGCCGACGCCGAGGAGACCGCTGCCCTGCTGGAGGCCGAGCTGGCCACCGGGCAGTACGCGCTGCTCGCCGTCGCGGGCGCCTCCAACGTCACCGGCGAGGTGCTGCCGCTGCGCCGGCTGGCCCGCGCCGCGCACGCGGCCGGGGCCCGCATCGCCGTCGACGGCGCCCAGCTGCTGCCGCACCGGCGCGTGGACGTCGGCCGCGACGAGATCGACTGGATCGCCCTGTCCGGGCACAAGCTGTACGCGCCGTTCGGCGCCGGCGCCCTCGTCGGCCGCCGCGACTGGCTCGACGCGGCCGAGCCGTACCTGGCCGGCGGCGGCGCGACGCTCGACGTCAGCCACGACGCGGTGCGCTGGGCCTCCGGCCCGGACCGGCACGAGGCCGGGTCGCCGAACGTGATCGGCGCCGTCGCCCTGGCCCAGGCCTGCGCGACGCTCGCCGCCCTGCCGGACGGTGCGCTGGAACGTCACGAGGGCGCGCTGCGCGCCCAGCTCGTCGACGGGCTCAGCGCCCTGCCGGGCGTCGAGGTCGTCCGGGCGCACCCGGCCGACGCCGTGGGGGTCGTGACGTTCACCGTCGCGGGCCGCTCGGTCTCCGAGGTCGCGGCGTACCTGTCGGCGGAGCACGGGATCGGCGTGCGCGACGGGCGCTTCTGCGCGCACCGGTTCGCGAACTCCCTCGGCCTGGTCGCGGGCGGGCTGCGCGCCTCGACGGGGGTCGGGACCGGCTCGGCCGACGTCGAACGGCTGGTGGCCGCGGTGGAGCGGTTCGTGACCACGGGCCCCGAGCTCGAGTACGGCCTGGTGGACGGTCACTGGGGTCCGCTCACCGACGCCCGGCCCGCCCCCGAGACGTTCCTCGACCCGGTGACGGAACTCGGGTAAACTCACCGGCGAAGGTCACGAGAACCAGCGACAAGCCCTGGCTAGCTGGTCGGCAACCCTCCCCCGCGGTGGGGTGCTCCAGGTGACGACCCGGCCGGAGGAAGACCTCCGGCAAGCGCGATGACCCGCCGGACGCCTGCGTGTCGTCAAGACAGCAGGAGGAGAACCGTGTCCGAACTCCACCTCTCCGTGGCCCTGGAGTCCACCGGGTGGCACCCCGCGTCCTGGCGCGAACCCGGCGCCCGCGCCGACGAGCTGTTCACCGCCGCGTTCTGGCGCGACACCGTCCGCGAGGCCGAACGCGGGCTGTTCGACCTCGTGACCATCGAGGATTCCTTCAGCCTGCAGGGCAGCCACTTCGGGCTACCCGACGACCGCACCGACCGGGTCGCCGGCCGCCTGGACGCGCTGCTCGTCGCGGCCCGGCTGGCGCTGGTCACGCAGGCCGTCGGTCTGGTCCCCACCGTCACGACGACCCACACCGAACCGTTCCACGTGTCCAAGGCGCTCGCGACGCTCGACCACGTCAGTTCCGGCCGCGGCGGCTGGCGGGCCCAGATCGCCCCCCGCGCCCACGAGGCCGAACTCTTCGGACGGCGGTCGATCCCCGTGGTCTCCCGCGAGACGTTGCAGGACCCCGAGGTCGCCGCGGCGGTCGAGGACCTGTTCGCCGAGGGCCGCGCCGTCGTCGACACCGTGCGGGCGCTCTGGGACTCCTGGGAGGACGACGCGGAGATCCGCGACGTCGCCTCGGGACGCTTCGTCGACCGCACCAAGCTGCACCGGGTCGCGGTCGAGACCCCCTGGTTCTCGGTCCTCGGCCCCTCGATCACGCCCCGTCCCCCGCAGGGACAGCCCGTGGTGACCGCACTGGCGCACGCGCGGACCGCGTACGAGTTCGCCGCCGCGAGCGCGGACGTCGTGTTCGTGACGCCGCACGAGGCGGCGAACGCCCGCGAGATCGTCGCCGAGGTGCGTGCCGCGGAGGCCGCCGTCGGCCGGACGGGAACCCCGCTGCAGGTCCACGCCGACCTCGTGGTCGCCCTCGGCCCCGACGCCGCGGCCGCCCGCAACCGCCTGGACCGGCTCGACACCGTCGACGGTGAGGCGTTCGGCTCCGACGCGCTCGTCGTGGCCGACTCCCCCGCGGGCCTGGTCGAGCGTCTGCTGCTGTGGCGCGAGGCGGGGATCGAGGGGTTCCGGTTCCGTCCGGCGGTGAACGCCACCGACCTGCCCGCGCTCGTCGACGAGGTCGTGCCGCTGCTGCAGTCCGCCGGGGTGTTCCGCCGGGAGTACACCGGCACCACCCTGCGCGACCACCTGGGGCTGGCCAGGCCCGTCAACCGCTACGCCGCAGTCTGAGGAGGACCCGATGAGCATCCCCGACGGCAAGCCCCGCAAGCAGATCGTCCTCGGCGCCCACCTGCCCGGCGTCAACCACCACACCGTCTGGCAGGACCCGGCCGCGGGCAGCCAGATCGACGTGCGGAGCTTCGCCCACCTGGCCCGCACCGCCGAACGGGGTTTCTTCGACCTGTTCTTCCTGGCCGAGGGCCTGCGGCTGCGCGAGCACGCGGGCGAGATCTACGAGAACGACGTCGTGGGCCGGCCGGACACCTTCACGGTGCTGGCCGCCCTGGCCGGGGTCACCGACCACCTGGGCCTGGCCGGGACCATCAACACCACGTTCAACGAGCCCTACGAACTGGCCCGCGAGTTCGCCTCCCTCGACCACCTCTCCGGCGGCCGCGCCGCGTGGAACGTCGTCACCAGCTTCGACGCGTTCACGGGCGCGAACTTCCGGCGCGGCGGCTACCTCGACCGCTCGCAGCGCTACGAGCGGGCCGAGGAGGTGCTCCTCGCCGTCCGCGCCCTGCGGGACTCCTGGGGCCCGGGCGACGTCCTGGCCGACAGCGCCACCGGGCAGTTCCTGGCCCGGCACGGCGTGGGGGCCTTCGAGCTGCACACGAACCAGTTCGACGTCCGCGGCCGGTTCAACGTCCCCCGTCCGCCGCAGGGCCACCCGCTGATCATCCAGGCCGGCGTGTCCGACCAGGGCCGGGAGTTCGCCTCCGCCAACGCCGACGCGATCTTCTCCCCCTTCCGGCGCACCGACGACGCCGTCCCGTTCTACCGCGACGTCAAGGCGCGGGCGGTGCGTCACGGGCGCCTGGCGAGCGACGTCAAGATCCTGCCCTCGGCCGGTGTCGTCCTCGGCGACAGCGCCGCCGACGCCGCCGAGAAGGCGCGCGAGCTCACCCACCAGCAGGTCAGCCCCGCCACCGCCCTCGCGCTGGCCGAGCAGGTCTGGAACCGCGACCTGTCGCAGCTGGACCCCGAGGGTCCGCTGCCGGAGTTCGACGCCGACACCACCGCGCCGCCGCGCTGGAGGGGCCGGGCGATCCACGACCCCGACCTGAACGCGGTCGTGGCGCGCTGGCGCGAGATCGCCGCGCGCGGGGGGCTGAACCTGCGCGAGACCGTCATCGAGGTCACCGCCCGCGCGACGTTCGTGGGCACGCCCACCACGGTCGCCGACCAGCTCGACGACTTCGTCCAGAACGACGGCTCCGATGGTTTCATCCTGCACCCGCCCGTGGTGCCGACCGGCCTCGACGAGTTCGTCGACACGGTCGTCCCGCTGCTGCAGGAACGGGGTTCGCTGCGCACGGAGTACACCGGGACGACGCTGCGGGAGAACCTCGGCCTGTCCCCGGCCCGGGCGGCGCAGCCGGCGTGAGCGTGGAACTGTCCGTCCTCGACCTCGTCCCCGAGAGCGAGCACGAGGGGCTCGGTGCGGGCATCGCCCGGACCCTGGAACTGGCCCGGGCGGCCGACGACTGGGGCTACCGCGGGTTCTGGCTCGCCGAGCACCACCTGTCCCCCGGCGTCTCGAGCTCGACCCCCGCCGTCCTGGCGGCGCTCGTCGCGTCCTCGACGCGGCGCCTGCGGGTGGGCTCGGCCGCGAGCCTGCTGGCCGTCACGACACCGGCCGTCGCCGCCGAGCAGTGGGCCACGATCGCCCGGGCCGTCGGCGGCCGCGTCGACCTGGGTTTCGGCCGGGTCCACGGCCCCGCCCCCGCGGGGGCCGAGCGGCCCGGGGCGAGCGGGTCCCGGGTGGTCGACGGGCTGCCCGTGCCCGCCGCGCCGCCGCCCCTGTGGCGCGACCCGGCGCTCGTCGAGACCCTCACAGCGACCGCGCGCGTGCTGGGCGTCCACCGCGCCGACGCGCCGCCGTTCGCGGACGAGCTCCGCCTCGCCCTGGACCTGCTGCGCGACGGGCACACCGACGCCGAGGGCCGCACGCACGGCAGTTCGCTGCTGTCGGGTGCGCCCGTGGACGTGCACGTGCTGGCCTCCAGCGGCGGCGAGTCCGCGCGGGTCGCCGGCGAACTCGGCCTGCCGCTCGTCGCGAACTACCACGTGGCTCCCGCCTCCGTGCTGGACACCGTCGCCACCTACCGCGACGCGTTCCGTCCCGGCGTCCTGCCCGCCCCGCGGGTGGCCGTGTCGGCCGACGTCGTCGTGGCCGCGACCGACGCCGAGGCGCGCGAGCTCGCCCGTCCGTACGCGCAGTGGGTGCTCGGCATCCGCCGCGGCACCGGGGCCGTCCCCATCCCCTCCCCGCAGGAGGTGGACGCGTTCACCTGGTCCGCCGAGGACGAGGCGCTCGTCGCCGACCGCCTCGAGGGTCACGTCGTCGGCTCGCCGGAGACGGTGGTTCCCCGGCTCGAGGCGCTGGCCCGGGTCACGGGGGCCGAGGAGATCCTCGTGACGACCGCGACGTACCGTGCCGCCGACCGGTTCCGCTCCTACGAACTGCTCGCGCAGGCGTGGCGCGACCGGTCGACCGTGCACCTGCCCGAACCCGCCCACGCGACCGCGTGAGCGCCGAGAACACCAGACCACAGGAGTGACGTGAGCGAGACCACCCTCCCCGAGGCCCCCCTCGTCGACGCCGAGACCGCCGGCCGCGCCGTCGCCGGTGGCGCGTTGTTCGTCGACGTCCGCAGCGACGCCGGCCGCGCCGCCCACGGTGAGCTGCCGCAGGCCGTCGTCGTCGCCAAGACCGACGTCGGCCGCAAGTTCGCCGTCGGCGAGCCCGGCGCGCTGGAGCAGCTGACCGACAAGGACCAGGAGATCGTCGTGATCTGCGGGTCGCCCGCCGGGTCCGGCCCCGTCACCGCCGAGCTGCTCGCCGCGGGCTTCACCAACGTCGTCCAGGTCGACGGCGGTTTCCCGGCGTGGAAGGCCGCCGGACTCGCGACCGAGGAACCCGTGCAGGCCGGATGAGCACCACCACGGAGAACCCCGTGTCGGACGGCGCGACCACGCTGACCGTCCGGTCGGCCCGCCCCGACGAGCTGGCCGCCGTCGGGGAGCTGACGGTGGCCGGGTTCTCCGTGGGCCCCTACCCGCCCGACGCCGCGCGGGCAGCGCTCCTGCGCGACGCCGCGGGCCGGGCCCGCACCGCCGACGTCCGCGTCGCGGTCGAGGGCACGGGCGAGGACCTGCTGGGCACCGCGACCCTGGCGCCCGGGGGCACCGAGCACGCCCGCTTCGCCGGACCCGACGAGCTCGAGTTCCGGCTGCTGGCCGTCTCCCCCGCCGCCCGCCGCCGCGGACTGGGCGCCCTGCTGCTCGAGGACGCCGTCGCGCAGGCGCGGGCCCGGGGTTTCACCCGGGTCGTGCTGGACACCGGGGCGCGCAACGAGACCGCCCAGCGCCTCTACCACCGCTCGGGCTTCACCCGGCTGCCCGAGCGGGAGGACCGGCTGGGCGGTGGCGGTCTGCGGCTCGCCGTGTTCGGCCGGGACGTCGACCCCGCTCCCGGGGTGCTCGTCCGGCTGGCCCGGCCCGGGGAGCTCGATGCCGTCAGCCGGCTCGCCCTGGACGCCTACGCCGCCGACGGCGACCTGCCCGACTGGTACGCCGCGCAGGTCGCCGACGCCGCGACGCGGACCCGCGAGGCCGAGCTGTGGGTCGCCGTCGACGCCGTCACCGGCGAACTGCTCGGCACGGTGACGCTGCCTCGTCCCGGGCGGACCCTGAGCGCCACGGCGCTCGACGGGGAGCTCGACCTGCGCCTGCTGGCGAGCGCCGTGCCCGCCCGCGGTCGCGGCGTCGGGACGGCGCTCGTCCGGCACGCCCTCGACGTGGCCCGCTGGCGCGGACTGCACCGCGTCGTGCTGAACTCCGCCCCGCGGATGACCGCGGCGCACTCCCTGTACACCACCCTGGGTTTCGTGCGCCTGCCCGAGCGCGAGACGCGCGTCGTCGAGGGCGGCACCCTGCTCGCCTTCGGGTACGACGTCGTCCCGCTCGCGGGCGACGACACCCTCTGACCCACCCCTCCCGGCGATCGAGGAATCTTCCGCCGTGATCGAGGAATCCCCGGCTCCGAGGCCTGCCGTGCCGTCCTCGATCGCGGCGTGAGATTCCTCGATCGCCGGAGTGGGGCCACCCTTCGGCGTGGACGCCCCCGCCGTCACCGACCGGAGCACCCTTGCGCCCGTCCGACCCCCGCACCGCCGTCTGGCTCGTCTGCCTCGGCACGGGATTCGTCACCCTCGTCGACCAGAGCATGGTCGGCGTCGTGGTCCCGGCCCTGCGCGCCGACCTGGGCGCCACGCCCACGCAGGTGCAGTGGATCCTCGCCGGCTACTCGCTGACCTTCGGGCTGGCCCTGGTCCCCGCCGGCCGGCTCGGCGACGTCCTGGGGCGCCGGTTCCTGCACCTCAGCGGCTTCGTCGTGTTCGCCGCCGCGGCCGTGCTGTCCGCGACGGCGCACGACGCCTGGACGGTCGTCCTCGCCCGGGCGCTGCAGGGGCTCGGCGCGGGCGTGGTCAACCCGCAGGTGCACGGCACGCTGCAGACGGTGTTCCGCGGCCCCGAGCGGGCCCGGGCGTTCGCGGGGTACTCCGTCGCGACGGCCTGCTCGTCGGCGTGCGGTCCCCTGCTGGGCGGGCTGCTCACCGGGCTCGGGGGCCCCGGCCTGGGGTGGCGCCTCGTGCTGGCGGCGAACATCCCGATGGCGGTCCTGCTCCTGCCCGTGGCCTTCCGCCACCTGCCGCGGGTGGCCCGCCGGCCGCTGCCCCGCGGCGGGCTCGACCTGCCGGGCAGCGCCGTCGTCGCGCTGGGGACGCTGTGCCTGCTGCTGCCCTTCGCGACGGGACGGGTCTCGGCCGGCGTGCTCGTGCCGTGCCTGCTGACCGTCGTGGTCCTGGCCGGGGTGCTGCGCTGGTGGGAGCGGCGCGCCCTGAGCCCCCTGGTCGTGCCGGACCTGTTCCGGCGCCCGGACTTCTCCCTCGGCACGGCGGTGGCGATGTGCGTCTTCGGCGCCGTCCTGGCCCTCGGGATGCTGCAGGTCCTGGTGCTGCAGTCGGGGCTGGGGCTGTCCGCCTTCGACGCCGGGCTGGTGCTGCTGCCGGCCGCCGTCGCCTCCGGGGTCTGCGCGGCCCTGTGCGCCCGGCTCGTGCTCCGGTGGGGGCGGCGGCTGGTGGTGGCGGCCACCGTCGCGGCCACCGCGTCGGTGACCGCCGAGGCGCTCCTGCTGCCCGCCCTGCCCGCGCACGCCGTCCTGGTGGTCTCGATCACCGCGACGGTCTCGTCGGCCGCGATCGGGGCGGTGATCTCCCCCAACCAGGTCCTGACGCTGCAGCACGCGCCGGTGGCCGTGGCGGGCGTCGCAGCGGGGCTGTTCCAGCTCTCGCAGCGCGTCGCGGCCGCCGTCGTCGTCCCCGTCGTCACGGGCGCCTACCTGGTGGACGCGCCCCCGACCCCCGGCCGGGCCCACCTGGGCGTCTTCGCCGACCTCGCCCTGGGCTGCGCCGGGCTGCTGCTGGTCGCGGCCGTGCTGGCCGTCGCGGCCCTGCGCTCGGAGCGCAGGGGTGCGGTTCAGGGCATGGGTTCGCTGCTGGGGCGGGGTTCGTCCCCGGCGCCGCGGGCCTGCTCGGACAGCAGCGCGTGGAGCTCGGCCTCGAACTCCGCCCAGCTCAGCTCACCGGGACCCGGTTCCTGTTCGAGCTCGACCGGCGACCACGGGAAACCCCACTGACCGTGCCCGGCCAGGGCCAGCCCCTGCACGACCGCAGCACCGAAACTGGTTGCGGCGGCGCACAACCGCGCCCACGTCCGCCGTCCTCGCACCACGCACCTCCGCTCTCGGGTGCCTCACTGTGACACACGCGGGCCGTTCCGCAAGGGCCTTCGGGCAGGTTCTTCCCCTCCGCCCGCGCAACGCACACGTCGGACCCTCCTCAGCCCTGATCCGAGGCGCGACGCACACGTCCGACCCCACGTTCGCGTGGTCCAGGGTCCGACGTGTGCGTCGCGCGGGACGCAGCGTCAGCGCAGGGCGGACTCGTCGGCGCGGTGGGCCCACTGAGCGAACGTCTCGTCCCCCTCGCGGTCGGCCGCCCAGCGCCGCACGACGCGCTCGACGTACTCCCCCACCCCGTCCGCGGTGACCTTCAGCCCGCGCACGGTGCGCCCCAGACCCGGTTCCTCGCGGTCCTGGGACGCGAGCCCACCCCCGAGGTGGACCTGGAAGCCCGGGACCTGCTGCCCGTCGTCGTCCGTCACGAGCTGGCCCTTGAGCCCGATGTCGGCCGTCTGGATCCGGGCGCAGGAGTTCGGGCAGCCGTTGAGGTGCAGCGTCAGGGGCCGCGGCGCGAGGGTCGGCAGCGGCAGGTCGACGAGCCGGCGTTCGAGGTCGCCCACGGCCTCGGCGGCGGCCCGCTTCGTCTCGACGATGGCGAGCTTGCAGTACTCGATGCCCGTGCAGGCCATGGTGCTGCGCCGGAAGGGGCTGGGCGTGGACGTCAGCCCGACCGGCTCGAGCCGCGCGCAGAGCCCCTCGACCTCGTCCTCGGGCACGTCGAGGACGAGGAGCTTCTGCTGGGGGGTCAGCCTGACCCGGCGCGAGCCCGCCGCCTCGGCGGCCTCGGCCAGCGCCGTGAGCACGTCGGCGCTGACGCGCCCCGCGACGAGGCTCAGGCCCACGTACCGCAGGCCGTCCTTCTGGCGGTGCACGCCGACGTGGTCCCCGGCGCCGGTCGGGGCCGGTGCGGGCGGGCCGTCGGGCAGGGCGAACCCGAGGTACTCCTCCTCCAGCACCCGCCGGAACCTCTGCGGCCCCCAGTCGGCGAGCAGGAACTTCAGCCGCGCGCGGTGCCGCAGCCGCCGGTAGCCGTAGTCGCGGAAGATCCGCACGACGCCGTACCAGACGTCGGCGGCGTCCTCGGCGCGCACGAACGCACCGAGCCGCTCGGCCAGCCGGGGGTTGGTGGACAGCCCACCGCCGACCCACAGGTCGTAGCCGGGACCCAGCTCGGGGTGGACGACCCCCACGAGGGAGATGTCGTTGATCTCGTGGACGACGTCCTGGTCCGGGTGCCCGGTCACGGCCGACTTGAACTTGCGCGGCAGGTTCGCGATCTCGGGATCACCGATGAACCGCTCGACGATCTCGGTGATCACGGGCGTCGGGTCGATGACCTCCTCGGCCGCGACCCCGGCGACCGGGCTGCCGAGCACGACGCGCGGGCCGTCCCCGCACGCCTCGGTCGTCTGCAGGCCGACGGCCTCCAGCGCGGCCCAGATCGCGGGCACGTCCTCGATGCGGACCCAGTGCAGCTGGACGTTCTGCCGGTCGGTCAGGTCCGCCGTCCCGCGCGCGTACCGGCGCGAGACGTCGGCCAGGAGACGCAGCTGCTGCGTCGTCAGCGCGCCGCCGTCGAGGCGCACGCGCAGCATGAAGAACTCGTCGGACAGCTCGGCGGGCGTCAGCTGGGCCGTCCGGCCGCCCGGGACGCCGGGGCGGCGCTGCGTGTACAGCCCCCACCAGCGGAAGCGGCCGTTGAGATCGTCGGGGTCGATGGACGCGAAGCCCTCGCGGGCGTAGACGCGTTCGATGCGGTCGCGGACCTCCAGCGGGGGTCCGTCGGCCTTGAACTGCTCGTTGTGGTTCAGCGGGGCACGTCCGTCCACGAGCCACTGCCCGTGGGAGCGCCCCCGCGCGCTCTTCTCGACAGCCTTCTCAGTGACTGTTTCAGATGTGGGTCTTGGTAGGGCATGCTGCTGAGGTGGCTGGCGATCGTGAGGCGTATCCCTCTGACCTCAGCGATGCGGAGTGGGAGCTCATCGAGCCGCTGCTACCCAAGCAGGGCCGGATGGGTAGACCGCGCCAAGACCTG